>JBGURM010000093.1:0-10461 GCA_045132035.1 Bacilli bacterium
ATAACTTTCTATAATTGAATTAATAATAAATAAGGAGATATTAAAGTCATGGAAAAAGATATTTTTTGTAAAATCATCGATGGAGAAATCCCTTGTCACAAATTATATGAAGATGACGATGTCATCGCCTTCTTAGATATTTCTCAAGTCACCAAAGGACACGCTCTAGTGGTTAGTAAAAAGCATTACGATAACTTCCTAACCATCCCACAAGAAGAAATGCACAAAGTCATGGATGTCGCTCAAAGAATCGGTCAAGTCGACATTAAATTCTTAGGCGCTAGAGGAGTTAATATCCTCACTAACTGTTATGAAGCCGCAGGACAAACCGTTATGCACTTCCACGTTCATGTCATTCCTCGCTACGAAGGAAAAGAAGGCTTTATCTTAGAAATGAAGTCAAATAAAGAAGAACTCAACCTTCCAGCGATTGCTGAAGAAGTTAAAAGAAAGCTTTAATATTTATATTAAGAATCACATCAAATGTGGTTCTTTTTTTATACAAAGAAGATATAATATTGATATCTATGAGTGTGTTCACTAAGTTATTTAAAAGAGAAAATATTAATAAGATTGAAAAAGTTGCTTTTAAAGCTGACGAAATCGTCTCTTTTGTTGATACAAAAGTTGTTCCTAACTTAAACGAATTAGAAGAAATAAAAGACACTAATTTGGTTAAAAACATCAACGACTTTGTTCCTAAAGCCAGTGTTTTCTTGAAGAAATCATCTACCGCAATTAAAACCATAGAGATGATTATTTCTCAAAGTAAGTTAGAGAAAATAGTAGATACGGATGTTAATAATAAAATCAACGAAGTCGCTACTAACGCTTTAGGTGGAACTCTATCAAAAGCGACATTAGGTGTTTCTGCCGGTTTAGCGGGTGTCTCAATTCTTGTTTTAGTGGTCAACATCTATCAAACTAGACAAGTTTCAAAAAAGATGAGTCGTGTCTCTTCAGAAATTGAAGACATTAAAGAATTCCAATTAATCGATTATCGTAATCGAGTCAAATCACTAGTTATTGATATTTTAAACATCCTAGATAACAAAGATCTTCTTTTTAAGAAGAAGGACGTTAGAAAAAGAGAGCTCGAAAATCTCGATAATTATGAACATGAATGTGAAAGACTATTAGGTCACGCGAACGATGCGATTATCTCTTTAACAAAAAGGAGTCAAAAATCATACGCTAACTACAAGAAACATTTCACCGAAATAGAAGGCTGGTTAAGTTATCAATCCATATTAGTTACAACCTTAACTCAAATTGCTGAACTTAAATACGCTCTTAATCTCGGTTCAGTGTCAAAAGAGTACTGCTTTAATAAATTAAATAAATATCTGCTCGAAGCTAATGACAGTGTTGTTTCTTTAAAAGAATGGCATAACAAAAACATTAAGGCCTTTGAAATTGATTTTGAAAACAAGAAATACCGTAAATCAGCAAGTTTCTTTAACTTTCTAAGGAAGATTAAGGAGATTGATGAAAAAGTGTCTTATTCAGCCTTAAACGATGAAGAAATCACAATTATTCAAAAACAATTAGAATATAAAGATAATAATGTTGTTGGTTCTAACGATGATGTTGTCATCATTATTAAAGATGGCAAATACTATTTCCAAAAATAAAAATGACTCTCAATTCATTCATCGAGGGTCATTTTTTTACTTATTTAATTTCTTTTCTAATAGATTCAATTGCGGCGTCTAGAGGGACTCCTTCTCCATTAATTGCCTCTTTATATCCTATTTCAATTTCTTCTTTTAGTTCTTCCTCTGTCATCAATTCATATGATTGAATGCCATTTTTGACTTTTAAGAATTTATTGTCTTTCATAACTCTTCCTTATTTCTTGGGCTTATAGAATGTTCTTCCATCAAGCGGGAATAACTTTTGAGTAAATTCCCCAGGAGCGACATCTTCATATGCTTTATCAAGCATAATCATTCTGCTATCAAGATTATCAATCATTGAGATTAATAATGCTTCTTTTGTTAAAGGAAGAACAGGAGAACCAAATTCATGTTGTCCGTGGTGAGACAATACAATATGTTCAAGTAATAAAGGAATCTCACTAGTGATATTTAATTCCTTCGCGGCAATTCTTAATTCACCGCACATAATTGAAATATGTCCTAATAATTTCCCTTCAGTTGTGTAGTGATAAATCGCTGGACCTTCTAGTTCAATCATCTTTCCAAAATCATGGAGTAACGCTCCTGTAATCGCGACATCACGATTAATATCGTTATAAACATGAGAGAAATAATCAACATGTTCCGCGAGATACACACTATGCATGAGAAGTCCACTTGCGAACTCATGATGCATACTCACTCCAGCAGGAGAAACATATATTTGATCCCCAAACTTTTTAATAAAATAATCTAATAACTTTTTACAGTCACTATCTTTGATAGAGGCCAATAATTTATTAAAACGATCAATTAACTCATTTTTTTCAATTGGAGAAGCTTTAATAAAACGAGTAACATCAACTTCATCCGCGGATAAAGGTGTTCCCTTTAATATCTTTCCTTGAAGGGAATCATTATATTTAATAATCTCCACCATCACAGAAACAATATTACCAGTGACAAAGATTTCTTTATCTCCATCTTCAACTTCCCATTTCTTGCTACTTAAAACACCGCTAGAATCCCTTAATTCTACGTTTAAGTATAATTGACCACTTTTGTTTGTTCCTTGGCTTACCGCGCCGATTAGAGCCTGAATGATAAGGCGGTCCCCTTCACATAATTCCTTGATTAATCTCATAAGTTGTCCTTTTCTATTATTTTAATAATATCATTCATTCGATATCCCTTTTGTAAAAGAGATTGAATTATTTTTTGTCTTAATTCTTTTTTCGCGTATTTCTTAGCTAATCTCGTCTTAGTTTTGATATATGCTTCTTTTAATTTCTTTAATTCTTCTTTATCATCTTTCACTTCAATATTAGATTCAATAACACTTTTAGCGACATCACTATCAAAGCCGTTTGAGATATAAGCGTTATAAATATGTTGTTTCTTTTGAACAAAATTATATTTTGAATATTTCTTTTCTAAGCGTGGAAATATTGCTTTAGCTTTTTTCTTTTCAGTACTGACTGGAAAAGAATATTTATTTAATTTCTCTTCAAATATTCCTTTAGAAGATAATTTCTGAATAATTTTGTTTTTCCCATAATTCAAAGAATTATAATATTCGATATGTTCTAATATAAAAGCATTATCATCAATTAAATCATAATCCTTCATTCTTTTGATGACTGTATCGACGGCTTTTTTATCTCCACCTTTGTTATAGAGTTTTTCTCTCATTTGATATTCAGAATATAGAGATTTCGCTCTTAAGGACAAAGCGTATTTCATTAAAGAAGCAACTTGGTTATATTCTTTGATACTTTGATATTCTTTCTTACTTAATTCTTTCCCAACATAAAGATAAAAATTTGGATAGACATCTTTGTCTAATTCAAGTTTCTCATCATCGATATATATATCCACTCTATTTTTGAGAATTTTGATCTTACTTATTTTCATCATTAACTCTCTTTCTTGGTCGATATATCAAAGTCACTAAGCAAGCGATAACAAGTGGGAAGATAAACATCAAACTTCTCCATAAAAGAAGTGACGCTCTAGCGATTTCTTCTGTATCAAAGAAAACCGGTCCACTAGTTGGATAAAATAAACGTAAGAAGAATAATTCAGAAACAACTGAACTACCAGGAATAGGAATAATACAAGTCACCATTTGATGGAAATTGGATAATAAAACTGAATCCCAGAAATTTGCGTTAACCGAAGTATTGCCTAACGCCAAACCACATAAATATGGAACCGAATAAGAAATTGTAATATAGATAAAAAAGCACACAAAACATATCAAGAAAGTCGGTATATGCTTAAATAAAGTCTTTAAATTTCCTCTAAAATTAATAACCGCTCCATCAAGTTTTGTTTGTGATTCTTCTAAATTCTTAAATACTCTAATTTTCACTAATAACTTAAAGATTGGGCCTCTAATAAAATGATAAAAGCCATTCCAATAAGAGATGAGTAAAATAAAACCAATTGATAAAGTGTTAAAAGCAAATCCAATTCCTACAAGTAACCAAAGTGGCACTTGAAGCGCGTTGTCATTATTAAACGAAATAGAAATACTACCAATCTCATTAACAAGGTCATGCTTCACAATAATCGTGATAATTCCATAAGCGATTAAAACAATTTGATAAATAATTGAATACATCGCTAAAACGCTTAAAGCGTTAGAAATCTTCACGCCTTGTTTCGTATATGTATATGTTTCCATTACGTGACCACCAATACCAGCAGGAGTCACCATACGATACAAAGAACCAATTTGATCAATCATAATTGAACGATGGAAATAATAATCTTTTTCAAATAAACGAGTTAAAGAAAAGATTGATATCGACCTAAAAATGATACAGCCAATCACCACTACTAAAATAAGAAGGATATACCAAATATTCGCTGAACCTAAGACAGTAAAGATATCATTAATCTTGTCTCCAATCGTTAGATAAAACGCTAAAGCGGTTAATCCTAGAACAATAATGAGATAGATAACATATCTAATAACTTGTTTGATAATTTCGTTATTCTTAATAGACATCGTTAGTCATTATAGCATAGTCATAGACTTTTTTATGTTATTTTCCATAAAAAAACTCAATAATGGGTCTCTTGCTTAAATATGTAAAACAATATTTAATAATTATATGAATAAAGATGACTTTGAATTCATCAAACTAAGTGACGCTAATCTTGATGAAGTAATGAAATATAATGGCCGCTTCTTTTATCGAGTGGAAGGAAACGTTTACTGTGAAGATTACATTCTAAGAATTACTTTGATGTACGACAAAAACATTGATGAATGGCTTGAATGCACTAAAGAGATTCCTTGGGAAATGAAAGAAGAATGCGATTTCAAAAAAGCAGTAAAAGATTTTGAAGATAACCCACCATGGCCGCATTTCGATGAAGTTCTTGCTCGTAGAGCAAAAGAAAATGAAAAAGTCATGAAGGAAGAAATCAAAAAGACTCCAAAAAGAGTTATTGGTTGGGTCGATGACTCCGCTATATTCAACTTACACGCTGATGAGTCAGATGAAGGATTTTACGCTGTTGTAAATGATATCATCAAGCATGGATACGAATGTACTGGCATGGAATTTGATAACCAATGGATTTATGCCTTACTAAACACCCATGAATATGTTACGTTCTCAGTTAGAGGTTGGGGAGCCGCTATGGCAGTAGCGCACGGAGAATATGGACAAATGGATTACGCACACTACGCTTTCGGATTCTCTGATGAAGTATTTGATAGTGAACCAACATTCCCAAAAGTAGGAATGTATGAAGAAGTCTCAATAAAAGATTCAGTTCATGTAGCTGATTCATTAATTGAATCAATGAATGATATAGACTACAAATCTCTAGAAAGCAAAGGAATTGAAAGTGTCTATGTTTTAGTGCCAGATCCCTATGTTGATAAAGTCTATTACGATAGATTTGGTTCAGTTAAGCTTATCTCAAATAAACACGAAGAAATATCTTGTATGGTCGATGATATAGAATACTTCGATAACATTGAACAATTTGATAAATATATGTCTGAGTTTGATGAAAGCAACATTATAATACTTCGTGAAGAAAACACGATTAAAGAAATGCTTAAGAATGGTCCAATATATCTAATAAGAGTAATGGTCTACTAAAAAAGAAGGCAAATTCCATATAAGAAACGCCTTCTTTTTGTTTTTTGTTTAATTATTTAATAACTCTAACTCTAATAACACCAGGGAGATTACTGACTTCTTTTTTTGCACAACCTCTTGCTTCTTCTTCGTGATCAAACTCTATTAATGTCGCTGAATATTCACCTTTAGAAGCGGTTACACTCTTTAAGACCTTAACAACATTCATTGCTCTTTTAATAACTTCATTGCCATCAAGTTCTTTTTTATGAAGAACAAGTAATCTCTTTTCTAATCTAACCCCTAAATCAATATTTGGATAGTTAACAGAATTAATAATATTTCCGTTATTAACAAAGTTAAGGATTTCAGAAGCCGCCATTGAGGCACAATTATCTTCCGCTTCTTCAGTCGAAGCACCTAAATGAGATATTGCCACCACTCCATTCATATTCGCAGTCTTGTAGTTAGGGAAATCAGTAACATATCTTCTAACTTTGCCGCTTTCAAGAGCTTCTTTCATATCATCATCATTAACTAATGCGTCTCTTGCTGCGTTAATAATAATGACACCTTTTTTAGCTTTAGCTAAGAAAGCTTTATTAATCATTCCTTTAGTGGCATCCATTAAAGGAACATGAATTGTAATATAATCGGCTTCTTGTAGCATTTCATCCATTGAAATAACTTTAGTGTTACTAAGAAGCTCTTTATTTCTTTCAATTGTCGCACTAGAAGGTTCGACTCCTAATACTCTCATTCCTAGTTTACTAGCAGCGTCCGCGACTAAAGCACCAATTGCACCTAAACCAATTACTCCTAAAGTCTTCCCTAAGATTTCAGTTCCAGCAAAAGAACCTTTCGCCTTTTCCATGGTTTTATTAATGAGTTCATCATTTTTATTCTCATTAACCCATTCCATGGAGCCTCTAATATCTCTAGCGGCAAGAAGCATCATCGCAATTGTTAATTCTTTAACCGCGTTCGCATTAGCCCCAGGTGTATTAAAAACCACTACACCACTAGAAGCATATTTATCTAAAGGAATGTTATTAACTCCCGCTCCTGCTCTAGCAACACATAAAACTGATTCTGGAAGATCCATCTCATGCATCGCTGCGCTTCTTACCATCACTGCGTTAGCGGAATCAATAGATTCGGTAGATATTTCTACTTCTTTAGGAAATACTTTTAATCCAACTGGAGAGATTTTATTTAAACAATATACTTTCATAATTACTTATGGGCCTCTTCAAATTCTTTCATATATTTAACAAGAGCTTCCACTCCTTCAATTGGCATCGCATTATAAATAGATGCTCTAAGACCACCAACAGAGCGATGTCCTTTCAAATTAGTGAAACGATATTTTTTCGCACCTTCTAAAAATTCAGCGTCAAGTTCATCACTTGGAGTTCTAAAGGTGACGTTCATCAATGAACGTGAATCTTTATCAATATATGGTTTAAAGAATTTACTTTGATCTAAATAATCATATAAGATCTTGGCTTTTTTCTCATTAATCTCTTTACGTTTTTCTAGTCCACCAGTCTTAAGTAACCACTTAAAGACTAAACCACAAACATAAATTGCAAATGTTGGTGGAGTGTTATACATCGAACCATTTTCAGCGTGGATTCGATAATCTAAATAAGCTGGAAGAGCCACTCTTGGGGCTCTAGCAAGTAAATCTTCACGGATAATAACAATTGTTACTCCAGCAGGACCAACATTCTTTTGCGCTCCAGCGTAAATTAAACCAAACTTAGTAACATCAATTGGTTCACTTAAGAAACAAGAAGACATATCACAGACTAAAGGAATATTTCCTGTTTCTGGATATTTCTTATATTTAGAACCATATATTGTGTTATTGTCACAAATATAGACATAATCAGCGTCTTCTCTAAACTTAAGTCCTTCTAAAGAAGGAATATGTCTAAAGCCATCTTCTTCACTACTAGCAACGATATTTACATCAGCGTAAAGTTTAGTGTCTTTAATGACTTTTTTAGTCCAAACACCAGTATGAATAATATCGACCTTACCATTAGTAGCAAAATTCATTGGAATCATTGAAAACGCTAAAGTGGCGCCACCTTGAAGGAAGAGCACTTTGTAATTATCTGGAATTCCAATTAATTTTCTTAAATCCGCTTCAGCGGTATCGATGATGCTTTGATAGACTTTTGAGCGGTGACTCATCTCCATCACAGACATTCCTGAACCCGCGTAATCAAGCATTTCGTTAGCGACTTGTTCTAATACTTCTTCTGGTAGCATCGCTGGACCAGCAGAAAAGTTATAAATCCTATTTCCCTTCATTATTAATATTTTTCTCCTTTCATTAATAATATTTAGGCAATCTTTTTAGCTTCTAAGTAATATCGCTTTTCAGAAGCGTGTCCCATCGAAAAACTTTTTCTTGGTAACACTTTATCCATAGCGACAAATTCAAAGATGTCACTTTTTCCAATAGTCGGCATCACTATCGCAAGAGAACCACTATTTTTATTAGCGACATCAATTAAAGATGATTCATCATGAATGAAATCAATCTTACTTTCTTTATGGTTAGTTAAATAATTATCTAGATATTCTTGAATTAATTTATATGTCTCCGCTGCGTTAATAGGAATATTAAACTCTACTTTCCCTAATTCTTTTGAATATAGATAAGTAACTTTCTTTCCGTTAACACATAACTCTTTAAGTCCATTAATTAACTCTTTATCAGCGTTAAAAATAATACGATGAATTGGTTCAAAAATAATTCCTTCATCATAAATGTTATTAGCCTCAACTAAAGCAAAACGTGCAGGATGTCGCTTCTTTTCTTCTTCAGAGAGTGTTTTCTTCACATTTTCCCAATGCGCTTTTGCGGTCGCTAAAGAGTGATTTCCATCCCCAACAATAAACATTAATCCGTTATTGTTCTTTTTATATAATTCATCAAATAAATGAATCACTTTTTGAGTGTCTTTAATTAAATATCCTTTAATATGACCGCCTTTTTGATTTAATTCAAAATCATAGACACATTCTAATTTGTCTCTACTCTCATAAAGTGGTTCCACGATTGTTTTATCTTTATCATCAAATAATAAAAGAGTGTGTGGTAATTCAATAGGAGCGTCTTTTCTAATTTTTAATCTAGGTGGTATTCTTTCTACAATTGTCGCTTCACTTGCTTTAATAGAGCAAGGTACACCTCGTAAATAAGAATATTCTTCTAAATCAATAGAAATGATTAATCCAAGTCTTCTAACTCCATAAGAAGTCATTCTTTCAACCAATATGAAAGATTCTCCTATATCGAGAAGATCTCCATTAGATAAATATCTATTTATGTTTTTATTAATATTATTAATATATGATTCTTGATCAGTAGATTCTAAATATGCTTCTGGGTAAATCATATGGAAGGTTGATACTGAATTACCAATATCTTCCTTTAATTCATCCCAATATTCTTTTTGACTAGTGAACTGGTCACAGGCCACGACCGCATATTTAGTCATATCAACATCTTTTTTTGGAAGATAGATATGAGGAGCCTGAACTATATTCATTTAGCAAACACCTTGAGCAAGCATTGCATCATATACTTTTAAGAACCCAGCGATATTTGCGCCTAAAGCAAGATTTCGTGGTTGTCCATATTTCACCGCAGTGTCGTGACACTGCTTAAAGATATTTTTCATAATGCCCTTAAGTTTTTCATCAACTTCTTCAAAAGTCCAAGATAAGTGCATCGCGTTTTGACTCATTTCAAGTCCACTGACAGCAACCCCACCAGCGTTACTAGCTTTTCCTGGAGAGAATAAGACATCGTTTTCATTGAAATATCTAATCGCTTCTAAATCACATGGCATATTTGCTCCTTCAGCAACCATGTAACAGCCATTTTGTTTGAGTTCTTTCGCGTTTTCGAGATTAATTTCTCCTTGAGTCGCACAAGGCATTGCAATATCACAAGGTGTTTTCCATAAGTCTCTAGAAACATCACTATGCTTCACATTTGGATGTTTAGCGACATAGTCTTTAGTGAATTCACCTTTCGCTTTAGCGAGTTCAACGATTTCATCAACATCAAGGCCATTTGGATCACTAACACAGCCGTTAATATCACTCATGCCAACGACAATCGCCCCTAAATCACTCGCTTTACGTAATGCCATTGAACCAACCTTACCACTTCCAGAAATAATAACTTTCTTTCCTTTGAAGTCGGTGTTGAAATATGTCTTTAACATTTCTTCAGCGAAATAACATAGGCCAAAGCCTGTGGCTTCTGGTCTCGCTAATGAGCCGCCATAAGAGATATTTTTACCAGTGAAGACACCGCTCCACTCATTGACAATTCTTTTATATTGTCCATACATATAGCCAATTTCTCTAGCCCCAAATCCTAAATCACCAGCAGGGACATCAGTGTTTGGTCCAATGTGACGATAGAACTCAGTCATGAATGACTGACAGAATCTCATCACTTCTGCATCACTCTTACCACGTGGATTAAAGTTAGATCCGCCTTTACCTCCACCCATTGGGAGTCCGGTTAAGCTATTTTTAAATGTTTGTTCAAATCCTAAGAATTTAAGAATTGATAAGTTAACTGTTTTATCAAATCTCATTCCACCTTTATATGGTCCAATCGCAGAATTAAATTGTACACGATAACCAGTGTTAACTTGAATCTTTCCATTATCATC
>JBGURM010000094.1:0-6416 GCA_045132035.1 Bacilli bacterium
CAGCTTTATTAGTGGGTATGCCACTAGAAGAAGCTTATAAGCGTTTAAATGGTATTCAATGCCGTAACGGAACAAGTTGCCCTGACCAATTAGCGCAAGCGATCAAACAACACTTGAATAAATAAATATATTTATATAAGATATATACGCTTATCCAGAACTGTGTAAGAAGGATGTAAAAACACAGTAGCAACTCTCAAAATGAGTAAGTGCTCTTCCTTAGCAAGGACCCAGAACCTTGAACGATAAGTTGAGAAGAAAATTAACTTCTCCCATTTCTGGGGGAAGTTTTTTAATAGAAGGTATCAGCATGAAAGAAAAGATTTTATTCACATCAGAATCAGTAAGTGAAGGTCATCCAGACAAAGTCTGCGACCAAATTAGTGACGCAGTTCTAGATGCGTGTTTAAAAGTAGATGAAAACGCGCACGTCGCATGTGAATGTTTTGCGACAACAAACTTCATCCTCGTTGGTGGAGAAATTACTTGTAAAGAACCAATCAATGTTAAAAGAATTGTTAAGAAAGTTCTTAAAAAGATTGGCTATGATAAACCAGAATATGGCTGCGATTATCATAAGATTAAAATCATTGATAAGATTCAACAACAATCAAGTGATATTAATATGGGTGTAAGTCAAACTAAGCCAGAAGATTTAGGAGCAGGTGACCAAGGAATGATGTTTGGTTATGCGACTAACGAAACAGAAGGATATATGCCACTCCCTATCGTTTTTGCTCATAAATTAGTAAGAGAAGCAAGCGATCAAAGAAGAAAAGGAATCTTCAAAGGCGCTAGACCAGATATGAAGTCACAAGTGACTATCGATTACACTGATCCAAAACATTTAAGAATTGATAATATCTTAATGTCTATTCAACATGATCCAGATGTCAACCTTGATGAATTTAGAAAATATATTCACGATGAAATCATGGTGAAAGTCGCAAGAAGTTTTGGATTTAATGAAGATTTTGATTATTTAATCAATCCAACTGGAAGATTTGTTATTGGCGGACCTGCTGGTGACACTGGTTTAACTGGTAGAAAGATTATTGTTGATACTTATGGTGGTAGCGCTCATCATGGAGGTGGAGCATTCTCTGGCAAAGACCCTTCTAAAGTTGATAGAAGTGGTGCTTATATGGCAAGATACATCGCTAAAAACCTTGTCGCTGCTGGAGTTGCTGATCGACTTGAAGTCCAATTAGCGTACGCGATTGGAGTTAATCGTCCGTTAAGTATTGGAGTCAAAACATTTAAAACTGCTAAATATAGTGATGATGTTATTCTAGAAATCATTGATAAAGTGTTTGATTGTAGACCTGGAATGATTATCAAAAACTTCTCACTTAAAAAACCAACTTTCAAATATCAAGAGATTTCAAACTATGGTCATTTTGGTAGACCAGATGTCAAATTACCTTGGGAGAAACTTGATAAAGTAAAAGAAATTAAAGCTTTATTAAATAAATAGGAAAGTAGTGCTTCGTTATTGGAGCACTTTTTTCTTAGTAAATATAGGAACACCGACAAGCGTTGTTAAAATGGATATTTTTTATAAAAAAACTTACTAAATCACTTATTATATGGATTATAATTAAAGTGTGATCCTATTTCAGGAAAATGGAAAGGAGCCTATATATCATGAAATACAAAATCATCGGAAAGAACATCGAAGTGACCGAGGGCATTTCGAACGCTCTTCAAAACAAGCTCGCGAAGCTCGACAAGTTTTTCTTGATTAAAGAAGACGTTGAGTGCCGCTGCGTCGTCAGTGCACATAAAGGTGCACAAAAGGTTGAAGTTACAATCTTCCTCCCACAAATGCCACTTAGAGCAGAAGTGGAAAATGAAGACTTGTACGCCGCCATTGATTTAGCGCTTGATAAGTTAGAAGATCAAATGCGTAGAATCAAAACCAGAATGGATCGTAGCAATAACAAACTTTCCTTAGGAAAAGCTATTGACTTTGATCAAATTGAAGAAATTGAAAGAGAAGAAGAGAGTGATGTAATCGTTAGGACAAAATCCTACTATTTACAACCAATGAGTATTGAAGAAGCAATTACTCGTATGGAAGCATTAGGACACCCATTCTTCATGTACTTAGATGAAGAGGATGATAGAATTTCTACCGTCTACATTCGTAATGATGGTGGATACGGAGTCATCCAAGCGGAGAATCCAATTAAATAGCTTAAATTCTTTGAATCCAACATATAAGGCACCACTAAAAATGGTGCTTTTCTTGTAGGAAGTCGCTTATTTTCGTTTTGAATTAATAAAAAAATAAAATTTTTATGATTAATTCTCATACTCGTGTATAATAGATTAGGCCCGTATTAAGAAAGTTTACTATCCGTGTGCGAAGTAAAACTTCCCTAAAATGTATTGAAGGAGGGCAAAATAATGAAAAATATTAATCAATACAATTTCGACATTATTCACGTAGCGACACACTTAAGAGACACTCTTGATTATGTTTTACCACGCGAACATGATGTAAAAGTTTTTGAACAAAGAAAAGCTGTTCTCACAAAAGGTTTAGAAGTTGAAACACCTCTTGGTAAATTCTTAGAAGCCAACAAAGATAAATTCGTTGATTTCTTAGCGAAATATAAAGAAATGCTCGAAGAATTATATGGTGACAATTCAACTATTATCGTTAAAACCGCTGATGGAAAATTAAGAATTGATCATTCTCAACATTTAAGAATTTATGACTATGTCATTAACTTAATGGAACCACTTAGAGACATTATCTATTTCCATGTTAATCTTGCAAGAAATCAACACGAACAAGAAGATTCAATTGAAAAATTAATGCCAGTTGATGATCGTCATTATCGTTTATTTGTCTTCTTGCTTGTTATGCAAGACTTCCAAAAATCATTCTTTGAATTCCAAAAGATTATGGGAGAATCTCAAGGCAAACCAACTCCACAAAGTAACTTTATCGTTCAAAACGAATTATCTAAATACGCTGAATTATTAAGAAAAGTTCGTCAACACAATCACTGCATTGATAACGAAACTCTTGATGCACTTGATAAATGCTTACAAGTCGTTGAAATGTCAGAAGGTAGAAGAGAACGTAGAGATAACAAGATGTTCCCAGATTTATTCAAGGAAGCACTTGATGGCGTTAACTCTTTAATTCAAAAGAGTGGACCAGCATGGCAAGAATTATTCAACAAAGCATTACAAGAAATGCTTGCGGATATTCGTAAGGCTCAAGGACAAGCCTAATTCACAAGCATTTAATTATTTAGCAGGTAGAAAATATGAAGAAAAAATTACCATTATCAATTTTTGAAATCGTTGCATACTCAATCCTTTGCTTATTAGCTCTTTGGGGATTAGTGTATATCGCTCTTGGTTTTAGCTGTGATTTCATCTCAGTTAAGAGTGATTTATATGTTGCTAATGCAAACTTTGGAACACTTGGTTTCTTATATCAAGGTCTTATCATCCTTGCTGTTATCGCAGTTGTTGCTGTTATTGTCTTATTAATTCACGCTAAAACAAGTGATCGTGAATACGAAAAGAATCAACGTAGAGCAGCGCGTTTAGCAAAAGAAACTCCAACTGTTGTCGATGTTGAAGTAACAAATACTGAAACTGCTGAATAATAATTAATTTATTAATTAAAAAAGAAGAACTGACCGGTTCTTCTTTTTTCTATCTTAGTCTGAGAAATCTTTGTCGATAACAACGTAATAATTGAATTCTGGATGTTTTGTTTTGAGCTTATCAATTAAATCATCTCTTAACTTTTCTGGATTCTTTTCATCGAAATCGATGAGAATATCGAATGATATTGTTTTTAATTCTTCATCAACATAGAATCCGTGAACCTGTTTGATATTAGGAGTATCTTGAACAATTTCGTGTAAGTCTTTTCTAATTTCTTTAATCTGCGGATTACTTGTATTTGAAGCATATATTCCTACAGTTAAGATGACTCCAAATTTCATATATATCTCCTGAGATATCTTTCTAGTTAAAGGATGAATCTCTTTAGCAGTTAAATCATCTTTAACTTCGATATGGATTGAACCAATTGCTCTATTAGGACCATAGTTATTTAAAATCAAATCATAGGAGCCAATAACTTCTGGGAATGAGTTAACAGTTTGCTTGATTGCTAAAGCAACTTCATTACTTGTTCTTTCTCCAATGATATTACTAACAGCGCCTGAAATAACTTCGATGCCGCTTTTAATAATGAATAAACCGATAACAATACCAAGATATCCTTCAATAAAGACTCCGGTATATCTTGCGACAATCGCTCCAATTAAAGTTGCGGTTGATAGTAATGAATCGAATAAAGCATCGATTCCACTTCCTTTAAGAGCGTCACTATTAACGTCCTTAGCAACTTTACGATAATATAATCCAATTGCAATTTTTACTAAAATAGCAATCGAAATAACGATTAAACTGATATCAGTGTATTCCGCTTTTTGGCCGGCAATTAATGAATTAATTGATTCATAAATCGCACTTCCACCGGCAACTAAAATAATGACCGCAATGATAAAGGAAGTGATATATTCAATTCTTCCATGACCATATGGATGTTTTTTATCTGGTTTCTTTGTTGCTAATTTAGTACCAATAATAGTGATGATACTACTAAGAGCGTCGCTTAAGTTATTGACGGCGTCTAAAATAACTGAAACAGATCCAGCAAGAAAACCAATAAATGCCTTAGCGGCCACAAGTAAGACATTGGTAATTACACCAATAATACTTGTTTGAATTATCTTTCTTTCTCTATTCATTTTGCTAATTCTTCTTGGATTCTACTATCAAAATTTTCTGGTTTATCAGTTGGTTCGAATCTTGCAACAACTTCACCGTTTTTATTAATTAAGAATTTTGTGAAATTCCATTTAACAGCCTTATATTTATTTTTCTCATTTTGAGAACAAAGATATGTGAATAGTGGTTCAGCGTTTTTACCTTTGACCTCGATTTTCTTAAATCTTGGGAATTGAGTGTTGAATCTTAATGAACAGAAATTATTAATTTCTTCATCTGTACCTGGCGCTTGACGGAAGAATTGGTTGCATGGGAAATCAAGAATTTCAAATCCTTGATCACGGTACTTTTCATATAATTCTTCTAAGCCTTTATATTGTGGAGTGAATCCGCATCCAGTTGCGGTATTGACGATTAAAAGAACTTTTCCTTTATATTCACTTAAAGAAACTTCTTCTCCTTTTTGATTTTTGACTTTGAAATCGTAAACTGACATTTTTGCTATCCTCCTATTAGAAACATTTTAAGTTTCTTTTCTTTTTACAGTTTTCAACATTTGCGCAGTGATAACAAACTTCGTTTTCTGTTGTTTTGTCGTTAAAGTAATCAATTATATTTTGTGTTGTAGTATCAGCGATATTTGTTAAAGCTTCTCTAGTTAAGAAAGCTTGGTGAGAAGTAATAATGACATTAGGCATAGAAATCAAGCTTCTTAATGTATCGTCATCAAGAATATGACCTGATTTATCTTCATAGAAGAGTTCGCCTTCTTCTTCGTAAACATCTAAACAAGCGAATCCAACTTTACGGCTTTTAATTCCTTCTAGTAATGCTTCTCCATCAATTAAGCCACCTCTTGATGTATTGATGATTCCAACACCCTTTTTCATTATTCTAATAGTGTCTTTATTAATCATGTGTTTATTTTCATCAGTAAGTGGGCAGTGGAGTGAGATAAAGTCACTTCTTTCAAATAATTCGTTTAATTCAACATATTCGACGTCTAGGTTTGGATTTGGGAACTTATCATACGCAAGGACATGCATTCCATATCCTTTACAAATGTCGATAAACACTCTACCGATTTTACCAGTTCCAATAACTCCAATGGTTTTATTGTATAAATCAACTCCAACGAGTTCATTTAGTGAGAAATTATAGTCTCTAGTTCTAATATAGGCTTTATGGATTCTTCTATTACTAGTTTGAAGCAATGCCATTGCGTGTTCTGCAACCGCATAAGGAGAATAAGCAGGAACACGGAATACATGAATCTTTCCAAAGGCTGCCTTTGTATCAACATTATTAAATCCAGCACATCTAAGAGCGATTAACTTAATATTATAGGAGTATAAGATATCAATAACTTCTTTATCGATTATATCATTAACAAAGGCGCAAACTCCGTCATATCCTTTTGCTAAGTGAGCAGTGTCTTTATTTAAATGTGATTCAAAAAATTTGAATTCGATGCCTCTTTCTTTGCCGTAATTTTCAAAGGCTGGGACATCATAACTTTTAGTATCGTAGAAGGCAATTTTAATCATATTTCTTCACCTTGTATTATAGAATTCGACCAAAGAATTGATTGATCTACATCTATAATTCCTTTCTTTGGGAACCAAGTGAGTTATTCATTTCAC
>JBGURM010000095.1:0-22741 GCA_045132035.1 Bacilli bacterium
CGTTATTTTGTAGATCCGCTGCAGAACTTCGGGTTTAGAGGTCACATAGTTATCTACGATTGCGACATCATATCCTTTTTGTAATAATTCGACTACTGTGTGGCTTCCAATGTAGCCTGTGCCACCTGTTACTAAAATTGCCATTTTACTTTCTCCTTTTAATCTCTTCTAATAGTAATTTATTCACTAACTGAGGGTTTGCTTTTCCTTCAGTTTTTTTCATAACTAATCCAACTAAATAGCCTAACGCTCTATCTTTTCCATTATTATAGTCAATAATAGATTTCGGGTTTTCTTCAACTATTTTAACAACAATATTAGATAGTTCGTCTTGGTTAGAAGTATGTTCTAACCCCATAAACTCTACTATTGTTTGAACGTCTTTTCCAGTATCAATCATCTTTTCAAAGATAAACTTTGCTTGGACGTTATTAATTTTACTATTTTCAATTAGTAGAATTAAAAAACTAAGCTCTTTAGGACTAATTGGGAAATCATTAATACTAATCATCCTTTTATTTAAGACTGACTTAACATTAACATTAATCCAATTTGATAAGAGTTTAATTGAACTTCCATATGAAAGAGCTTCTTCAAAATATCTAGCGATATCCTTATTATCAAGGATTAACAACGCATCAGTTTCACTTAATCCCAAAGAAACATATCTTTCTAGTTTAGAATCAGCTAACTCAGGAGATGAATCAATCGCATCCTTGATAAACTGTTCACTTAATTTAATTGGAGGAATGTTATTATCAGTGAAACATTTATAGTCAACATTATCGACTTTAACTCTCATTGGGACAGTTTCTTTCGCGTTTTCGTCAAATCTTCTTGTTTCTTGAGATACTTCAAGACCACTTAACAAAAGTTCAGATTGTCTATCTATTTCATAATCAATTGCTTTTTGAATGTTTGAGATAGAGTTAAGATTTTTTATTTCAACTTTAGTGCCAAAAGAATTTTCGCATTTCTTTCTTAAAGATATATTAACATCACATCTTAAAGAGCCATTTTCCATTTTGCCATCACTTATGCCTAAATAAGTAACTATCGAACGAATCTTTTCAACATATTTAGCGGCCTCTAATCCATTTCTAATCACTGGAGCAGAAACAATTTCAATAAGAGGAATACCCGCTCTATTGTAATCGAGATAGGAATAGTCTTTTGTGTGGAATTGTTTACATGTATCTTCCTCTAAATGGAGTCTTTGAATATCAATTTTCACTAAATCATTATTACATTTGATGGTTAAATATCCATTTTTACCAATTGGTCTAAATTCTTGTGTTAATTGATAGCCTTTTGGAAGGTCGCTATAGAAATAATTTTTTCTTTCAAACATCAAAGTATCATCTATTTCCATATGAAGAGCATGACACATTCTAATCGCATAAATAACTGCCTTTTTATTTACAGAAGGCATAGTTCCAGGAAAAGCAAGATCGTAATAATCCACTGATGAATTAGGAACTTTACCAAATGTTACAGGAGCAGATGAAAACATCTTAGATTTTGTGTCTAACTGAATATGTAATTCGAGTCCGATAATTGCTTCAAATTCCATAATTATTAAGCCACCAAATCCTTTAATCCAGTTCCTTCTTCTAAAACACTAGCTATATTGAGTAAAAGTGATTCTTGGAAGGGTTTTGCCGATAAATTTCCGCCAAAAGGCATATTATTTTCAAACCCAATTGGGATAGTAATTGATGGATATCCTCCCATATTTCCATAAGCAAGATAGTTGTCGGCAATTAAATATTCATTTGATAAGTTATTGCTATATGAGCCCACTATTGGAGCGATGCTTGGACTAGCCGGACAATATATGGCATCGTATTCTTCAAACACTTTATTGAACGCATTAACTATCATCCTTCGACATTTTTGAGCTCTAACAAATAACTCTTGTTGATTTTCTTTAAATAAGGAGAAACTCCCTATAACAAAACGTCTTTTAATACGTGAAGAGAACCCTTTAGTTCTGGTATTTATCATTACTTCTTCAAATGTTTTGCCTTCAATTCTATTTCCGAACTTAATTCCATCTAAACAGGCTGTGTTACTGGTGGATTCCGAACTAGAAATAATGAAATATGTAGGATATATAGCCTTTAATAGCTTACTATCCATTTCAACAACATCAACAATTGCGCCTTTTGATCTCAAATAGTCAGTTGTTTTATTAAAAGTGTCAATAATTGTCTCGTTAGTAATTGAATCAACAACACATTTAATGACCGCTATTTTTCTTCCTTTGATGCTCTTAGATAAACCTTTTGTGTAATCATCAACTTTAACAAATGAAGATGAGGCATCTTTGTCATCTCGACCCGCTAAGACATTTAATAGATATGCTGAATCGAAAACGTTTCTAGTGAAATAAGCAACGTGGTCTAGTGATGTCGCAAAAGGGAACAAACCGTATCTAGAAATTCTTCCCCACGTTGGTTTAAATCCAACAAGTCCAGCGTATGAAGCAGGTTTTCTTACTGAATCACCAGTATCGCTTCCAATTGATATTGGGGTAATACCAGCACTAATTGCCGCAGCGCTTCCTGAACTTGATCCACCAATAATTCTTTTGTGACTCTTATCCCATGGGTTATATGTCATTCCTAAATGTCCAGTTGTTCCACTACCACCCATTGCCATTTCGTCCATAGTAGCTTTACCGATGACAATAGCACCTTCTGCTTCGAGTCTAAGAACAACTTCACTAGAAAAGATAGGAACATATCCATTTAAGATGTTGCTACTAGCTGTTGTTGGAATATCTTTAGTTGAATAATTGTCTTTAATTACAATTGGAACGCCATATAAAAGACTATCTTTTTTTGTTGAATCAAGATGCTTTACTCTTTCCATTGCTTCGTTAGCGCATATATATTCAAACGCGTTATTTTCGTCATTTAACGCTAAAGAAACCGCCTCTTTTACTAATTCAAGAGGTGTAACTTCTCCACTTATAATTGCTTTATGGATTTCAAGTAATCCTTTAGACATATATCCCATAATTACTTAATAACCCTCGGAAGACCAATCATTCCATCAATTACGTCTTTAGCGTTCTTTAAAGCCTCATTTTTATCAATTGGAGGAGTTGGTTCATCTTCTCTTAAATAATCGTTAGTCATATCAAAAGGAAAAACCATAGGTTCTTGATTATCAACATCTTCAATATCACTAATAAGATTCATTTCTGAAACAATGATGTCCATTTCACTCATAAGAGCGTCGCATTCCTCATCAGAAAGTTCAAACATCATCTTTCTAGCAGCAATTTTTAATGTCTCTTTTGTGATTTCCTTCATGATATATAAAATATCATACTTGTCTTTATATGATAAGAAAAAACACCTAATCATATGATTTTGGTGTTTTATATAATTTATTTTATGAGTGATAGGAATTCGTCTTCACTTAATACTTGTATTCCAAGAGCGTGGGCTTTATCTAATTTAGAACCAGCTTCTTCTCCTGCAATAACACAGTCGGTAGCTTTACTAACAGATCCTGTAACTTTTGCTCCAACATCTTCAAGTAATGCAGTGGCTTCTTTTCTTCCCATGCTTGATAACGTTCCAGTTAATACGACTGTCTTACCTGAGAAATAGGAACTTGCAGCTTTAACTGTGCTACCAATATATTTGAAGTTAACTCCTCTTTCTTTAAGTCCATTAATTGTCTCAATATTCTTTTCATCAGCGAACCAATTAACAAGTGATTGAGATAGAACCGGACCAACATCTGGTATTTCAAGTAATTCTTCTTCGGTTGTTGCCGCTAAAGCATCGATATCGCCATAGATTTTAGACAAAGTTTTAGCCATTTTAGCGCCAACTTCTTTAATTCCTAATCCAAATAATACTTTCTCTAAAGAATTTTCTTTGCTCTTCTCAATTGCGGCTAATAAATTGTCTATAGATTTATCCTTCCATCCATCAAGAGCAATAATCTCATCTCGATATTGTGATAAATCATAGATATCAACGATTGAATGAATGAAACCTTGGTTAAAGAATTGTTCAGCAACTTTCTCTCCTAAACCTTCAATATCCATCGCATCTCTACTTGAGTAATGGATGATACCTTCAATCTTCTTTGCTTCACAGTGTGGATTCAAACAGAAATGCATTGCGTCTTTTCTAATAAGAGGGGATCCACATACTGGGCAAGTATCAATCATTTTGTACTCAATTACATCGTCAGAACGCCTCTCTTTTACTGCTCTCACTACTTCAGGAATAACATCTCCAGCTTTTCTAATAACAACATAATCACCAATCATTAAGTCCTTATCTTTGATGAAATCTTCATTATGTAAAGTAGCCCTTTGAACAAGACTTCCAGCAACTCTAACTGGCTCTAAAACAGCGTTAGGAGTAATCTTTCCAGTCCTACCAACTGTATAGATAATATCGGTTAATTTTGTAATAACTTCTTCAGGTGGAAATTTATACGCAATTGCCCATCTAGGTGTCTTAGCGGTATATCCTAATTTATCATACATATCCATATCATCGACCTTAATTACAATACCATCGATATCATATGGAAGTGTTGGTCTTTTTTCGGTATATTCAGCAATGTAGTCTATTACTTCATCAATACCATTACATATTCTTCTTTCAGGATTTGTTTTAAAACCTAGTTTATCTGCTAATTTAAGAGCATCAGAATGGTATCTCAAATTGAAATCTTTAGCGTTAACAACGTAATACCAGAAAGCATCTAATCCTCTAGAAGCTGCAATTGCACTATCAAGTTGTCTAATACTACCAGCAGCAGCGTTTCTTGCATTAGCAAATAACGGTTCTCCAGTTAATTCTCTTTCAGCGTTTAATCTTTCGAGCGATTTCTTAGGCATGAAGACTTCGCCACGAATCTCAAATTCCTCATCTAAATCAATGTGACTAGGAATTGATTTAATAGTAATGACATTACTTGTAACATCTTCACCAATAGTGCCATCTCCTCTAGTAGCCGCGTACATTAATTTATTTCTATAAACAAGAGACATACCAAGTCCATCAATTTTCATTTCAGCCATATATCTGACTTTATCAACACCCAATACATCTCTAATTTTCTTATCAAAATCTCGTAAATCGTCATCATTAAAAGCGTTTGCTAATGATAACATCATTCTCTTATGAGGAATCTTTTGGAATTCATCTTGCACCATTCCACCTACTCTTTGAGTTGGTGATAATGGACTTCTTAATTCTGGATGTGCTGTTTCAATTGCGATTAATTCTTGCATTAATCTATCGTATTCAGCGTCGCTGACAGATGGATTGTCCAAAACGTAATATTCATAATTATATTTTTCTAATAAAGCAGTAATTTCTTCTGCGCGTGTTTTAGGATCCATATTATTTGACTCCTTTGCTAATCATTTTATGGCTTCCAAGTAATGTTTTTCTTCCTTCAGTAGGGAATTCAACGACAATGATGTCATCTCCTTCTAAGGACACTACTACTCCTTCGCCAAATTTTTGATGTATACAGATATCTCCAACTTCCCAATCAGTCACTCCGTTAGTGGTAACTTCTTGAGAGAATGTTTCTTCTTTAAATGGAAGGTCATCAAATATAATTTCATCGCTTGTCTTTTGACTATGATAGCCATATTTATTTGATGTCATTTGATTGCGATGTTCATTGATTGAAGTTGGCCTATTCGTGTAGGAATTGCCACTTTCTGCCACAAACATCGATTCACTAAGGTCAGATTTAACAACATAACTATAACCATGTGAATAAGTTAAATATAGGCGTTCTTTTGCTCTAGTAAATGCCACATACGCTAGTCTTCTTTCTTCTTCAATTGCTGCGTATCCGCCTTCTGTTAAAGCACGGTTACTTGGGAAAACACCTTGATTAAGTTTTACAACAAAGACCACAGGGAATTCTAGTCCTTTAGCGGTGTGAACTGTCATTAATATGACTTTATCACCTTCTACCATATCATCTTGAGCAGACACTAATGCGACATTTTGTAAATATTCATCAAATGTTGCGTCAGGATTGCTCTTTAGGAAGTGTCTTAAATCTTCAAAGAGTGATTTAACGTTTTCAATACGGTCATCACCATCTTCATCTAATCTTAGATAATCATAATATCCAATATCAGAAATCATATCTTCTAATAGCTTAGAGAACGTTTCTTCATCTTTATTAATTTCTTCTCTTGTATGACTAATTCTAGCGATTAAGGTTCTAAGGGCGTTAATTGCTTTAGCAGGACATTCATTCAAAGCATAATCTTCACAAACATATTCATACATTGATAAGTTATGTTCCAAAGCATTTGTTTTGATTTTAAGAGTTGCGGTTTCACCAATTCCTCGTCTAGGAATATTAATAATTCTTTCAAAAGAGATGTCGTCTTTAACGTTATTAATTAGCCTAAAATACGCAAGAACGTCCTTAATTTCTGCTCTTTGATAGAATTTGATGCCTCCGTAAATAACATATGGAATCTTCTTTGCCATTAAAGCTTTTTCAAATTCAAGAGTGACATAGTTACTACGATATAAGATAGCAATGTCTGAGTATTTATAGCCTTTCGTTTCTTTTAATGTTCTTATTTCTCGAGCAACAAATTCAGCTTCGCCAATGCTACTATCTGCACATCTAACAACAATTGGGTTACCACCAGTATTCTCAGTATATAAATCCTTATGAACACGCATCTTGTTGTGTGCGATTAATTTATTCGCACTATTAAGAATGGTTTGGGTACTACGATAGTTTCTATCAAGGATGATTGTTTTAACGCCAATAAACTTCTTATCTAAATCTAAGATAATGCCTTGGTTAGCTCCTCTCCACGTATAAATTGTTTGGTCAGGATCACCAACTACATATAAAGAACTCGATGGTTTTAATAATAATCTCACCAATTTATCTTCTGTGTCGTTTGTGTCTTGGAATTCATCAATGAGAATATGGTCATAACGATCTTGCCATCTCGCTCTAACCATTGGGAAAGACATGAGAATTTGATTGGTTCTTAGAAGTAAATCATCAAAGTCTAGTGCGAATTGTCGATCCTTAATCGCTTCATATTCTTCATAAAACTCAAGACAGAGTCTTTCATCTTCAAAACGTTCGTGTTCGATTTTAATATCACCAGGATATTTTTCTTTTAATTTATTTGAACTGATATAGTTGACTGTTTTTTTAACAATTGCGTCGCCTTTTTTATAACCTCTTTCGACCGCTATATCTTTGATGATTTTAAGTTGATCTTCTTCATCCAAAATAGTGAAGTTAGAAGGATAATTAATTGCTCCGATTTCTTGTCTTAAAAAGAACGCTGCAAAAGAATGGAATGTTTTAATTGTTAGGTGTCTTTCAGAATCTGGAACAATCTTAACGACACGAGTTTTCATTTCATTAGCAACTTTGTTAGTAAATGTAATTGCTAAAATCTTCCAAGGTTTTACTTTCCTTTCAGAAATAAGATAAGCAATGCGGTAAGTTAAAACACGGGTCTTTCCACTACCCGCACCAGCAATTACCCTAGTATATTGACTACCAGTTTCAACTGCTTCAAGTTGACGCTCATTTAATGAACTAACAAAATCAAAATATTGCATAGCAATATACTATCATAATAAATGAGCATATTCAATTTATATTAAAATTGTTTTCATGACGCTATAAAGCCTCTAATACTTGTGACTCCAGCGTAATAGTTTTTGATCTTGTGGTTTTCCATTTCAATCAAAAATGGAGTCCCAAAAATATAAAAATCTTCGACGCAAGTAATTAGTGTTAAATCACCAACGCTACCATATTTTGCCGTGTCATCTACTTCGACAAAATACATTCTCTTCTTGTTTATAAAATAATAGTTAAGTATATCTTCTTTAAGTTCATTGCAGTGTGCGCATGTAACTCGATAAAAATAGACCATATAATATTCTTCTTCTTGAATAAAAATATCACTCCATAAAATTTTGCTAGTAACATCGTCATAGTCGTATTTATTTATGACAGCACTTCCGCTATTGTTACAACCAACAGTTAGTAAACAGATAATAGATAAAAATAAACGTTTCATAAAAAAGTCCCCTCATAATTAATAAGAGTCCAAAAATGCGAATTTTTTGATTTTTTTCTTAAACTTTTTGTTATCATAGGGTTATGACTTTGCTCAAAAAGAGAGAAACACCAGTTCAAAATATTGCATATATAGGCATAATGGCGGCGGTTAACGCTGTATTTGTTTTAATATCAAGCTTATTACCTATTCTATTTATTCTTTTAGTTTTTATTCTTCCATTAACAAGTGTCATCGTGACGATGTACTGCAAAAAATATTACATTCCAGTCTACTTTATTGTGACTCTTGCACTAACATTTGCAATCACTGCCGGTTTCAGTGTTTTTGATACTTTCATCTATGTATTTCCATCACTGGTTACAGGTTTTCTATTTGGGATATTAATTGAAAAGAATGTTCCTGGAATCTATATTTTTATCATTGTAACTATTGCTCAATACATACTTACATACTTAACCTTCGTTTTTATTGATAAGGTAGTTACACAAGTCAATTTTTATGAAACTATCTATCAAATGATTGGTCTTCAGTCGTTTGCATATAAGGGAGTTTTGACGATAATTTTCACATTCATCATCGCCCAAATGCAAATTGCGCTCACTTATATCCTTGTCAAATATGAAATGAGTAGGATTGATAGAGAAATTAACCTAAATATACGTTTTAGATTTTCTTTATATATTGTCACTTTAGTTGGATTAGCTGCCACTTTGTTATCAATATTTTTCTTTCCAGAATGGTCACTTCTTTTTACTTTATTAGTGGTACCAATTACTGTATTTGAGATATTCGACTTATCAATGAGAAAGAATGTTGCTATCTACATTGTTTTAGGTATAGGACTACTTGCGTCAATATTTGTTTTTGCCTTTTTATATCGCTTAGTCCCATCTCCAAACCAATTATCTCTTTTATATGTATTATTTGTTGTCGTAACAATAATTGATTTAATTTTTAATTATTGTTTAAAACTAAATCCAGACAATATAAAATGAATAATTGAACAATATGATTGGAAGCATTTTTAAAAACATTGGTAAAGGGATTGGATATTTCTTTCTATTCCCAGGATTATTAATCGCAATTGCCATTTATGCGGTATTTGGATTAATTGTTTTCGTATATCAATTTTTTAAATTAATATTCCTCTTCTTTACAGGAAGAACACTATTCTCTGATCTTCCGGAAGATATTAAAGTTAAAGCTATCTTAGATGATAAAGTAAATGGAAGTAGTGAGAAGCCTGAAGAGGCTCCTGCTCAATCAAAACCACAAGAAGAAAGTCAATCTTCTACTCAAACCGCTCCAGTATATACAAGTTATGCGACATTATATCCTGAAGCAAATGTTGAACCAGAAAATAAACCAACTGCAAATATTGAACCTGAACCAATTGAAGAAGAAGCACCTTCTAAAATAAATAACAACGAGGGAGGCGATCAAAATGCTTAATCCATTAATTTTTGTGACGCTTTCTGATAACGATAAGAGATTAATCTTCTCCATTTTAATTGTTGTTATTGTCGTTTTAGTTTTAATTGCCTTCTTAGGATATTTACTATTCAGAATTATGCGTTGGCAATCACGCAAAATGGATACATTAATTCATGATGTTTTAGTGTATAACGTTATCACAGATAGAAAACATCTTATGAGTTATGGTAGAAAGAAAAACTGGGCTTTATTCTTTAAGCAAGCCTATATACCTTTATTAATTCTCTTAGCAGCGGGAATCGTTTTAGTTATCCATAATTCATTAACCAATAACTGGGAATATAACCCATTCTCTACATATGATGGATTTGGAACTTTATTCTGGACATGGAAAGCTTCTGGTGAATTTACCGGCACAGAATTGGATATTATTAGATTCCAATTAATCGCTTTAGATAACGAACCACATGTTGTTGCTGAAGCATGGGCAGGATATGTTTTTGGACCACTCGTTATTGTTGGTGGAACATGGTATTTAGTTGCGGTTTCTTGCTTACTTGCTAGAACATTCATGTTAATTAAAAGAAGTAGAGAAGTGTTTGAAAAAAGTCTCGATGGTTTCCATCAAGACTCTTCAGCTCAAATTTCTAATAACACCACTACTGCTAGTACAACTGCAGCGGCCACTGACACTGATAAATCAGAATCAAATAATTAGTTTTGAAAAATAATAATAAATTGAATAACAATATATATTGCTAAAGCAATATTAAGAATAGCTAAAAGCCAGCAGATGCGTTTCTTCGCAACTGCTTTTCTTTTTTCTTTTTCAATTCTAAGGGCTTCTGCTTGATTCATAATAATTAATACTTAATTGAGTTACTTGTACGTGGATATGGTTGAACATCACGAATGTTTTGCATACCAGTGATATACATGAGTAATCTATCAAAGCCAATACCAAATCCGGAGTGGACACATCCACCATAGCGGCGGGTGTCTAAATACCATTCAAGTCCTTCGGTGATGCCCATTTCATCCATCTTGGCTTTTAAGACATCATAGTTTTCTTCTCTTTGGCTACCACCAACGAGTTCGCCAACTGCTGGAACTAATAAGTCACATGCAGCGACTGTTTTTTGATCAGGATTAACTTTCATATAGAAAGCTTTAATTTCTCTTGGATAATCAATTAAGAAAAGTGGTCCATTAACAACTTTTTCAGTTAAATATCTCTCGTGTTCAGATTGTAAATCCATACCCCATTCGATATTGCTATTTTCGAATTCCACGCCGTTTCTTACGGCTTCTTTGAGAATTTCGATGCCTTCTGTATAGGTCATTTTCTTGAATTCAGAGTTCACAACATGATTAAGTCTTTCTTCTAATGTGTTATCAATCATAGTGTTGAAGAATTTCATTTCTTCTGGGCATGCTTCTTGGACATAAGAAATGCAGTATTTGATGCAATCTTCGATGACTTGCATATTGTCGTTTAAGTCACAGAACGCCATTTCTGGTTCAATCATCCAGAATTCAGAAGCGTGTCTAACAGTATTAGAGTGTTCCGCTCTAAAGACAGGACCAAATGTATAAACATCTCTAAACGCCAAAGCAAATGGTTCAACGTGAAGTTGACCAGTAACCGTTAAGTTAACTTTTCTTCCATAGAATGAGAACGGATCTTTTGTGTCATGAGTTGTGACATCAAAAACATTTCCTGCTCCTTCACCATCATTAGTGGTGATTTCTGGAGTGTGGACATAAATAAATCCTCTCTCTTGGAAGAATTGGTGAACTGCATAAGAAAGAACACTTCTCACTCTAAAGACTGCTTGGAAAGTATTTCCTCTTGGTCTAACGTGAGCAATTTCTCTTAAAAATTCGAAAGAGTGTCTCTTCTTTTGAAGAGGGTAGTCTTCAGCGCAATCACCAAGAAGCTTCGCTTCTGTGACGTTAATTTCAAATGGTTGCTTATTTTCAGGTGTTAAGACAACCTTACCATTAATTTCAATCGCGCATCCATTTCTAAAAGATGCTAATAAGTCATATTGTGGATTATCTTTTGAATAGACGAGTTGAACGTTTTTAAAATATGTTCCGTCATTAAATTCAATAAATCCAATTTGACCATTGCTTCTATTTGTTCTAACCCAACCTTGTAAGTTGAATTCAGATTCTAATACAGCAGCTTTTTCTTCTTCATCGCCATAAAGAACGATGTCAAATAATTCAAAATTTGTGGTTTTCACTAGTTCCATGTTGTTATCCTCTCGATAATTGTATCAATATATCCATTAATCTTTAAGAAAGATTTAAAATTTATTCCATTCATCGATTTCCCAGTTTGGATCCACTGAGAGATCTAATGGTGCAAAGACCTTCAAGTCATATAACCTTTCGGCAACCTTTGCAATCATTGCTGCATTATCTGTACAGCACCACATTGGTGGGATATTAATTTCTACACCAAGCTTATTCATTTCAATTGTCATTTGTTCTCTTAAGTACGAGTTAGCGGATACTCCACCTGCCAAAATGACTTGATTAACTTTATGTTCATTTACCACTTTAATTGTCCTATCAATCACTAGTCCAACCGCAACATCTTGGAATGATTTACACATATCCTCAACATTGACTTTCTCACCTTTTTGTTCAAGGTTATGAACTAAGTTAATAACGTTAGTTTTTAGTCCAGAATACGACAGATCTAAGGTCTTTTCACCTTTTAGAGGTGTTGGAAGGTCATAAGAATGCTTACCAGTTTTTGCTAATTTATCAATCGGAATTCCTCCAGGATAAGGGAGTCCTAATACTCTAGCAACCTTATCGTAACATTCCCCAATCGCATCATCTCTTGTTTTGGCAAGAATCTCAAAATCTAAATGGTCTCTCATTAAGACAAGTTCTGTGTTACCGCCACTAACAACTACTGCTAGCATTGGGAATTTAAACGAAGAAACATATTCGTTTGCGTAAATGTGTCCTGCTAAATGGTGAACCGGAATTAAAGGAATTTTATATAGCATCGCAATTGTTTTTGCAGCTTGTAAGCCAACATGAAGCGCACCAATAAGACCAGGACCTCTAGTAACTGCAACTGCGTCTAAATCCTCAAAACTTAATTTTGCTGTCTCCATTGCTTCTTTAATAACAATAGAAATGTTTTCGGCATGTAGTCTACTAGCGATTTCTGGCATGACTCCACCATATTTTCTATGAACATCGATTTGGGTGGATACAATATTTGAAAGTAATTGACCATTTGAAATAACCGAAGCAGCTGTTTCATCACAACTACTTTCAATAGCAAGTATATTAGCCATTCTTTTGCACCTCCAAAATCATATAAATTGCATCTTCGCCATTATCATAGTAGCCAGGTTTTTTATGAGAGATATAAAACCCATGCTTTTGATAGAAATTAATGGCGTTAGTGTTACTTTCTCTTACTTCTAAAGTAAGAGTATTAACTTTTTTCGCTTTTGCGTCATTAATGACCTCTTTCATTAATTCGCTTCCAATCCCGCTATGACGAATATCTGGGTGAACCGCAATCTGACAAATTGTCCCACTATCAAATGTCACCCAGTAATCAACAAAACCAACTATTGTTTTAAGTCCAAATGCTGGTGCGGAATATTCGATAACCCAAACATTACTGACTGGGTTCTCTTTCATTTCATAAAGGATGTCTGATTCTTTCCAAGGATGAAGAAAACTTGTGTTTTCAATCTCCATCACTTGAGGAAGATCTCTTTCTTCCATTGGTCTAATCTCTGAAAATAAGTTAGCCATATTAATCCTTTAAATATATAGGCTTAACTGATAAATCATTATCAGCCTTTTCTAAAACGCCTAACAAACTCACCATTTGAGCACATATATTAGTGTCGTTATTTTCAAATCCTAAATATCTTGCATCACCACAAATAGAGTAATCAGGATGAGAAGATATATATTCTTTTACTTCGTCATTAGTTTTAATTGTGTCATTAACAATAATCTCGTTTGCTTTATAAACACCAAAGTAACTTCTATTACTTCTCGCATTAATAACACAAATAGATGGTTTATCATTATCTTTTAACACTCTTAAAGATGAAACTGGATAAATAGGAACATTACACGCTAAAGAGACAATTTTAGCGATTGTTAAAGCAATTCTTACTCCAGTATATGAACCAGGTCCAATCGAAGTAACAACTGCGGTAATATCTTTACGAGTAAGTCCTAATTTTGACATTAATTCATCAATTTCAGGAACCATATGTTCGCTTTGTACTTGCCATGCTTCATATGAAGTAAACCCTATAAGAACCCCATTATTTTCAAATCCAACAGATAAACTGGTGTTAGAACTGTCAAGTAATAAAGTCGCCATTATTTGAGTACCTCCACAAGATTTTTATCTATAGAAGAAACCGTGATATTTCTACTTGTTTCACCAGTGGATTTAATCTCAATCCATAAAGTATTTTCTGGTAACAAATCTTTAATATAATAAGGCCATTCAATCATTGTGATACCGGTTTCATATCCGATATATTCATCCAAACCAATATCAGTGTTGATATCCGCTAAACGGTATGCATCAATATGGATTAAAGGACGATCGCCTTTTAAATAAAGCTTCATAATGTTAAATGTTGGAGATTGGACGACTTCAGTAATGTTTAATCCTCGAGCAACTCCTCTAACTAAAGTAGTTTTCCCTGCTCCTAAATCACCAACTAAAGCAATTACTGTTCCATTAGGAATATTAGAAGCAATCTTATGACCAAATTCATTCATTTGTTCGCATGAAAAAATATCAAAACTAAATTGCTCTTTCATTTTTATTTATTGTCCTTATTAAGTGTTTCTAAAAATTTATCGTAATATCTTTTGATTCTAGCGTCATCAAAAGGCCATTCTCTTTTTTCCATCTTTTTAACGATTTCGTTTGTTTGATATTTCAAAACAACATCTAAATCATCGCTATAGTTATAAATCTTTTTGTGTTTGAGATATTCTTTTTCATCTAAAATCCTGATATCTCCAGATGGAAATAACTTAGCGTCTAAATCATAATCAATATATTTAATCATTCTATGATTAACAAGTGAAGGAGAAGCAATGTTGCAGTAATAGCAAATGCCGTCTTCTTTAAACATGCAAATAACATTCCACCACTCTTTTTTTGAAAAGATTGTTACAGCAGGTTCTTTAGTAAACCAACGTCGACCGTTGTTCTCAACAACTTTTGCTTTTTTGGTTGCTACGACTACATAATCGTCATTATTAGCCAATACTAAACCACGGTCCCAACATCTATGTAAGGAACCGTCATGTTTATAACATTGAATCGCTAACCAATGACCAAATAAACCCATATTAATCAACCAATATTTCTAATACATCTTTAAAGTTCTTTTTCAATTGATGATAACTTTCTGGAACAATCGCCTTATCAAATGGGATTGCAATAATTGAATCATCGTATGATAAATATACAGCGGTTCTACCAGCCCAAAGGACAATATTCACATTTAAAAGAGCACCAACGCAATCAATTGCTTTAAGGTTATCAATTAAATCTTTTCCAAGATCTTTATTAAAATCTGCACCTTCAGGTCCATAAATAACAAAGTTATTTTGTTCAGAAAGAATCGCTAAATCATCGATATCATTTGGAGTATCAACCTCTTTAGCAGCTTTAATTCTAATAATATATCTACCTTCAAAATGACGACTATTTTCAATAGTTAAATATTTACCAACAAACATCACTGTCTTTTGATATTTTTTTGCTCCTGCTTTATATAAAGCAAGTTCACCAAATTCAAATGGTTTTTCTTTATATGTCGCTGTCACTAAGTTTCTACTAGCGATATCAACGACTTCTTTATAACATCTATCTGCGATTACATCCGCGGCAACATATCTTTTTTCGTAATATAATTTTTGATCATGAACATCTTCAACATCAAAGAGATAATTATCCATTGTCGTTATAAAATAACGAATATATTTCTTTGTTGTATTTGGGAATTTATTCTTTGTTAAGAAGAAATGGACAAGCATAAAGACGAAGACACCACCCATAATGACTCCACCAACAATTTTGCACCAATCACCCCATGCTGGAGCTTGTGTGAAAATTACTAAAGAGGCAACAAGTAATACAACTGTAACAACCATAACGATATTACTTTCAGTTCTTGCTTTCCTATAGACAGTGAAAATGTTTTTTCTTTCATTCTCTATTGCTACATCAAAAGGAACTTCGCTCTTTTCACGGCAAAGTGGAATTAAGTCTAAACTTTCGTCTAACTTTTTTTGTTCCTCAATAGGATCTTGTATACTCATTTCAACGTTTTGTTCTTGTTTGATATCTTTTTTCTTGGCCATCTTTTTTGCTCCTAGTGATAAATATGATAACATAAATGCCTCATAAATGAGAGCAATTTATGTAGAACTTATTATATAGAAATTTTTGCTATATTGTATAAAACGTTTTATAATTTTCCACGGGAGCTGAGTAAACTCGGCTGAGAGGGCCAATGTGAATGGTCGACCACACCTGATCTAGGTAATGCTAGCGGAGGGAAGTTTTTATTAAGCAGACTTCTTTCTCCGTCTATTGATGGAGATTTTTATTTAGGAGGCTATGAAAATGAGAAAAAATTCAGACATCATTAGAACAATCGTTGAAGTTGCAATTTTTGCCGCACTTGGATTCGTTTTTGACGAATTACAAGGTTCAGTTGCTAAAGCAATTTTCCCAAACGGTGGCTCAATTGGGTTCGCGTTAATTGCAGTTGTTATTATTTCATTTAGAAGAGGACCAATCGCCGGATTTATGACTGGTCTTATTATGGGAGGGTTAGACTTTTTAACCGGACCATATATCATTAATTTTTGGCAAGTTTTATTAGATTATATTCTTCCATACGCTGTAGTTGCAGTATGTGGATTTTTCAAACCACTATTTGATAACACAACAATAAAAAGAAATAAAATTATTATTTTATGTTTAGGTACTTTAATTGGTGGATTATTTAAATTCATGTCCCACTTCTTATCTGGCGGAATATTCTTCGCAGAATACATTTCCTGGGTAGAATTCACTGGACAACCATGGTTATATTCTCTCGCTTACAATATGGCAGCGGTCGGACCATCAATCGTTTTAACAATGATTCTCTTAGTTATTCTTTATATAAGAGCACCTAAAGTTCTTGAAGCACCAAGAGTGGTAAATGAAAGTGAAACTAATAGAAACGCTTTCTTCGATTACGGAGTTAACGCTCTTATGGGAGTCGGTGGCTTATTCCTATTTATCTATTACCTAATTATTTATATTCAAAGTTATTCTCTTGAAGACTATGGAGGATCGTTTGAAATTGGCTTTAACCAAGACGCATTAATGCTATTTGTCACTGGTTTTATTCTAACATTAGCCGCAATCAATTCTGTGATTAAAACAGTAATTAAAAAGCAAACTTATAGGTTAACCACTCTCGTATTCTTATCTCAAGCAGTTGCTAATTTAATTTATCCAATTGCAAGAATGATTAGATTATCAATTAAAGGCAAAGAAATAACAAATTACTATTACTGGATGGCAGTTGGAATCGTGCTCACAATTGCATTCATATATATTTATTTCTATTTTAAAAAGACTCTCCGTAAAGAAGAGCCTGTAACTACTGATTAATCTTTTATCCAGTTAATTGGTTTTACACCGTTTTTGACGAGAAATTCGTTAGTTTTGCGGAAAATATTGCTATTAAACCAACCACCATGATTTGCTCCGAGCGGAGAAGGATGTGTCGCCGTTAAAATCAGGTGGTTTTTATTTGTTAGATGAGCTGCTAGCTTCTTAGCAGGTCCACCCCATAATAAGAAAACTATTGGTTGATCAAGGTTATTTAACACTTCAATTATATCTTGCATAAAGAGGGCGTATTCCTTGATATTGTGTGACATTGGAAGATGTTCTCTAACTGTTAAAATTGTGTTTAATAATAAAACACCTTGTTTTGCAAGATAGGTTAAGTTACCACCTTTGTTATAAATCACTGTGTTGTATTCGATTTCTATCTCTTTATAAATGTTAATTAATGAAGGAGGGGTTTTGATATTATCAGGAACAGAAAACGCAAGTCCCATTGCCTGTCCTTCTTCGTGATATGGATCTTGTCCAAAAATGACGACTTTGACTTCTTCAAGTGGAGTGTATTTAAAAGCGTTGAACATATTTTTACGTTCTGGATATATCTTATGATTCGCATATTCCTTATCTAAAAATTCAGACAGCTGCTTAGCGTAATCTTTGCTTTTTATAGTTTTAAATACTTCTTCCCAAGTCATGTTTCTATCTTAAACATTTTACTATAAAAGTAAAAGCAAGAAATATATAATGTCTATATGCGTGTACTGATTATATTTAATCATCCTGCCCCATATAAAGTTAAGTCATTTAACGAATTATCAAAATATGTTGATTTGACAGTTCTATTTGAAAGAACTAAGGCAAAAGATCGACCAGATGATTTTTATGTTGCTAATGAATACTACTTCAAACCACTCTTTTTGAGGGATGGATATATTGGGAATGAAGGTTCTATATCAAATAAAGTCCGTTCATTTATCAAAGAGAACTATTTGGATTACGACATTATTCTTATGAACGGTTATAGCCATCTAGCGGAAATTAAAGCAATCAACTACATGCACAAACATAAGATTAGGTTTGGATTATTAATCAATGGCGGCTTAATCAAAAAAGAATCACTTCTAAAAAAGAAAATAAAAACATCATTAGTTAGTAAAGCTTCTTTCTATATCTCACCATCTAGAGTGGCAGATAAATATTTGATTTATTATGGAGCGGATAAAGATACAATTTATCCATATCTATATAGCAACTATTCAAGTGATGAAATAATTAAAGAGCCTTTAAAAGATAAAACAGAGTTAAGAAAAGAATTTAATCTTCCTTTAGATAAAAAAATATTTATTAACGCCGCTCAATTTATTGATAGGAAAAATAATCTGCAACTCATTTCATTATTTGAAAATAGAGACGATGTCCTAGTTTTAGTTGGTGAAGGCGAAAAGAAAGAAGAATATCTTTCATATATAAAAAGTCACAATATGAATAACGTCATAATTATGGACTTCATGAAAAAAGACCGACTATTTAAATTATTAAGAGCGTGCGATGTCTATATCACCTTATCAAAAGAAGACATATTTGGTCATACCACTTTAGAAGCTTTCTCTAATGGCCTTCCAGTTATTTCTTCAAACAAAGTCATCAGTTCTTTGGAGTATATTAAAAACGGATATAATGGTTATATTGTTGATATAAAAAATAACGATGAAATAATCGACGCGATGAACAAAACAAGCTACTCCCTATCTATAAACGCTATCGAAAGTGCAAAAAACAATACCTATGAGAGCAGCGCTAAATCTTTATACAAAGTGTTAGGAGAGATATATGAAAAATAAATTTATCTATTTCACTTCCGCAATGGATAACGAATCATTTAAAACATATTTAGAAGGTTGGAAAGTTTCACCAAATTTATCTAATCAAAATTTTCATAATAAGCTCATCCACTCTTTAGCGTTGACACATGATATAGATGTCATCTCAGTTAGATCAATCAACAAACATTACAAAGATAAAAAAATTGATAGTCAAATTGTAAGAGAAGGTAATATCTTTTGGAAATATCCTTTAGTGACGAGGAGTCGAATTGATAAATATTTTAAATTATTCAAGAGAATAAAGACTATCTCTATGCATGATAGTGAACTTATCTTTGTCGATGTATTAAATTTATCTTTGTTAAAAGCTGCGATTAAATATCGTAAAAAATACGGACAACAAATTGTTGGAATCTGTACCGACTCACCACTTAATATTTCTTTCCTGTCTAAAGGATATAAAAAGAAATTATTAGAATTAGGGCAACAGTTAGATGCTTATATCGTTTTAACAGAAAAAATTAACGAATTATATAACATTAACCACAAACCATATGTTTGCATTGATGGAATTAATGAGAATATCACTAAATATGGTGATAAAGAAATAGAAGGCAATTATATCTATTTCGGCGGTTCATTGATGAAGGAATATGGTGTTCTTAATTTAATCGAAGCATTCAAAAAACTCGAAAGAAACGACCTAAAACTCATTATTTGCGGCCATCACCTCGAAAAAAATAGACTATATCCTGCAATCGATGGATATGAGAATATTAAGTATCTTGGACCAGTTAATTATAAAGAGAATTTATCATTAGAAAAGTATTCTCTTTTAGCGATTAACCCTAGACCAATAAATCCAAAAATTGATCAATATTCGATTCCAAGTAAAACTCTTGAATATCTTTCAAATGGATGCATCACTGTTACTGTCCGTAATGATTTATTAATTAAACATTATGAACCATGTATCATCTGGGCCAAAACTGGAAGCGTAGAAGATTTAGTAGAAGCAATGCAAAAAGCGTTAAGCTTAAATAGAACTGAAAGAGAAATGCTTTCTATTCTAAGCAAAAATAAAGCGATGCAGTACACATCGCCAGAAAATATAAACAAGCAAATAGATGAAGAACTACTTAGTAAAGTTCTTCTCGATAAGTGATGTCACTTCTCTTAAAGAGAAATGAGAATCATAATACATACGATTAAGAGCGCCAAGTCGCTCTTTTTCTTTTTTAGTTAAATTATGAACCGCCATAATCGCGTCTTTAACTGAATCAGGGTTTTCCTCAGCTAAGAATCCACCACTAGAAGCAGAGATAACATCTCTTCCATCTCCCTTAAGAACGCCAATGATTGGTCTACCAAAGGCCATAGACATTTGTAGTTTACTAGGAATTGTTCTTCCAACTGTTCCTTCACCTTTTAAAGAGATATAAATCGCATCAGCGTTTTTAAAATAACTTGCTGCATGTTTTGCAATAATTGGTCCGTGATAAATCACTTTATCATCTAGCCTTCTTTCTCTAATATCATTGATTAAGAATTGAGTCATTGGTCCCATACCAATAATATGGAAATAAATATCCTGATCACGTAATTTATCCATCGCCGCAGTAATCAAAGGAATGAGTTGGATTAAGCCTAAATTGCCGCAGTATAAGATGTGAGTTCCTTTTCCATATTCGTAAGGAATAATGCCATTATCTTCAATTAAAGACGATTGAGGAACGAAGGAAATATCCTCGGTTGGAAGTTTCAATACTTTATCAAAATATTCGACAAAACTAGGTGAACTTACAAGGATTTTGCTGGCGTTTTTGTAAATAGACCTACTCCAGTGATATAGAATTTTATATGTTGGTGATTTTTCTCTTACTGCTTTAGTGACAATAACACTTTCAGGCCATAAATCAAGACAATGAATAATATGAGGAACTCCATGTTTTTTTGCGTATAAGTTCCCTGCGGAACAAATCGTAACTGGAGAGAGGCTCATTGAATAAACATAATCAAATTTTAATTTAGTTTTATTAACCCACTTTTTTGACAATCTCCAAAAGGATAAATAGTTGTTAATGATTGACACTCTATTCTTTTTTCTTGGAGAAATATTTAATCTATGAACATTCACTCCATTAATGACTTCTTCATTGATATTTTTGTAAGCAGGTAAAATATAACCATATCCATAGTTTGGTTTCCCGGTTAAAACATGAACTTCATATCCATCTTTTACAAATTGCTCTGCAAATTTAGTGATAATGAAGTTCTCTGGATAGTAATACTGACAAACAACTAGAATTTTCATACGACAATGATAGCAAAAAACCTTATTAATATGAATACAAACCAGTTTGAAAAATTAAGTTTTCAAAAAAATATGTATAAAGTTTATAATAGTGTCCATGGAAGATAGAACACGCACTAATGTTATTATCAACATTTCCCGCACTCTTGTTTTAACAATTCTTTCCTTTATTACATTCCCTTGGGTTTGTAGATATTTAGGATCAGCCTCTGTTGGTGTTTATACTTGGTGTAACACTTTTGTTTTATATTTCTTAGTATTAGCAAAAATTGGAATTCCAAATTTAGCAATTAGAGAATGCGTTAAAGTCAAAGATAATAAAGGGCTATTATCAAATAAAGTTCAAACATTCTTTTTAATCCAATTGGTAACAACACTCTTATCATTTGCTCTTATGAGCGCTTTAGTGTTTTCAGTTCCTGATTTAGCAAGTTCAAAAGAAATCATTTTCCTCTTGTCTATTAATTTCCTTTCAGGAGCGTTCTCATTTGAATGGTTATTTATCGCTTTAGAGAAGCAATTCTATATGTCAGTTAGAACAATCGTTGTTCTTGCTTTATCAACTTTATTAATCATCATCTTTGTCACTGCTCCTGGAGATATCTATATCTATGCTTTATTAACTGCTTCAGTTACTTTAGTGACAAGCATCGCAAATGTTATATACGCAAGAAAGTTCATTTCTTTAAAGAAAACAATGCCTTATTCATTTAAAGAACTTGTTAAACCACTACTAGTTCTTTGCTCCATTTCATTGATTATTTCTTTATATAACCAAACCGATACATTCATCCTTGGATTTATTGATAAAAGCAAAAACGAAGTTGCGTCTTATTCAGTAGGAATAAAAGGAATTGATGTCATTATCGGGGTTATTACTGCTTTAAGCACAGTCTTTATTCCTCGCGCCGCAATTTGTTATGCTCAGGAAGATAAAAAATACTTCAATCGTATTAATGAATATTCAGTAAATATTTGTTTATTCATTGTTCTTCCTGCAATAGCAACAATGACAACACTAGCAAAACCAATTACTGGACTTATTTCAGGAAATACTAGCTTTGATGACACGCTAGGATATGTTAACGCTCCATGGGTTTTAATTATCGTTTCATCTATGATGCTTACTTATTCAATAAGCGACATCATTTATGGCCAAATACTTCTTCCAACTAAAAAAGAGAAATATTACTTATATGCCTTATTTGGCGGAACACTATTAAATATCGTTTTCTCCATTGTCTTTGGCTTATTCTTGTTCCCTAACGCTCCTGCTATTGGAGTAGCTTTAGGAACAGCGATAACCGATTTACTTATTCTTGTATTTTTAGTCTCCGTAACTTGGAAATGGATTAAAAAAGCAATCTTCAACTTTAATAGTTTAAAGATATTAATCGCAACAGTTGTGGTTGTTG
>JBGURM010000096.1:0-24468 GCA_045132035.1 Bacilli bacterium
ACTGATTGAATAGTGCCAGTCACTGGAATAGTAGCCTTATAGTCACCATTAGCTTGTTTAGTTGCAGCAACAAACTTCGCATTGATACCTAAATTAACAGCGGTTTCATCTGTCCAATCATTGATACCAGTGAAGTAAAGTGTGACTGAACCAACTGGTTCTGGATCTGGTTCTGGTGTGACTGGTTGAGTTCCGCTACCACCATTGAAGGAAGCATATAAGATCTTGCCTCTTGCGTTAGGAACTTTTTCCCAAACTGTAAGAGCACCATTACCTTCATATGATTGCCAGCATTTGAACGATGAACCATTAACAACTGAAGTGACATCGTCTTTAGTTGGTAAAGCACTACCAACTTCAGCGGTGAATTCAATCGCGTATTCAAGATATAAGGAAGCGATATCTTTACCAGATTCACCTTTATATCTACCATTTTCACCAATAACGAGATATGTAGTGACTGTTTCTCCAGTTACTGGATCACTTGGATCTGGTTTAACTGGATCATCAGGATTTTCTGGAGTCACTGGAGCGCCTTTTCTAGTAACAGTAATGCTACAAGAAGCGCTGAATTTCTTACTATTGTAATTAACATAAGCAGAAATAGTAGTTTTGCCTTGAGCAACTGCACTAACAGTTACTTCATTTCCTGTAGGAGCACTTAAGCTAGCGACAGAATCGTTAGCGCTTTCCCACATGATTTCAAGGGCTCTATTATTTGCGGCAGTTAAAACAACTGTCTTTCCTTCTTCTAAAGTTACAGAATCTTGAGAGATTGTAACTGATGCGTTAGCGGAAGGGTTGCTTGATTCTCTTCCGTTATATTTAACACAGCCTGATAAGGCAAGTGCGAATAATGGCAAAGCCATCAATAGGAGTGATCTAAACTTTTTCATCTTCGATTACCTCCTATTCCCCAAAGGCAAGAACGGTGAATGGGCAAACGCCGATATCTCCGCCACCAATATTTGTTAAGTCGCCTAAAGCCGCAACTGGTGTTTTGTTCATAGTTTTTCCTGCATGGAAATCAGGATTGACTTGCCATGAAGAACTTTGTGTACCAGTGTTGATATAGATAACAAGTTTACAGTCACCCTTATTGTCATCAACTCTAATACCGATAACGTGACCGCCATCGATAAAGCTAATTCTTGCGTCAGCTGGATACTTATGTTTTAAAGCATTTAATGCTTTGTACCAGTTGAACATTGAATTTGGATCAGCTTTTTGCTCTTCCATTGTCTTAAGAGTCTTATTGTAGTCATCTAATTCAAATTTATATTGTCCGGATTTGTAATCTGGTCTGACTTTGGTGTCTTGCCATAAGAATGGTTGACGATACCAAATATCTTCACAGTTTTCATTTCCGTATGTTGGAATGTGTTTGTCAGTGTTACTTGACATACCAAGTTCATCACCATAATAAATCCAAGAGATACCTCTATTTAACATAGTAATAGCGGCGTGGATTTTGGCTTTATTTACTTGGTCACCCGCACCAGTAACCTTATCTAAGGCTTTTGTATCGCCAGGTTTATCAGTAGCGGCACCATTAACTTGGTTGATTGCTCTCATAACGTCGTGGTTAGAAGTAAATGCACCATCAATGAAGTCTGGTCTTCTTCCACCAGGAATAATCATTTGATTTGGTTTACCTTCATAAAGAACTGCTTGAGCGCTGCTATAAGGAACGAATGTTTCAGCAGCTTGTCCATAAGCAAATCCACCACCACAATAGATTTGTGAGCAGATATGGTAATAAGTTGAGAATGAGAATTGACTATCTAAAGCTTGATAATAAGGAGCAGTTCTTGTTCCCCATCCATCAAAGTTTTCACCAACTAAGAAGCAGTTTGGATAATCCGCTTTTAATGCGTTAGCGAATTCTTTCCACCATGTAACGTTCTTAGTTAAGTTACTTGAATAGTCGAAATCTTTATCAACGTATAAACCTTTTTCATCATCATATGAACGTTTTGTACCAACATCGGTAATAACGATATCGCCTTCTTGATAGCATTCATCTCTCATGAAGATGTGTTTAACTGCGTCAAGTCGATAACCGTCTAAGCCGAAAGAAAGCCAATATTTCGCCATATTAATGACTAATTGTCTTGTTTTAGCGTTTTGGTAGTTAATTTCAGGCATACCACTTCCGAACTTACCATAATAGTAATATCCAGATTCACCATCTCTATACCAAGATGGGTTCTTACTTGTTGCGTCTTGTTCAACAGTAATCTTTTGGTAACTGCCATTAATGTATTTATCGATTAAGTCTGTCTTATATTTCCATGTAAAGACATCTCTCCACTCATTTTTACCGCCATTGCCATTATCACCCCATTGGGAATTAATGAACCATGGGTTGCCTTTGGAAGTATGGTTAAGAACTAAGTCCATAATGACTTTCATTCCCATCTTATGTGATTTGTAAATAAGTTCACGGTAATCTTCAATAGTGCCAAATCTCTTATCGACTGCGAGATAGTCACTAATGTCATAACCATGGTAAGAGTCTGATTTTTGAATAGGTGTTAACCATAAGACATCAACTCCGAGTTCTTTTAAGTAATCAAGGGAGTCAATGATACCTCTAATATCACCCATTCCATCTCCGTTACTATCTCTAAAGGAAGCAACAAAGATTTGATAGCCAACGCCTAATTTCTTGAATGCTTCAGCAGTTGAAGTTGCATCAAGGAACTTATCATTTGCGTAGGCCTCGATTGCGGAACTATATTTTCCAGTTGTGTCAGTGTCAATTGGGTTGACCTTAACTTCTGGAGTTCCATCTCCTGCATAATAGGAGTAATTCGCTAAAGAACCTTTTGAAACAAAGAGGTGAATAGCCTTTCCACCTTCAACATTTCTCCAGTTTTCTTCAAATGCGATGTCGTCAACGTAAGTTTCTCTACCACCATCACTTACCCAGTTTGCAGATCCGTCCATCGAATTTTGACGAACGAGTAAGAAACCGACTTCCTCCATTCCTTCGAATGTAGTTGGGGTACCAGTTTTACCACCAACGAGGTCACTTCTGTAAAGATCGACATCCATAATTGCACCATATTTATCATGGTAGATGCCGCTTCCGAGCTCACCTAATTCAGTTGGGCTCATCCAGTGAGTAGACATTGGTTTAAGTGTCAATGTTTCAGACACTTTAGGGTTAGCACTATATCCCCATAAGCTACCTTCAAGGTCTTGAGGTGCAGATTGCCATAACCATAAGCAATAATCTTCATAGTTAGTTTCTGCTCCTCTATTGTAGTGAAGGTAAAGATGGCCTGGCTTTGAAACTGAGTTCAGCCAGTAGTCATATTGGTTAGGATCTTCCTCTACTGCAGCGTTAGAAAGAGAACCACTACTACCAACAAGTGGTTCAAATGCCGCTAAAGAAAGAGTTCCGGCCAATAGAAAAACAGGCAAAAAACTTAGAATTAAGAATTTTTTTCTCATAAGCCAATCCTACTTTTTCTAAAGTACTGCGTTATTCCAACGATAACGCTTGTTTACTAAAATTATAAGACTCAGTTTTTTTACTTTCAACATTATATGTTTACTTATAATGACTTTGGTACAATATTTATACCCATCATTTATGATGTATACAAAAAATGGATTTAGAATACATTTTAAATTGTTTACTTTTACAACAAATAAATTTGTTAGTGAAAGTTGTTTACTATTCATTTCCAAATGGGAAAAAAGTCAAAACAGCAAACAAAAACAAAAATGAAAAAAAGCACGACTTTTTCGCGCTTTTTTCACTAAACTATGTGCTTGAGAGAGTAATCTTTTCGTATGAATATTTGCTATTGTTCGGGTGTTGTTCAATACCAATAATAGTAATTGATTTATTTTGATTTTATAAGAATGTAAACTTAAGCTTTTGCTTCAAGGATTCCAAAATAGATGTCAAAGGTCATTTGAGTTTTATAGGACCATGAACAACGCCTTTTTCAACATTATCCATCGATTTATCCATATTCTCTAATGTTTTTTTAGAAATAGTCAATGGATCAACTAGTTCACGTGGTTCAAGAACAACCACTCCGTTTTCCTTTTCAACAACATGATAATACTCAAACAATGGATTCCTGATCGTGATTCTTTTTTTGGAATCCAATTTAGCATCATAGGATTTTAAAATTGCTTCCATAAGCACCTCCGTGGGAATTCCCACACTCATATTAACATATTGCCGTAGTCATTGAATCAAAAATTATGTCTTTCTCTTAACTTTTTAATCACACCTGTATTAATAACTAACTTCGCAGTAATACCCACTAAAACACCAGTGATAATTGCGGATATTCCTATCAAAGGAAGATAGAAGATAACATATCCTGTTCCTAAGAAAATCATCGCAATAACAATTTGTCCAATAACGTGGAATATTGCTCCGATAACAGAAACACCAATGATGGAGAATTTCTTCACTAATAAATAAAAGAGAATCATGATTCCTAAAGAAAGCACAGCGCCAGTTAAAGACATCAAGAAACCCATTGAAAATATCGTTCCTCTAATTAAAGCCACTATGACAACTCGAGATAAGCTAACAAAAATAGCCTCAACTATTCCAAGTTCATAAAGAATAATTAAAATCACAATATTTGATAAACCTAATTTAACTCCAGGAATACCAATACTAGGAATAAAAGATTCTAATATTCCAATAACTATTGCAGCAGCGGTTAATACCGCGATTAAAGCGATCTTTTGAACTTTCATTAGATTATGACGTCAGAAGATGACGCTCCTTCAATTACGATATATACGGCGTTATATGCACAAATAATTGGTCGATTTGATTGATAGACATAGCCCATATTGACACAGTCTTGATGTGGACAATTTGATTCAGTTACTGCTATTCCACCATCATGAGTGTGGACTTTTAGTTTTCCATTAACTCCATCAATTATGTAGTCTCTTTCTTCTTTTAAAGATAAATCGATGACTTCCACCACTTCGTTTTTAACAATGATTTTAGCGGTCAGATTTTCTCTCTTGGAAAGAGTGACAGTTAAAATTAAAGCTACTGCAGCAACAATTAAAAGAGAAACAATGAGAATTAAGTCATTTCTTAATATTTTCTTCTTATCCATCATTTTCCCTCAATCGTATTGTGAATGATTGTTTTATTTTTAATAACAATTGTTTTGATGTTTAAAGTATTTTCTAATTGAATGATTTCTTCTAATTCACTATTCATCAAAGAAGTTGATAAAGCGTCACCTAAATAACCACTTTCAGTAACCACAATTACCGCATCATTAACATTAATCGCGCTTCCATTAAGTGGATTAATAATATGAGAATAAGTTACATCTCCAATCTTCACTCCTTGTTTAGAAATAGAAGAAGTTGATATAAAGCAGTTTTTTAATTTAAAAGTCTTAGAAGGGATATCTTCAAGTTGAATTGTAAAATAACCATTATCACTAGTTTTTTCTCCTAGTAATATACTTGATGATCCAGCGTTTAAAAGATAATGTTTAAGTCCGTTTTCTTGTAGGTAGTCAAGCGCTTTATCTAAAGCATATCCTTTAGCGATACCCCCCAAATCAATTTCTCCATCACCAATTCTTTGAATTTTATTATTATCTAAAAATGATAAAGATGTTGAATTCATCTTATTTAATTCTTCAGTTATAACACTTTCAGATAATATTTCTTTTTTAGCGAGTGACTCTTTCCATTTCTTACTTAATGAACCGCATAAAGCGTTATATTTTTTAGCGGTCTCACTAACGGAGATAGAAGTTTGTAACATCTCATACAATTTAGAGTCCACTGTTACTTCTTCATGAGTGTTATTGATGTTATATACTCCAGTAATATCTCTTTCTAAATAGTTATCTGAAACTCTGTCATAAAAAGAGAGAATATTATATATATCATCTAAATTTTCTTGTTTTCCTTCATAGAGTTTTAAAACAATTCCTGGGGTATTAAACAAAAAACCTTGTTTGGTTAGAACAAAGGTATTTGTGTTACATGATGATAAAGTCATTACCAATAATGGTAATAGATATTTAAATTTCATAAATTAAAGATGAACATTAATCTTACTTCCATCTTCATTTGGATGAGAATTAAGATATTCAACAATTGGTTTAAAGTTTTGATCTTCTTTTCCTGGTTTACATTTTCTTAAATTTGTTTCTTTTCCAGTGACAAGAGCTTCCGCCATATCGTGACAGCCTGCATAACCACAGCTACCACAGTTATAATTAGGAAGCTTTTTAGCGACTTCTTCAATTCTTTCATCTTCTTTAACGTGTAAAACTTTCGCGGCAATCGCTAAACCTAGACCAAGAAGAAGCCCTAAACCTAATAAAATAAGTAACGCCCAAAGTATTTCCATAACTATTTGACTTCCTTACTCTTAAATGCGCATTCTTTATCACAACCTGCGCATTTTTCTTCATTAGCAATTAAATCTTCGCATCCTTTTGGAACTGGAGTTCTTTTATACAAAACGAAAGAAGTAACAAATATAATTGCTAAACCAATAATAATAGATATCGCAAGAATTAAATAACCAACTTGATTCATACATTAACTCCTGAGAATAATCCTTGTAATCCCATTAAGGCAATTGCCATAATGGCCGCGGTAATTAAAGCGATTGGTAAACCCTTAAATGCTTTAGGGGTATTTGCAGATTCTAATCTAGTTCTAATACAGCTAAAGGTCACGATGATGATTAAGAAACCGATAGAAGTACCTAAACCATTCGCTAAAGAATTTAAGAACGTTAATCCTTGATCAGTATTTCCTTGAACAACACCTAAAACCGCACAGTTTGTGGTAATTAATGGTAAATAGATACCAAGTGATTTATATAGCGAAGGAGAATATTTCTTAATAAATAGACCCACTAATTGGACTAAAGAGGCAATAACTAAGATATATGCCACTGTATCCATATATGGAATACCAGCAGGCACTAAAACATAAGTGTAAAGTGGCCAACAAATTAAAGTCGCAAGTAAAATAACAAAGACGACAGCGATTCCCATTCCTAAAGATGACTTAACTTTCTTAGAAACCCCTAAGAACGGACATATTCCATAGAATCTTGATAAAACAACGTTATCAATTAACATGCTACTTAAAATAGCTAAAAGGAAGGAAATAAAGATGTTCATTATTTATTACCTCCTGCTATTGCAGCTTGTTGAGCGGCTTTTGCTTCTTGAGCTTTTCTAATCTTTTCTTGTCTATCTTTATAGGCTTTTAATTCAGCTTTACGGTTTTGAATAAAGGTAATAACCGCTAGGATGATACCAAAGACAATAAAGGCGCCAACTGGAGTTTGGAATAATGAAATTTCATATCCAACTGGAATAATTTGTAATTTGAAATATGGGATAAAGGTAAAGATCTTTCCAAAAGAGAAAGCACCTGTACCAATAATTTCCCTAAAGAAGGCCATTAAAATGAGGGCTAAGGTATATCCAACACCCATACCTAAAGCGTCAATAAACGAATCAAATACTTTGTTTTTAGAAGCATAAGCTTCTGCTCTACCTAAAACGATACAGTTAACAACAATAAGTGAAATAAAGACACCTAACGTTGAATATAGTTCAGGTAAGAAAGCATTAGTCATCATCTTAACGATTGTGACAAATGTCGCAATAATAACGATATAAGATGGGGTTCTAATTTCTTCTGGAATTAATTTTCTAAGTAAAGAAACTAAGATGTTAGAGCAAATCAAAACAATGGTGAAAAGTAATCCCATTCCGATTGCGGCTTCAACACTCTTAGTGGTTGCTAAAGCTGGACAAGTACCTAAGATAGAAACAAATAATGGGTTTTCTATCGTAATGCCCTTTAAGAAATTAAGTTTGGTTTGTCCTTTTTCCCTTGCCATTACTCAATTATCCAACTTTCTATATAATCTTTCGCTTCTTTAATCATATCATGGACAAGTGTTGCTCCATATGTTGCTCCACAATGGACATCAACACTTTCATAATCTTCTGTGTCATTGATTTTTGGAATGTAATTATCTTCTAAAGTAGAAGCATATGTTTGTTCATCAGTAACCATATAAACACCTGCGTATTTATAATTACCATTAGAACCAGTAAATCCTACAAGTAAAGAAATCTTTCCATACATATTTGAACCAGTGGTCCTAAAAGCGTGACCACCAGTCACATCATATTGATATTTAACATATTTACCATATGATGCTTCTCTTTCAGTGCTAATTTCAGTACCTTCACCAAATATTTGGGTGATACCTTTAAGAACTTTAGCTTGTTCATTTTTAACAATTTGATCTTTAGTGACCATATTGGCTAAACCAATAAGAACCGCACTACTAGCGGCGATCGCCCCTAAAGTAATAGAGGTAATAATATAATGCTTTTTAGACATGATAGATACCTCCTTTAAAGATTGCTAGGAAGATAACTAAAGCGGAGATAACAATAATTAATCCCATCGCTAAGAATTTCTTCCATGTATATCTTGGATTACTCCATTCATAGTGATCTAAAACAACCGCGACCATATTAGCGATTAAGATTGAGAAGCCAACGCCTTCTGGAAGCGCGGCAAATAAACGGATGAAGATTGTAGCAACCGCTGCAACCATGCCATATATATAACGTGAAGGAGAATTAATTGGGCTAGTAACTGGATCAGTTAACATAAATGTTCCACCAAAGAGAACTCCACCACTAAGTAAGCTATAAAGCATAAAATTAAATGGATTAACATCTTGATTTAAACCAAAGATTGATAATCCTGCGATTAAAGAAAGAAGAGCAAATGTTCCAAAATAAGAAACAACAATACGATAGTCGCAACTTCTTCTGATTAATAAGTAAACTAAACCAATAATAATGGTAATTTTATATACTTCGCCAAGTGTTCCAGGAATCCTTCCTAAAAACATATCAAGAAGCGGATATTGAGTGATATTCGCTAAAGAACCCCCGTTAATTAGTCCTAAAGGTGTCGCTCCAGCAGCAGCGTCAGGAATGGAATAATACCAAGTTGGAACATAAGTAACATATTGTGAACCAAAACATAATTTTGCAAATAACATTCCTACTGCAGCAGGGTTAAAGATATTACTTCCGAGTCCACCAAAAACTAATTTGCCAATTACAATACCAACTAAAGCACCGATGATAACTGCATATATTGGTGCGCCAGCAGGCATAATTAAAGTAAAGATAACCGCGCTAATTGCAGGAGTTAAGATATTGTTAATTGTGAAGTTACCTTTATATGAATGTTCAAATTTATCTTTGAAGGTTCTTTTAACATCATCTTTTGGATACATGTTCTTTAAACCAATAAATACAAATTCCGCTCCAATCATAACCGCTAAAGAGATAACTAAATTAACGATTGTATTAACGGGATAAACGACACAAGAAAAGATAAGAGTAGGTGCGAGGGCAATTAAAACATCCATCATCATGCGAGTGACGTTGGCTTTTCTTCGTAAATGAGGAGCGTTTTCCTTAATAATTGTCATAACTTCGCAATCATCTTAGCCTTTCTAATATAGTCTGTAACATGAATCTTTGAGGTACATGTATATGCACATAATCCACATTCAATGCATCTTAAAGGATTGAGTGATTTAATTCTTTCTTTATCTAAAGTCTTCACCGCGTTCATAATTTGAACTGGCTCTAAATGAACTGGACAAGTTAAAACACAGCTACCACATCTAACACATGGTTCTTCTTTATCTTCAGTCTTGTCTAAAACAATAATTGATGTAACTGTTTTAGTGACAATAATATCATCACTAGGAACAGAAGCGCCCATCATTGGTCCACCCATAATAAAGACTTTATCTTTCTCTGGATTTTTATATCCACCGCACATAGGAATTAACTCTTTTACTGGAGTTCCTACACGTACTCTGAAGTTTTTAGGAAAATTAATGCCATCCCCTGTAATAGTAATAAAACGTTTAATAACTGGCATGTTATATTTAATTGCTTTATAAATACCCACCATTGTGGAGACGTTAAAATTAATGATTCCTCTATTAGATGGTAATTCACCTGGTTTAAGTTGGATACCAGTTGCGTTTTTAATCATTTCAACTTCCCAACCTTGTGGATAATAGTTACCAACTAAACATAATTCAATACCACTACCAGCGTATTCTTTAACCATTTGGGTATAGACTTGTTTAATATCCTTATATTTTGATTTAATACAAATTTTAGCGTGTTTACAGTTAAAAGCCTGCATCACATATTTAATGCCTTCCATAATACGATATGGGAATTCAAGCATTAATCTGTGGTCAGCGGTAATATATGGTTCACATTCAATACCATTGATGAGAATCATATTAATTGGTTTATCTGTTTGGAATTTGATATATGTTGGGAAAGATGAACCACCTAAGCCAACATTTGCAGTCTCTTTAATGATTTCAGTCATCTCTTCTTTACTAAGAGCAGCAATCTCTTCTGGAGTTCTTTGTTTAACAGAAGGATCTAATGTATCTTTGAAATCATTTTCCAATTTAATGAAATCAGTTAATTTACCATTTCTATGATAATGTTTTTCTAAACCGACAAAGGTTCCTGAACAAGTCGCATGAATTGGTTGTTCAAAAAATGGACCATGACGCATACCAATAACTTGGCAAGAATTAACATGGTCTCCTTCTTTAACGTATAAGTCCGCTTTTGGACATCTAGCGTTTGCCATAGCAATAAAAAGATACTTAGGTTCGGTGTATCTAATAGCAGGTAACATACCAACTAATTTCTTTGTATCTTTAATATGTCTAGTTTTCTCTATCATGTCTTGTATACATCATAATCCTATCACAAAAAATATGAAATATATAATTAATTTTCGTTATCAGTTTTTATTGGTCTACCATTCTCATCATAATTAGCACCTTTATTCTTCTCTTTTTCAGGGTCGATGTATATCTTTTCATCAATCTTCGCTTTGATTTTATTCTCTTTCTTTGGTTTATTTTGCTGTTCAATAATTGATTGTTGTATTTGCTCTGGTAGAGAAGCAAAGATTTTATCTTTTGCACCTTTTTCAGCTTTAGCAATATGTTCTCTTAATTCTTCTGCTTTAGCGATGATTCCACTTTCAGTAGCGAATTTACTTACTTTAGCGAACGCTCCAGTAGAGACAACAAAGTCGTAGATGAATATACCATATATACAACCCATTAGGAAAATAAATCCAAAGTGAGCGATTTCTCCTTCTCCACCAAACATGTAGATATACATATCACTTGCTAATTTATATAAGAAAGGATTAATCGCGTAATAATAAATAACTGCCACCATTCCCCAAATAAGAGTGAATACTGGGCAAATTATTCCCATGATATTTCCTTTCATATTTGAATAGTCCCATAATTTAACGTGGAAGCCTTTAACAAATATAACACCTGCTATAAATTCAAGTAACACCATACTAATCCACATCAAAATAATTGGTAATAGATCAGCGACAGTTGGTCCACTAATAACGTCTTTCCCGAATAGGTTCCCAAGCGGATTATAAAAAACTAAGTTACTTGGAAGAAAAGAAACACAGACAAAACACATCGTAAACATTAAGACTGTTCCAAAACCATAAAGTGGTAACCAAGGACCTTTATTGAAACCTGGATTGACCCACTTTTTAGCGGAACAAAATCTTCTAAAAAGAACTTCGATAACCCATCCGAGCATCGAACCAAAAATAAATAAGAATAAATATAATAAGAATATTTGCATCTTCTATTTCCTCTAATCCTTATTATTATATCCTTATATAGATATAAAAAGAATCGTTTTACCGATTCCTTCTATATTCTATTCAAGGATTGAACTAACTTCTTGTTTTAGATCTTCCGCAAATGATAAAGCGTATTCTTTAACACTTAGATTTGGATTCTTAAGTAGAGGTTTTAAATCAATCGCATAACTAATCATTTTAAATGTATCTACTGAATGAGATTGATAATATGTCGCGTTTTGATATCTTCTACCGATACTTGCTTTCGTATAGGCTTTTCCACCAGCGATTTGAGATTCAAAGACATCTAAGATTTTCTTTTGTAATCTTTCATTTCTACTAACATCAAAGCCAATCTTCTTTTCATCATTAATCCAGTCTAATCCTCTCCAAACTTCACAACCATAGAATAACTTTGGTTGTTCTTCTTTTGGAAGAGATCTCACTGCTTCAATAACTTTAAGAGCCACTCCAATATGAGTAGGATGTTTGTCTAAAATCGAATGAGTGTAAATAACTTGTGGTCTTAATTCTTTAATAATATTGATGTAATCATTAATAGGTTCTTTATTATTTCTATCTTTAACTTCTTTTGATGAATAGTTAAGAAGATATAAGGAATGATATCTACCAACTTCAGACGCTTTCTGTTGTTCTAAAATACGAACTTTCTTCATCTCTTCGTCTGTATAATCTTTAAACTTTCCACTTCTAGCGCTTCCCCCACCATCAGTGGTTACCGCTAAAGCGAAAGAATATTTTTTAGAGTAATAACCCTTAAGAATCCCATCAATTGCCATGATTTCGCAATCATCTTGATGAGCGCAGATACAAAGCCATTTTACTGGTTGTTCTTTTCTTTCTTTTGGATAATAAATACTTCCTTTTATCAGTTTCATTTCTAATACCTTCTAAGTTAATTATTGTTTGTCACCGTTTTTAATGGCAATGACGTCTTGAACTTGAGAAATATAGTCTTTAACTTCGTTAACTAATTCTCGTGCTGTTTTTTCATTTTTAAATTCAGAGAACACTCTAAAGGCTGGTTCGGTACCACTTAGTCTTAAGAGTAACCATTCTCTATTTTCAAAAAGGAATTTAATATTTCTACCAAACATTTTTACATCTAAATACTTTTTAGAAAGTTTTGGTAAGTTCTCTCTCATGTAGGTAAGCACTTCTTGGGCATCCACATCTAAAGTTATTAAATCTTCAGAGCAGTAATAATCATAATCCACACTCTTCTTTAAATCGGAAATAATCTTACTAACTGGTTTATTTAATTTAATTGCCATTTCTAAGAATAACGCTCCTGAGAATGTCGCGTCTTTTCCGTATATATATCCTCTCATTGTGAGACCGCCACTACTTTCTCCACCTAGTAAAGCGTCAAATTCTTTCATACCAGCAGTGATGTTTTTAAACCCAACATCAACTTCATGGCATTCATATCCTAAGGATTCCGCAATCATATCGACTAACACTGATGTCGCACAGTTTTTAACGATATCACCTTTATAACCTCTTTGAGTAATTAAATACCAATAGATGACTGCTAAGATTTCATTAGCAGAGACATAATTACCTTTTTCATCAATGATTCCTAAACGGTCTCCATCACTATCAGTGGCCATTCCTAAATCGTAGCCTTGGTTATAAACCGTCTCGCTAAACTCACCAGAAAGCGCCTCTTTTGTTGGATTTGGTAAATTAAAGCCAAAGAAAGCGTCATGGTCTTCATTAATAATTGTGAATTGGAAAATGTTGAGTTTCTGACTCATTGGTTTAAGTCCAATAACTCCAACACCATTCATATTGTTATATAAAACTTTTAATTTGTTTTTAGTAATTGTTGGATCAATAAATGATTTGATATGAGATAAATAACTTCCTAAATTTGTGTAGTCTTCAAGTAAGTCTTTCTTTCTTGCTAAGCGGTCATGAATAACTTTGACTTCTGTAACTTCTTGAATCTTTTCTTCTAGTAAAGAAGTAAAAGCAACATCCGCGTCATATCCGTCTTTAGTAAAGACTTTAATGCCATTGAAATAATATGGGTTATGGGAAGCTGTAATCATTACTCCATAATAGTTACACATATCTTTTGTAGTACTCATAACTGCAGGAGTAGGAACAACGTGGGTGTATAAGAAAACTTTAATTCCGTTTCCATTAAGAACTTCGGTAAACCATTTAGCAGCGTAATCGCTCATAAAACGATTATCATATCCGACAATGATTGGTCGACTTTCTTGACCTTTTTCTAAAATGATGTTTGAAAGAGCTTGGGCCACTAACTGAATATTTTCTTTGTTAAAGTCGTCACCAATAACTCCTCTAAAACCACCAGTTCCAAATTGAATCTTCTTTCCCATAAATCGTTTTTCGCTTTCTAAAAACTAATAAGTACACTTATATAATATTATATTGTTAATATAAGAATATAATTATTTAGAAAAACAATAAAAAATGTAAATAAAAACCTAATCTAGTACGATTAGGCTTTATATTTTTGATAAATAATATTTATTTAGGTTGTCTACCAATATAGGCTAAGATACCACCGTCAACGTAGAGAATATGACCATTAACCGCATTAGAGGCATCACTTGCTAAGAAGACTGCTGGTCCACCTAATTCAGAAGGTTCAAGCCATCTTCCTGCTGGTGTTCTAGCGCAGATGAATGTATCAAATGGATGTCTAGAACCATCAGGTTGTCTCTCTCTAAGAGGAGCAGTTTGTGGAGTGGCGATATAGCCAGGACCAATCGCATTACATTGAATGTTTTGATCACCATATTCCGCACAGATGTTCTTTGTTAACATCTTTAAGCCACCTTTAGCCGCAGCGTAAGCTGAAACTGTTTCTCTTCCTAATTCAGACATCATTGAGCAGATATTAATAATCTTTCCGTGTCCTTTTTTAATCATTGAAGGAATACAGACTTTGGAGCAAATAAATGGTCCAGTTAAGTCAACATCAATGACCGCTCTCCAGTCATCCGCAGACATTTCTGTCATTGGAATACGTTTAATAATACCAGCGTTATTAACTAAGATATCAATAACACCAACTTCTTTTTCAATTTGTTTGACCATTTCGATAACTTGGTCTTCTTTGGTAACATCACAAACATAACCATGTGCTTTAATACCAGCTTCTTCGTAGTTTTTATAACCCATGTCGACCATTTCTTGAGACATTGAGTTAAAGCAAATTGTTGCTCCTGCTTCTGCAAATGCTTTAGCAATTTCAAATCCGATACCGTAAACCGCACCAGTAATAAGAGCGACTTTACCTTTTAATGAAAACATTTCCACTTTTTTAATCTCCTTTTATTTTAAGTCTGTAGCTTTTATTTCATCCATGTCGTCATAGGCTTTATTTTCGCCACACATACCCCAAATGAATGTATATGCTTTAGTGGCAAATCCCGCATGAATTGACCAAGATGGAGAAATAACTGCTTGTTCATTTTTCATAACGATAGTTCTGATTTCTTGTGGTTGTCCCATAAGATGGAAGACAACATCATCATTACCTAAGTCAAAATAGAAATAAACTTCCATTCTTCTTTCGTGTGTATGAACTGGCATTGTATTCCAAGCATTGCCTGGTTCAAGAACAGTCATACCCATAGATAATTGACATGTTTCTAATACATCAGTGTGAATGAATTGATTAATAACACGTCTATTGAGGTGTTCTTGATCACCTTTAGGAACTTTCTTAGCCTTCTCAATTGGTAAATACACTGTTGGGCAAGTCTTATGAGCTGGGGAAGAACACATATAGAATTTAGCTGGGTTCTTTGGGTCTTTACTAGCAAATTTGACTTCTTTTGTACCCATTCCAACGTATAAGCCATCTGTCTTATGCATGACATATTCTTTACCGTCAAGAGTAACTACACCTTCACCACCAATATTGATGATACCAAGTTCTCTTCTTTGTAAGAAATAGTCCGCTCTTAAAGCGTCACCAGCTTCAAGAGTTAATTCTTTATGAACTGGATAAGCTCCACCAGCAATGATTCTATCTTGGTGAGAATATGTTAAGGAAATATCATCCTCAACGAAGACTTTTTCGATAAGATAATGTCTTCTTAATTCTTCAGTTGTGTATTTTTTTGAATCATCTGGATGATTCGCATATCTAATATCTAAATCTCTCATATACACTCCTATCTTTGGACTCTACCAGAGGCATCTCCGCCTGCTAAAGCTTCAACTTCTTTTTCGCTAACAAGGTTGAAGTCTCCTGGGATTGTGTGTTTTAACGCACTAGCGGCAACGGCGAATTCTAATGCTTGTCCTTGGTCTTTATATTTTAATAAGCCGTGTATTAAGCCACCGGCAAATGAATCTCCACCACCAACACGGTCGATGATTGGTTCGATATCATAACGTTTAGATTCATAGAAATCTTTTCCGTTATAAATTAAAGCTTTCCAACCATTATGTGTCGCAGAGAATGATTCTCTTAATGTAGAGACAACATATTTAAAGCCAAAGGTCTTTGCCATTTCTTCAAAGATTTTCTTATATCCTTCAGCGTCAGTCTTACCAGATTTAACATCACTATTTGGTTTGAAACCTAAACATAATTCTGCATCTTCTTCGTTTCCAATACAGACATCAACATATTCCATTAATGGTCTCATAATGGAAATAGCTTTTTCACTTGTCCATAATTTCTTTCTGAAGTTAAGGTCACAAGAAATTGTAACTCCGTGCTTTTTAGCAGCAATACAAGCGCGCTTTAAGCATTCAGCAGCGTTATCAGATAAGGCTGGTGTAATTCCTGACCAGTGGAACCAACTTGCGCCTTCAAAGATTTTATCGAAATCGAATTCTTCTGGTTTTGCTAATGCAATCGCGGAATTAGCGCGGTCATAAATAACTTTAGATGGCCTCATTGAAGCACCGGTCTCTAAGAAATAGATACCAAGACGATCGCCACCACGAACGATATAATCATCATGAACTCCAAATCTTCTTAATGAATTAACTGCGCATTGTCCAATTTCATGAGCAGGGACTTTACTAATAAAGTAAGCTTCATGTCCGTAGTTAGCTAAAGAGACAGCGACGTTAGCTTCTCCCCCGCCATAGCAGACATCGAGTGATTGTGATTGAACAAATCTTGAATTGAGTGGGGATGATAATCTAAGCATTATCTCGCCCATTGTGACTACTTTTGCCATTATTTAACTCCTTTAACTATATCCATAGCTTCTTGGCATTTATTTTTAATATCTTCTGGGGTTCCTTTCATCATCCAAGAACCACCACAAGCAAAAATCTTTTTATTTGACAAGAATTCAGCGAGGTTTTCTGGACCAACTCCACCAGTAGGTAAGAATGATACTTGTGGGAATGCCGCTCCAATCGCGTTAATCGCTTTAATTCCTCCATAAACAGAAGCTGGGAAGAACTTCACTAAGTTGATTCCTAAATCTAATGCTTGAATGATTTCTGTTGGGGTAGCAACTCCTGGGAAATAAGGGATGCCATGTTTCTTACAAACTTCAGCAACTCCAGCGCTTAATCCTGGGGAAACAATAAACTCTGCTCCAAAAGAAATCGCTTCTTCTGCTTGAGCAGCGTTAATCACTGTACCTGCTCCAATAAGGAAACGACCATTAAATTCCTTAACAGCGAGTTTCAAACATTCTGGTGCACATTCAGTGCGGTAACAAATTTCTGCAATTGGAAGACCACCTTCTAACATCGCATTCAATGTTGGAATTGTTTCATTCACATCATTAAATACAACGACTGGAACAATTCTTTTCTCTTTAATCGTAGCAAAAACTTCCATAAAGCCTCCTAGTATATTTTCTTTGCACTTTTATTATAAATAAACTTTTCTCTTGTATACAACACATTTTGTATTAAAATTAATTTATCGATGAAATATTTACACGTTGGCAAGGATTACGAATATCAAACAATCACTGACGCAATCAAGAATTGTGATATCGGTGACACTTTACTTTTAGAAGATGAGAGATTCTTTGAAAAAGTCGTCATTAATAAAGAAGGGATTACAATTGATGGACAAAATAAAGCGGAAATCGTCTTTAACGATTACGCTGAAAAGATTCACGAAGATGGTCGTCCATATGTCACTTTTAGAACATATTCAGTTCTAGTTAAAGCAAATAATGTTACTTTAAAAAATCTCACTATTAAAAACACTGCAGGATATGGCAAAGACATCGGACAAGCCGTCGCGTTATCTTTATACGCTGATAACATCAAAGTTATTAACTGCAAATTATCTGCCTATCAAGATACCTTATTCATTGGTCCATTCTCTAAAGATTTAGAAGAAAGATACGTTGATTTATTGCCTTATGAAGAAAGAGTGGCAGATGTAAATTATTACTCCACTTTTGATAACTGTGAAATTACCGGAAATGTTGACTTCATCTTTGGAGGAGGAAACGCAACATTTAATAAATGTAAAATATATTCTTTAAAATCTCGTCATGACTGTTCTTGGATTGTCGCCCCTGATCATCCTATAACTAATAAACACGGCTTCATTTTTAATGACTGTGAGTTTTTAAATATCGATGCAGAAAAAGGAACTGTATATTTAGCTAGACCATGGAGAACATATGGCTTTGTAACATTTAATCACTGCTATTTAGATAATCATATTCATAAAGATGGTTTTGATATTTGGAATAAAGATGAACCACGACTCCCAGCGAGGTTTTTTGAGAACCACTCTTATGGCCCAGGAAAAAGTAAAGAAAGGAAAATTGCTACAGTTGTAGTAGAATAAAAAATATGAATAAACAAATTGATGCTTATATTGACTCACTATTAAACTCCACTCCTGATCGTCCTTTATGGAATATAGAAATCATCAAAGGAGATAAGAAGACATCTTGGAACTATATCGATGGATGTATGCTTTCTTCTTTAATGGAACTATATAAGATGACTAAGGACGAGAAATATCTTAATTTCGTCATTAACTTTGTTAATTATTTCGTTAATGAAGATGGAAGTATTAAAACATACGAAAGAGAAAAATACGCTTTAGATGATATCAATGAATCAAGAGTCTTGTTTGATTTATACGATTTAACTAAAGAAGAAAAATATAAAAAAGCGATTGAATTCACTTACGAACATGTAAAGAATCAACCAAGAACCAAAGAAGGTAACTTCATTCATAAAAAAATCTATCATGACCAAGTTTGGCTTGATGGTATTTATATGGTCATGCCTTTTTATACCCGCTACTTAGATAATGATGATATCGCTCATCAACTTCAAAATGTTAGAAACATTATGTTTGATGAAAATAAAAAGCTCTACTACCATGGCTATGATTCTTCTAAAAGCATGTTCTGGGCTAATAAAGAAACTGGCTTATCTAAATCATTCTGGCTACGTTCTATTGGCTGGTTACTTGTCGGTTTAGTGGATGTATATGGTTACTCTAATAATGAATTAACTAAAAAGGTAACTTCTTCAATGTTAAAAGAAGGAATTGAAGGCATTCTTCAATATCAAGACAAAGATAGTAAGATGTTCTATCAAGTTGTTGATCAAGGTAATAGAGATGGTAACTATTTAGAAACGTCAGGTTCCTTAATGGTTGCCTACGCTTGTATGAAAGGCGCTAGAATTGGAATCTTAGATAAAAAATATAAGGCAATCGGACAAGAAATATTTGATGGAGTAACTAAAAAATATCTCTCTAATAATAACGGAGAACTTAATCTTGGCGGCATTTGTATTATGGCGGGCTTAGGTCCTGAAAATAACACTAGAAGAGATGGAACATTCGAATATTATATCAGTGAAAAGATCGTTGAAAATGATGCGAAGGGTGTTGGCCCTCTCATCATGGCGTATATTGAAACATTAAAATAATAGACCAATAAAAAACGTGGATTATTCAATTTCGTCCACGTTTTTATTTATAGCCCAAATAATTATTTAATTAATTTCTTAAGGATGTCATTCTTCAGACACTCTTTTTTGATGAGCTCGCACATCGCTCTAGCGCCTTTTTCCACTAGATGAGTGTTATCAAAAGTCTTTTCTGGATAATCATATTTTCCTAGTCCAGAAATCATAAATAATTCTTTAGATTCTTCAACTCCTAAATCTTCAATATATTTTTTAGAAGCCGAAGTAATATCTAAAAAGATAATATTTTCTCTTTCGGCGAGTTCTTTCATCGCTCGAGGATAATCCCCGTGACAATTAGGGTCTAATTTATCTCCAATAAAGTGTCTTCGATAAATCGAAGATAAGAAGACTGGGGTCGCTCCTACTTTTCTAGCGATATTCGCATAGAATAATAAGTTTTCTTGATAATCTTTAAAAGGTTCAGTGAATCTTTCAGAATTTTCTTTCGCATCATTATGACCAAATTGAATGAAAATAAAGTCACCTTTAGAAATTTCTTTTTCGCAAGGTTCATATAGCTTTTCTTCTTTAAAGGTCCTTGTAGAACGACCATTTTTCGCTAAGTTGATAATTTGATAATCATTTTTAATATATTCATGAAAAAACTGCCCCCATCCAACTTGTGGGTAAGTTGTTTCATCGTTATATTGACAAGTGGAATCACCAAATAAATAAATCTTATTCATTATCTTGAACTATCAAAATAGGCTTTCGCGTTATTAAAGCAAATGTCTTGGACAATCTTTCCAACCGCTTCAATATCGTTAGGATATTCGCCATTTTCCACTAAATCGCCAAGTTTGTTACATAAGACACGACGGAAATATTCATGTCTTGTATAGCTTAAGAAACTACGGGAATCGGTAAGCATACCAATGAATCTAGATAATAAACCTAAATTAGATAAAGCTTGGATTTGTTTTTCCATACCATCTTTTTGATCAAGGAACCACCAAGCACTACCAAGTTGCATCTTTCCTGGAACTCCACTTTCAGCAAAACAGAACGCTAAAGTCGCAAGAAGTTCATTATCTACTGGATTTAAGGAATATAAAATGGTCTTTGGTAATTCATCTGTAGAATCAAGAGTGTCTAAAATCTTAGATAATGGACGTGCAATTTCTCCATCACCAATTGAGTCAAAACCAGTGTCTGGTCCGATGGTAGACATCATTCTATTAGAGTTATTTCTTTGAGCTTTAATATGATATTGTTGCACCCAACCGTGGTGACGATATTCTCTTCCTAAGAAGACAATAATAAAGCCGCGGTATTTAGCAACTTCACTATTAGTTAATTTTTCATTTCTAAGAGCTTTCTTGATGATATTATCAATTTCTTCTCTTGTTGCTTCTTCATACATCACAACATCTAAAGCGTGGTCAGAAACACGGCAGTTATTCTCATGGAAGAATTCAATTCTTTCTTTGATTGCTCTTTCTAAAGTATCCACTCCATTAATTTCATAACCCACTACTTCACTTAATTGTTTGATATAAGGAACGTAACTTGCCCAATCAATATTAATAGCCTTATCTGGTCTAAAAGCTGGGTAAACATGGACATCAAATGATTTATCTTCTCTTAAAAGTTTATGATATTTTAAATCGTCAACTGGGTCATCAGTTGTACAGATTGTGTCAACGTTACTCATCTTAATGATTTTTCTTGGAGTTAAAGTCTTTAAAACTTCATTCATCTTGTCATAACACTTTTCAGCGTTCTTTGGTGAGAATGGTTCAGCAATTCCAAAATATTTTTTAAGTTCTAAGTGAGTCCAGTGATATAAAGGATTTCCAATTGTGTATGGAATTGTTTCCGCCCACTTCATGAATTTCTCTTTTTTAGAAGCATCACCAGTAATAAAGTGTTCATCCACTCCATTATTTCTCATTGCTCTCCATTTATAGTGGTCACCAAAATGACCTTCTACTAACCATAAATCAGTAATTGATTCAAATCTACGGTCCTCATAAATGTCTTTAGCGGAAATATGACAGTGATAATCATAAATAGGCATCTTTTCAGCGTATTCGTGATATAAGGTCTCCGCAGTTTTTGTTCTTAATAAGAAGTTTTCATCCATAAATGTTTTCATAACTATTCCTCCACAAAGTAATCGTGATATTTTTCTTCTACAATTCCAATGCCGTGTAACGCTAAAGCGATATGATCAGAGAATGCTTTCTGCGCTAATTCGACATTTTTCTCTTCTAGATATTTAACAATCAGGCAGTGATATTGATAGACTTCTTTAACATCACCGACTGTACGTAAGTTAGACATGATTCTCACTCTATCGAAGTTGATCGTCGAATTCACCATGTCTTGCCATAAGCTTTGATGGCCAGCGATTCTAAATATTTCAATATGGAATTTGTTGTCGTTTTCGTTGAACAATTTTGATTTTTCAATCGATGGCTCCATATTAGTAATTTGTTCTTGCTCTTTAAGGATTTCTTTTAAAATAGCAATATCGTTAGGAGTGATATTTCTTATCGCATCCTTAATAATTTTGGTTTCTACTGCTTCTCTAATATAAGCATCGTTATCAATCATTTTAATTGAAATACGAGATACATATGTTCCTCTTTTAGGTTTGACCACTAATAGTCCTCTTTGAACGAGTCGAGAGATAACGCTTCTAACTGGGGTTCTTGAGATTTTAAACTCTTCCGCGATTGCTTCTTCTTTGATAAGCGTATTTGGTGGATAAGTCAAATCAATGATGCGATTTTTAATTTCAACATAAATCTTTCTAATATCAATAATCATAACTATATCCCTCTATTTAATATCAATTTTGAAGTCTCTGTTGATGGAAGTATAAAACTCTCCTTCATTTCCCACCATTTTGACGTTTTCAATAATTGCTTTATCAACGTTATTAAAAACAAAGCCACGCTTAGAGCATTTCTCTGCAAATGACATCATTGCAGGAGTTCCTTCTCCAGCGTCTTCTTTAAAGGAAACAAAAGCGTTTCTGATGATAACTTCTTTAATATGTTGTTCAGGTAATCCATAGAAATAGCCCGCACAATATTCAGTGTTGATACATTCAATATCTTCGAAGATAAATCTTCCTAAATATGGGGTTCTTTCATCAACTGGTAAAGCTTCTTTGGACCACACATATTCAGTCTTTCCATCTGGATCACAGAAATAGAACATATTGATAACAAATGGAGTTAAAACATTGTCCATTTTTATATGAGAGAATTTGACATTATCAATAATTCCGTCTTTTCCTCTTCCTCGACGTGATTTAATTCTTAAACCACGATCTGTATGGTCAAATAGACAATTAGAAATAGTTAGGTTTTTAAGTCCACCCGCCATTTCGCTACCAAGAACAATCGCTCCATGGCCACGATTCATATAACAGTTAGACACTAAAATATTTTCAGAAGGTCTTTTATATTTCTTTCCTAAATAAAGTTTTCCAGATTTAATGGCGATACAATCGTCTCCAACAGAGAACTCCACTCCAATAATTTCACATCCATTAACACATTGAGGATTAATGCCGTCTGTATTTGGACTATATGGATCATTTTCAATATATAAGTCATAAAAACCAACATTAGTGGAGAAATATGGATGTACTGTCCAACAAGTCGCGTTATATAACTTAATGCCTTCTAAATAAACTTTGTTTGATTGATTGATAAACACTGTGTGTGGTCTAGCGTATGGTTTTTTTCTAAAATCGATAAACCATGGGCCATCCGCTGCGTGCATATCAAGTTTACCTTGGCCAACGAGCTTGACGTTTTCTCCATCAATCACGTTGATTAAAGCGTATTTCATATTCCAAGGGTCACCTTCCCAGGTTCCTCTTTGAATAATTTCACCGTTTCTATTATCTTCTCCTTGAAGTTCTAAATAGTCATCTGGATTAGTGCTTCCGTTAAGAGTTGCACCTTCTTTAAGATAAACAACTTTATTAGAACGTAAGAAAAGGTTAGAAACATTATAACTACCTTCATGAATAACAATTAAGGCGTTTTCTTTCGCGTTATCAAACGCTTCTTGAATGTATTTAGTAGCGACTCCATCAACTGGATAGATATCCACTACTTCACTAACTGCGTCGGTTTTAAATGAAATAACTTCATCATCCACTTTTAATTCATATTGAGTGTTAGGAGTTAGTTCATAAAGAGAAAAGACATTCTTTTTATAATTAGAAAGAACTTTCTTCTCGTTAAGATAAACATCATATTCTTTAGGAGAATAATAAATAGAGTCGTTCTCTAACATAACAGAAACAGAAACAGGGGAAATAAAGACAATTTTCATATTATTGTTGTCCTCCAAAATTATCGATCTCTTTATTTTTGGCCTCTTCCTCTTCTCTTTCTCTTTGTTTTCTAAATAAATAGGCTTTTTGATCTTCAAATATTCCATCCGTAAATCTCATTATCATGATAACAACGATTGAGAACACTAAAGAGAGCATATCAGTCCAAATAAATTGCCAAGCGATTTGTATTCCTACTCCTTTAAAAATCATTGCTCCAAAGCCGCGGAAGACTTCTAAAAGTAAAAATCCAAGGACAATATAGGCTAATGTTAATAAAACACTATCTTTGACTTTCTTCTTACCGATTGGTAAAAGGAAACCTAATAGACCCATAAAGCCAATATTACCGAATAAATACACTAAATAATCAAAATCTGTTCCATGATATATCAAAACATAAAAAGGAGCAGATATTGCCGCTAAGATGCCAACATATGGTCCCCATCTCATCA
>JBGURM010000097.1:0-2392 GCA_045132035.1 Bacilli bacterium
AATTTAACATTTCCTATGAAGAATATTTATTAAGTAAATATAAAGAGTATTTTGATATTGATTTTGATGATGAAGATAACTCATATATTTTTGATAATTTTATCTCTCCATCCATCACTAATTGCGATATTAATAAATATACGAATAACCCATATTATAAAAACATCAAGATTAATAATGTTAAATATAAAGACTATGAAATAATTATTGACCACTATAAAGAGTTTGAACTATTTCCTCTTTATGACATTAGAGTTGATAACAACTATAACGAACTTAATTCTTTCTCTTTCTTCGACAAAGATTTTCCATTTATCGCTATTAATCATAAAGGAGTTACTTGGATGAGCATCACTCCAAATGAGGTTGAAACAATGGAAAAGGCGATTAATGAAGCAAGTGGAAAAGTTGCCGTATATGGCTTAGGACTCGGCTATTTCCCATATATGATTTCATTAAAAGATAATGTAAAAGAAATCACGATTATTGAAAAAGATAAGGACATAATTGATCTATTCAATAAATACATTCTTCCTCAGTTTTCGCATAAAGAAAAAATCACTATAATCAATACAGACGCCTTCAAATACATGCAAGAAACCCACTATTTTGATTATTCGTTCATTGATTTGTGGCACGATCCGCTCGATGGAATTGAGCTATATATTAGAACTAAAAAGTTAGAAAAAGAAGGAACAAAATACTTCTATTGGATCGAGTCAAGTTTCTATGCATTGTTAAGAAGATGCTTCATTTCTTTGCTTGAAGAACAATTAGCGAACGCTCCTAGTAGTGCCTATCAAAAAAGTAAATGCTTTACTGACACTATCATTAATACATATTATGAGAAAACAAAAAATCTTGTCCTTGATGATGAGCATCAGTTACAAGATTTATTGTCAGATACTAATTTAATTAATATGCTTATTTAATTTGGTTCAATTCTTCTGTTAAGAGTTGGACCTTTTTATATATTTCTTTGATGTCTTCTCCAACAAAGAATTGACCATCTCGATAAAGAATCTTTCCATTAACCATTGTTAATTTCACGCAGTCTTTACCACCACTATAAACTAAATTATTAATAATATTATTAATAGGTTGCATACTTGGACGAGATAAATCGATCATAATTAAGTCCGCTAATTTACCTTCTTCTAATGTATCAGCGTCTTTTAATCCCATTGCATAGGCTCCATTTACCGTTGCCATTTTAATAACTTCATAAGCAGGGATAGAAATTGGATCCATATTCTTTAGTTTTTGTAAGCCAGTAACTAAATACATTTCTCTAAACATATCGAGAGCGTTGTTGCTTGCTGGACCATCAGTACCTAACGCCACTCTTACTCCACGATCAAGTAATTTCTTAATTTCAGCAATTCCACTAGCGAGTTTCATATTACTACTTGGATTAGAAACAACTGTGACATCGCGTTTTTTAATAATTTCAATATCATTATCGCTCAAATAAACACCATGGAATATTGCTCCACCATTATCAAAGAAATGTAAGGAATCGAAATATTCCATTGGAGTCATTCCTCTTCTAACTTTACATTCTTCTGTTTCGCTAATCGTTTCACTTAAATGAGTAAAGAACTGGGAATTTGTTTTATTTAAGAGGACTTCTGTGGCTTTAAACATCTCATCAGTGCCAGTATATTCAGCGTGCATTCCTACTACCATAGTTGCTAAAGAGTTTGGTCGATTAGCCTTATCCATAATTTTTAAAACTTCATCGATTGGACGGCTATCTTTGTCATACATTCCAATGGAAACACTTCTAAAACCAAAGCTATTACATGTATCAATGAATTCTTGTGGGAAGAAATACATATCTAAAACTCCAGTAATTCCACTAGAGAGATATTCTAAAATAGCGACCTTTGATAATTCTTTAATACATCCTTCATGAAGATTTGCTTCGCGTGGGAATATTTCATTAAATAACCAATCATGTAGTGATGAATCATCAGCTTTACTACGTAAAAATGTCATCGCACTATGAGTGTGAGCGTTTTTAAATCCTGGAAGAAGTAAGTTACCATCGCAATCAATTACTTGGTCAAAGAACCCTGTTTGCAATTTTGTTCCAACATAGCTAATTCTATTGTCAGTAACAACAAGACATCCTTCGATAATCTTGTCGTCTTTCATAGTTAGTATTCTGGCGTTTTTAAATAAAATCTTCATATTTTTTCCTACTTTTCTTCTTATATAGTATACAAAAAATTAATTTTATAAATAAAGTTATGTAATAATTATTTGAATTATGTTATATTATTCAACGTTCACGAGAAAACTGGAGTAGTACCCAAGTTGGTGAAGGGGCTTCCCTGCTAAGGAAGTAGATCGGGTAACTGGTGCGAGAGTTCGAGTCTCTCCTACT
>JBGURM010000098.1:0-32040 GCA_045132035.1 Bacilli bacterium
TATCCGCTCCTAAAGCGGCTTCAATAACACTACGATATCCTAGGTTTTGGATAGCAGTAACAACTTGTCCTAATTTAACACCTTTAAATTGAGATGAGATAGAAGGAGCAACAATCGCATAAACTGGATATTTTTTTGAGAAGTCTGAATCTTTTAAGATATCAATCGCATCTTTGATGAAGCTCTTATCCATGATCGCACCGAATGGGCATTGATAGACGCAAGCGCCACATTGAACACATTTCTCATCATTGATTTTTGCGGAGTGATCTTCTTCATCCATGGAGATAGCTTTAACTTTACAAGCTTGTTCACATGGTCTTAAGTAGTTTTGAATCGCGTTATATTGGCATGATTTCGCGCACATTCCACAGTTAACACATAGACTCTTATCAATAACTGCAGTACGAGTAACTTCATCAAAATGAATCGCATTACGGTGACAGGCTTTTTGGCATCTATGAGCGATACATCCACGACACCTATTTGTGACTTCATATCCACCTAATGGACATTCATCACAGGCAATCTTAATAACTTCAACAACGTTATTGATTTCTTTATTTCCACCTAAGGCCAATTTCATTCTTTCTAAGACGATTGCTCTTTCTTTATAAATACAGCATCTCATTGTAGATTTTGGACCTGGAGAGATTCTTCTTGGAATCTCGTTATACTCTTCAATTAAGTTGTCGTTAAAAAGAGCCCTACTAATTTCTTTTAGAACTTTGTATTTAAGTTCTTGTACACTCGTATCAAATCTTGTATCCATGTTCTGTCTCCTTTAAAAATAGCTTACACGCACATTTTTTCCCATTTTCTTTAATTTGTCTGTTAAGTCATCAATTAGATGCATTTTTGTAGCGAAGTTGATTCCTGTTTCTTCTCCTTGATGAGCGATATTCATCGCACATCCAACGAAGAAATTGATATCAGTCGCTTGTTCGAATAAGTATTGAGCGATGAAGCTCGCTCCATCTTGTTTAAATATCCAAGTTTTATATTCACTATTATCTTTTAAATAGTTATTCGCATACTCTAATACTTTATTAATCGTAATGATTCCTTCAGTAACTAGATCTACACCTTCAATTTTGGCAATTGGAGGGACTTCTTTATCGATATAGTTGTTATCAAGTACCATATTTTTTCCTAAATAACGAGCAATAATTTTTCCAGTTGTTCCTCCTGAAACAATATGCACTCCCTCTTTTGCAAAGAAGAGTGAGGCCATTTTGTCGTCGTCTTCTTTATTAGTGGCGGGACCAATCATTAGATTAACTTGTTTTCTTTCTCTAATTCTAATGACTGCAACAGTCGTATCGTCTCCTGGTCTAAAGTTATATAACTCATTACATTGACTAGCGAGTTCTGTTGCTAAAGCTTTCGCTGATAATTCTTTTTGGTAGATGATATTCATATAATCTTTGATTTGAGGAAGGTCCCAACCAAAGTTTAATGTCTCTCCAACTCCTGCATATTTCACTCCATCACTCATTAAGATGAACGTGTCATATAGTGAAGCTTCATATTTCGCGTGATAAATAGTTTTATTATCAATAACTGTTGAAGAATAAGATAACTCCATTACTTTCCCATTATGAATTAGAAAAGGGGTTGGATTATCAAAGTTATAAATATCAACATATTGGTTATCTTTTATCTTAATAATCGTGAATGTTGAATACGCAACTTTCCTTTCTTTACAAACTGGTAAAGTGTTAGCGATACATCTAATACATTCTTTAATTGAGATATCTCCCGCGATCATGCTTGAGAGCATCTTACTAGTTAAGGTGGATAAGATATTTGCCTTAACTCCACTACCAAGACCATCCGCTAAAACGAGTATTTTAGTGGATTCATCTGGAGAAGTAACTTCAATATGATCGCCGCAAAGTTCTTCACCAACATGGTTAAAAGATAGATATCCAATTTCGGTAATGAGTCGACTATTTATCATCTTTTAACGTTTCCTTAAGTGAAGTCAAAGCAACCTTTGTTTCAGCGGTAGTTTCTCCTAGTAAAGAGGCAATTTCTTGGACCGCTCTCATGTTCTTTTCAACAACCTTATCAGTAATTTCAAGGGACCTCTTGAGGATTTCGTCATGTTTTTGCTTTGCTAATTCCTCTTCGGTGATGTCTTTCATAATTGATAAAAGGATGTGGAATTTTCTATCGTAAATAATCGTATTCTCTACATATTTATCGTATTCGTTAATATAGACTTTTTTACAGTAAATAATCTTGCCTTCTAACGCTCTAAAGTAGTCAGTTGGATCTAAGATAGTTGTTAAGTTCTTATGAATCACATAACTTGCTTCAGGGACATTAAGAATCTTACACATCGCTTTATTTAATGATTGGATATTAAGTCCTTCATCAAGGACCATAATTCCATTAGGTGTATTACCAACGATGTTATCTGAGAATGATTCTGCCTTTTCCATTAAATATGGAAGACACATTTCTAAATTGGCTTTGCCTTGAATAATCGCGATAGCCTTTTCTCGACATGAGTTATATCCACAGCTACCACAGTTAAGAATCTTCTCTTTTTCACCCTTATCCATTTCGATAAGTTTCGCATTAATTTCCGCTTCACTTGGTGTAGCTTCACTAACGCAGATAGAGTAGTAATTCTTTTCAATATCTTTATATCCGATTTGTCCTTCAACAAAATCTTCTTTTCCTGCTGCTTTATTAATTTCATAGTAGCTTCTAGCAACACTCTTATCTTTATTAGATAAAGGTCCATTAACACAGCTACCTTCACAGCTCGACATTTCAATGAAACAGTTATGGATTTTTCCTGCTAGGATATCCTCAATGACTCTTTTGGAATTTTCCACCCCATCAATCGCTAAATATTGATAGTTAGGGTTTTTACATTCCATTGTTTTTAATATTCCACCACAAGTAGGGAACAATCTGGCTTTGCTTTGTTCTTTTTTCCAATCACTAGAGACTTCATTTAATTTGATGTCTCTTTCTATTAACCAATCATCCAATTCTTTAAATGTTAAAACTGCGTCCACTAATCCTTTATTAGAATCGGCTTCATCTTTTTTAGCAATACATGGTCCAATAAAAACTACTTTAGCGTCTGGATCTCGAGTTTTAATATCTTTCGCGTGAGCGAGCATTGGGGAAAGAACGTTTGCTAAATATTTTTTGGCATTTGGATAATGCTTTTGAATTAATAAATTAATTGAATGACAGCAAGAAGAGATAATGACATCTCTATCTTTTTCTTCAAGCATCTCGTCATATGCTTTTTTAACGATTGTCGCTCCAATCGCTGTTTCTTCCATTTCAAAGAAACCTAACTTCTTAAGAGCAGAGGTAATTTCATCTAAAGAAGTATAAGCATAGTAACTAACAAAAGATGGGGCTAAAGAAGCATATACTTTATGACCACCATTAATGAGACTTTTTACTAAATCGAGGTCGTTTCTTACGACTTTTACCTCTTGTGGACACACTAAATAACATCTTCCACAGAGGATACAAGAATCTTTTATAATTGAGGCTTTATTACCCGCAAAAGAAATTGATTTGATTGGGCAATGCCTAATGCACTTATAGCAATTCTTACAGTTTGTAGTTTTACTTTCTAAACAAAAATCCATGAATATCTCCTAAAGTCTAGAAAGAATATGTGCTTCAAAAACTTGATCAAAATTCTTATCGGTCACACCAGTAATTATTTCATCATCAACTTGGATAGACACTCCAGCAACACCACACTTGCCTAAACAGAATGTTCCTTTAAGATCAATTTTGTCTTCGAGATGCTCTTTAGCAATCCTATTTTTGAATAATTCGATGATTTCATAACTTCCTTTTAAGTGGCAGGAAGAACCAACACATACTAAAACTGTCATTTTTTCTACCTCTAGATTTTAATCTAAATACTCATTAAAAATAGTCTACAAAATGGAAGGGATAACAGCAAGAAAAAAGGTTTACTTTTTTGTAATATCTTAGGTGCCTTCTAACAATTTATGTTATTTATAAAACCAAATAAGGTTTTTAAATCCATTCTTTATTTTTTAATTTTTTTGTATACTTTAATTAGTTTTAGCTTGGAGAAAGATATGAAACCACTAATTGGAATTGTTGATGCAGTCCTTATTTCAAAGGGCAAAAAAGCTCTTAAAGACATTGAAAAAAGTAGCATCGATCCTAAAAAATCAAACGAAGAATTACTTTTAAAAATACTTCAAGAAAATAAAGACACGGAATACGGCAAACTATATGGCTTTGCAGACATTAAATCAATTGATGAATATCGTCAAAAAATTCCATTCTCCAACTATGATACTTATGAACCATACATTTCCCGTATGGTGAAAAAGAAAGAGACCAACTTAATCACCGCATATGATGTCATTCAATACGCTGAAACATCTGGCTCTGTTGGTGTTCAAAAGAAAATTCCAGTCACAAATAGATCAATGGAAGTATATGAAAAATATTCTTTTGCTAGAACCAAAGCTCTTGCAAACAAATATTATAGAGAAACATATCACACTGGTGTCCCACTAGAAAAAGGTCTCAACATGCTTGAAACCGAAACCACCAAGATGGCGGACGGCACTCCTACTGGTTCAGTCACCGGTGCAGTTTCTCGTAAATTCAGAAAATTATTTAGAATCTTCTTAACTTCTCCAGATGAAATATTGTTCCCAATCGGTGGAATGAATATGAACTATATGAAAGCAAGGTTCGCTCTTGAGGAGCCAAATTTAGTGTGGTTCTTAAGTGGATTCATGACCAATTTTGTTGATATGCTCAACTATATTAAAAAGAATTGGGAACTCATTTGTAACGATATTGAAAACGGAACAATTGATTCATCTGTTTGTGAAGATAAGCAACGTCAAATAATGATGAAATATGTCTGTAAAAACCCAAAGAGAGCCGCTCAATTAAGAGAAATCTTCTCTCAAGGTTTTGACACCCCAATCATTCCTCGCTTATGGCCAAAGTTCGCTTGGGCTTGTGCAATTGGAACAGGCGGCTTTGCTACTTACGCTGAAAAATTTAAGAAATACGCCGGAGATAAAGTAGCGATTGATTACTTTGTATATGCTGCTAGTGAAGGTATGTTTGCAGCCTGTATCAATATGAACAATCCAAAGTTCGCTCCACTTACTGATAGCTGTTTCTTTGAATTCTTACCAGCCGATGCTGACGATGATGATAACAACACCTTAACTCTAGACCAATTAGAGGAAGGCAAAGAATATGAAATCATCATTACCAACCAATGTGGTTTCTATCGTTATAAGATTAGAGATGTTATTCGTGTAATTGGTTTCTATAACAAGTTACCTCTCATCACTTTCGCCTATCGTAAAGGTCAACTCGCTAATATCGCTGCTGAAAAAACAACTGAAGAACATCTTAATGAAGCGGTTAGACAACTAAGTAAAGAGGTCGGTGTTGATTTCGGTGACTACGCATTATATTTAGACACCAATAGACCAGTGTCACGTTATGTCATGTTATTAGAGCCTGAAACCGAAGTTGATTTAAGTAAAACTCCTGAATACTCAAAGAGATTCCATGAGATACTTTGTAAAATTAATCCAGAATATTATTTCTTCTCTGAAAAAAGAGGAAGTATTGATACTTCTTTAGTTCTCATCCAACAAAGAGAAACTCACGCTTTATGGAGAGAATATAAATTAATGAAAGGATCAAGCGCTAACCAGGTCAAACCAGTTAGAATTCTTGACGCTCCTATTAAACAAAAATTCTTTCTTGGTTTAGTAGAGGAAGGACAAGAAGTTCCTGATTGGAACGTCTATACAAAAAAGAAGAAATAAGCACTTTCTTGCGTGTTATTGAATATTATTTAACGATTATTCTTCTATCCTTTTGTTCTTCGGTAGAAAGAAGACTTCCAATTGCTTTTTGAGAACCACTGCCGATTGCAACGTAGTTATCAATTTCAATGACGCATCCACCAGAATTGATTAAATATATGTTTTAAGGGGACAAAACATGTCCTCACACATCCTATTGACAGCAATTTATACTATAGGCACATTGGAACCCAGTGAAGTCATCTTGCTGATGGCTGGGGCCTAACCAAAAGAGACCTTTTAGTGGGATACTGCTAAATGGTCAAGACCTATATGGTATTCGGGGTTAAAACACCGCTTTGGTTAGAGGCGCAATACGCTCTTCGATGTAAACGGCTACCCGAGTAGGCACGACAAGAGGCTCCGTAGAAATACGTCCCACGTGATGATACTAGCGTGAGAAACTAGTATCTGCGTTCTCAAAGGAAGTGCTCGGCTTGAAGACAGGTAACTGTCTATAACTACTTTGGTGGGCACGAGTAGGAGAATGCCGGATTATTCTAAGGAAGAAATTGCTTATAACGATCCGCTGAAGCTCTCTGAAAGCTGGAAGGTAATATAACCCTTCCCATTGTTCCGGCTAGAAATAGTCCATTACGGAAGTATTAGGGTCGCTACCTATTACTCAGCCCGTCGTGAATGTGCGTGAATAACAAATTAGAGTAAGTATTGTATGACGAAGGTCGCCAATGTTTTTTTATTTTAAGGGGTTTCTTATATGTTTTTAAGAAAAAAGACACCCCATCTAGGATGTCTAAAGCAGATACTTCAAAGATATCTGCGAAAGTATTAACAACGTCAATACTTCCGGTTCCACCTCATATGTGATAAACTTAAATCATCATCAATGGATGTGCCTCCTGTTTAATTGAACGGTTGTCAGCCTTTTCAATTATAGCATGAGGTCTTTTTCGTAGCAGAAAGCCTTCTATTCTCACGTGACTAGCACCCGGTTTTTATCTTCACTACGTTTCGATAATAAGAAAGCTCTTCTATTTAAATAATCATTTCATTGATTTCTTTAAGGCTACTACCATCAAAAACAATAGTTTTAACCTCATATTTGCCAAAACTTAATTCGATTCTCTTGTTGCCAAATAACAAGCTATTATTTTGTTTAATAGACATGTTGTTTTGTAAACGAATAACGTATCCATCAAGTTGATCGCTTTTTTTAATAGTTACGACATTGATATATGGATTAGTAGTTCTAATCTCAAATCCATTATCGGTCTTCGTGTCCTTAGTAGGGAAAGCATTAAGACAATAGGATTTTTCAATAAATATATCCGCATTCTTTTTTAAATCTTCTTCTTTGGCAACCGTTAATCTAAAGCTAAATGAATGCATACCAGAATCAATCTTTTTAAGATATGTATTCTCAGGCACAATTGGTCCAGAATAAGTAGGATGGGCGCAATAAGTTGCGCTTCTTAACAAAGTCACCATAATTGTGTTATTTCTAAATGAAGAACCATAAGTTGATGGAGTGATTAATTGGAGATAAGTCCCATCATCTTGTTTTAAAGTCAAATAGTTATGAGCAATGCATTCTTTCCCGTCTTCATATAAACTTTCGTAGCCAAACATTTGTTCGCCAGAGAAATTAGTGCCTTTAAGAGGAAGATGCATTTTGTATGCTTTATTAATCTCTCCAGGCCAAATATCAACTTGAACATCGATATCTGCTCCGTCTTTATAAATTTTATAAAGAATTCTTGCAGAAGCATTTTTGTATTCAAAGAATGATTCAACTCCTAGGTATATATCTCCATCTTCGATAACTTCTAACGATTTAAGTTTATTAAAAATTCCATGAGGGTTTTTCATTAACCCCATCGGCGAAGGATTCCAGCCAACATGGTCATAATTCATTCCCCAAGGATCTTCATAATCTTCATAGACGTTGATTTCAAATAAGTTACCCAATGAAACAACTTTGCCATTAATCATTAATGATTCAATTAAACCGGTTTCTTTAGAGATTTTTAACTTTTTAACATCATTATTAAAGTAAATATCTTGATTAAATTCTTTAACAATTTTTGATTTAGGAATCGTATGATATTTTGCAATAAATTTTGTTAAACCAAGTGGTTTTAAATTTGCTTTAAAAATGACACGCTTTCTCCACTCAATCGCTATATTAGATTCTTCCTTAATTGTTTGTGATGTGAGTAAATCACCACGTTCATTATATATATCAATTACTAAATAATTATTCTCATCAAAATCTGAAGGAGTTAAGAAGCACGCTTCGGCTTCCGTTAGTTGTTCAACATCATATGTCTTTGGATTAAACACATAGAAGAAATATTCTCCTTCTTTCGCAGGTTCTTCTCCTTTAATTAGTGAAAAGAAAGCTTCCGCTCTAGCGTTATTTAATAAGTTCATCGCATGCCCGATATAATTTAAGGCATTTTCTTCTCCTGCTTTAATTGTTGTTCCTGCTAAAACATCATGGAACTCCACATTGAGCATGTCTTCCACCGCTTCTTTGATTTCATTAACTGGATAAGTAATACATCCTTTTAAAGAGGCGATAGAGCAAATCTTTTCAGTGAAAAAAATCTCGTTTTCTAACGTTCTATATTTTTGTTTTAAATTGACCATTGATGTATAGCAACCAACCATGCAAGAAATAATTGATTTATCCCATATTTCTTTTGGATTAATTTCATTAAAGAAATCATCCATAGTGGAATGCACTATTTCAATGTCTTCGCTTTCTTTAATAAAAGCGTCAATATCAATTAAATCTTTACGAGAAGGCCCACCACCGTGATTACCAACACCCCAAGTGGATAAGATGACATCATAATCTTTTAGATTATCAATATCTTTTTTAATCTTTTCAACTGCGTTACCTAAAGGAGAACGATATTCACTACATCTAGTAGTTTTAATAATTGAGCCATCATATCCTTCCCACAAAAACTCTTCACTAGGCAATTTAAGTTGATATTTCTTTGGGTCAACAAACCAATTAAGAGGTCTCATAAAAACATAGTTTTCTTGACCACATTTCTTAATGATTTGCACTAATCCACGTGAATGTCCAAATGGATCAAAATTAACCGCGGTTTTCGGATATTGATTAAAGTTAGTTAGAAAATATTGTTTTCCTGTTTGAATTTGTCTAACAATTGCTTCTCCACAAGGCATAAGACAATCAGGTTGAAGATACCACCCACCCATGATGTTCCATTTGCCTTCACTAGCTTTAACTTTAATATCATTAAATAAAGCAGGAGCAAACTTTTTAGTATATTTATATAAAACAACTTCATTATGGTTGAACTTGTAATCAAAGTCGTTTAAAAGATTTGCAGCACTTTGGAATGTTGATAAAGCGCAAGAAGCGCCTTCTTCCCATTCCCACTGCCATATTTGATCAATGTGAGCATTGCATAATAGATGAACTTTTTTTCTCATAATCAGTAATTAAATAGAAAGGGTCAATGCACTCTATAAAGTTCCGTTGACCCATTTCTTCAATATTTTAATTTGATGTAACTAATAATTATACATTAAGCAACAAAGGTGAAGTTGTTTAATGCATCATACGCAATGTTTCCAGAGCCTTTAGCATAAAGCACGAATCCTTCGTTTCCGTTTAAAACATTAGCGTTTGAACATGTAACTTGAGCATATGTTGTGCCAAATGCGTCATTAAGTTTAACAGTCATGCTTGAGCTTGAAATGTTTTCAAACACTAATTGTGCATGGTCATAATTACTAGATGGTGCTGTAAACGATTGTGAGAAACCATTTTCAAGAGCAAACACTTCACTGGCATAGTTAATAACGAGATTGATTGTAACGCTTGAGAAATTTGCGAAATAAATCTTTGGTAAATGGTAGTCAAAGATACTACCATCACTAAATGCATTAACAAATTTAATTTCGCTTGCTCCATTAGCAACTACCCATGAAGAATCGATTGAACCATTGCCTTCATAATAATCGTAAGCGCCATATAAATTTGATGAGAAATCAAATGAAGGGCTAGCAACGCCATGTTCTTCATAGCAAACTGAGCAAGCTTCTTTGCCAATGCAACCTGCATCTGCAGTATAATTGTGTGCGTGTTCACCAACGAAAGCAAAGTTGCTTAAGTGTTCGTCACCTAATCCAACGCCTTCATCATAGAACTTGAATCCATCAACACCATTGAGGACATTTGCATCTGTAACAACCTTACTAAGAAGGATGTTATTTGATGAATCTCTAAGAGATGCAACCATTGATGAACTGGTGATGTTATAGAATACAAGTTTTGCAGCAAATGATGCAGATGGAACTGTGTAGTAATTGCTTAAATCAGAATTAAACGAATATTTTTCACTAGCGTTTGCGATTGTGAAATCAATTGTAACTGCGCTAAATCCAGCAAAGTACATTCTTGGTAAGCACACTTCTGAATAGACGCTTGGGTTATATGTATAGAAATGGATGCTATTAGCTTCAACATTGAAGACCCAACCTGCATCTGGTGCGCCAAAGCTTGTATACCAGTCATACATGCCATAAATGCCATTGGTTGCAAAATCGATTGATGGAGCAACAGCTCTTGCTTCACCACAAATAGAACAAACTTCTTTTCCTAAGCAATTTGCGTCAAGAACATAATTGTGTTCACAAGTATCGGCTAATGCTGTTAATTCAGCAGAAATAGTTCTATATTCTGCATCAGCAATCATATATAAGGAAACTGATTTATTTCCGTTAACAATGTCAGAATCGGAAATAGTAACATTTTGAGTGGTTCCTTCAGCGCAGTAAAGCGAGGCGTTAACTTGGTTGCCACTGACAGTAAATGACAATGTACCAGAATATGGTTCTGCTCTATATGCATATGGGAATGCGTAAGATCCAGTCTCTAATCCAACTCTAGCAGACCAATCATTTCCTGATAACGTAAACGACACTATTTTATATAGACTGAAGTTAATTCTTGGTAATTTTATTTCATTTTCAGTTGAAGCCGCTGTTACTTCAAACACCATTGTTTTAGCGGTTGGTTGAACATTTGTACCCCACTTACCACCTTGTGCGCCATATTGTGCTTTGGTGAAATCGATATCAGCAAGTGTCATTAAATCTGATGTCAATCCATTGGATAATCCACAAGTTGAACATTTGCTTTCTAAATATCCGATTTTATCAGTAACTGCGCTATTAACATAAGTATGTTCTGTCACTTGAACTATGAGATCTTGAGCAGTGCATTCTTGTGTTCCATTTTCATCTAAGAACATTTTTTCGCAGCGATCGCATGTCCAGTATTCAAGACTTCCTTGAGCGGTACATGATGCTGGAACAGCGGCATGATGTTCCATGTTGTGGCCTAATGGAGCAATTTCTAATTCGCTTTCATTATTAAATTTTTCATTGCCTTGTTCGTCTCGATAAAGAACGCCTGGTTCATAGGAACAGGTCCAATATTCTTTTGTTCCACCAGCAGTACATGTTGCCGCTTTACCAGCGTGATGTTCCATAATATGGTCCGCAAATGGTAACAATGTTTCTTCTTCTGTGGTTTCTTGAGTGCAAGCTTCATCTAAGAAGAATTTGCCACATCTAAGACATTTCCAGTATTCGACATTGCCATGTAATTGGCATGTTGATTCACTTGCGCTGAAATGTTGTAAGTTGTGGCCTAATTTTGTATTCTCAGCCACAAATGTTTCTGTGCTATTTTTATGGCAGAATTTACAGGATTTGAAATAAACTGCGTCTTCGGTACATGTTGCAGCGGTCTTTAAGTAGCGTTCTTCGGCCACTTCAACATATTGGTGTGCTTCTGCGTCAGTAATAGGAACAACTTTTGTGTCTCTTAACTTAACTTCTTCGTAAGTGGCTACTGCAGTATAAGTCATTTCGCCAGGAGTAGTACATGTAGGATCTAATGTTTGTTGATGTGTAACATTAGCGTCCAATGTTAAAAGGTGTCCTTCATTACTTTCTTTACAAGAAGTACATTCGATAGTTGCGGTTGCGCTATATCCGCCAGCGGCTAATTCGGTCCAAGCCCAATCAGGATGTTCTAAATCATACGTATGAACATGAGGTTTGGCTTGTTGGTTATTACAACCCGCAAGCGTTAATAACGCCATCGTTCCTATCCAAAATAAAGATTTGATTTTTTTCATAGAAAAGTCTCCTTCCAAATCAAATTTACTTATAAATAGTTCTTATAACTAAGTTATAACACGAATTAAAAATTAATATGTGTTTATTACTGATTATGTTAAATAATTACAATTTTTGGAAAATTTAAAATTAGTTTAAGGCGGTCAATTCGATTGTGACAGTTTGCCATAAATATTTCGAATAAACATATAAACCAAAGGACTTATTACCACAAATAATGTCTTGATCAGTTATTGTGATTTGTTGCGATTGTGAAGTTTCATTACAAGTCAATGTTGCGATCACGCTATCACCACTTCTAACAAATCTTAATATTCCGGTTGAATAATTATCAGAGAAATCACCGCAGAATGGCAAGGTATAAGATCCACTTGTTATTCCAGCTTCAATAGCCCAAGAACCACATGAAACAGAAAATTGAACAGCATCAAATACCTTAAAATTGATCTTTGGGAAATAAAATTGTTCTTCTGCATTAGCAGCGGTAATCTCATATTTCAGCCATTTTTCATCTTTGAAAACGCCTGTTTCTTCAACAGGGAACGTAGAACCCCACGCTCCTCCGTATGCACCATATTGGGCTTGGGTAAAATCAATTTCGATTAAATTATTCTTATAATCTCTAGTCTCACCACAGATTGTGCATACTTCTTTGCCGATTGTTGCGGTACTAGCTATATAGCTATGCTGCTTACATTTTTCAGCAAATCGTGGTTGATAAATCTTCAATCCTCTTTCAAAGCAAAATGTTGAATAGCAGACAGGGAATTGATAGCCCTTGTTACCATTAATAACGTCAATATCGGTACAAACACCGTTAAATAATACTTCTCCATTTTCAGAACAGACCATAATGGTCAATCCGCTGAGTTCGTTGTATTTAAATCTAAACTGACCGGTACAATTAGTGGTCACATTGTCTTCATCAAACCCAACAAAGAATCCACCATCAACGAAGTATGGCATGATGATATCCTCAACTATATTAGAATAATTGATTGCAGGAATGGCTAATGTGTAATCAGCACGACAATGGGTATAACCCATATCTTCGTTATATTGTCTATCTTGATAGTAATACAAATAATCTTCGCTAGTATCACCACTCTCGGAAATAAATTGTGCTATTGTTGGTTTTTTATAATCAGCGTCATAATGAGCGTTTGGATCATCAGTGCTAAACAATGTACCAACGTAATTACCCAACCTAAAATATGGCAAATAATCATGTGAAACAGTGACATTGGGATTAGACAAATAGATAGAACTGGTCGCAGTAATCGAAGAATACGCCCAATAGGAAATAGATTGAAGATTCTCATTTCCTTCGATAACGGATAAATCGTTACAAATAAGCGTTCTAGCCGCATTTTTATAACTTGTTCCAGAGAATGGGTCTACAACATCATAAGTTTGAGTAATGGTTTGGGTAAGAACTTGACCGTCATATGTAATATCAATGGTGCCACCGATAGCTAAGGCTCCAGCGTACCAATGATTCATATCAATAGTGACATATCCATTAGTCTTCCAATTGTAACTAACTTTGTTAGTTTTTCTATAATCCATTTTTGGAAGATAGATATTTGCCACTATATCTTCAGTAGCAGAATCGCCATGAACATTCTTAGATAAATCATATTTAAGTCCTTTAGCGTACACGTCGTCATCATTATAATAAACCGCATCAATTACTTCTGGCCCTTCTGATGGAGCAATTGATTTGGCCCCTCTTACATCCGCGGCAAAATTAAATTCATTAATTTTCCATCTAACGCCTAGTCTCAAATCACTTTCAACTGGTTCATTGAAAACCACACCATTTCTAATCCAAGCATCAAACACTAAATTTGGATCACTATTAACCGGTGTATAGTTGATTCTTTCTCCATCTAAAACATAAATGGTCTCATTAGAATCAATGTTTTTAACTTCATATTTTTCACGACATCTAAATGAACTTGTAGTTGTAATCTTACTTGATACTTCTGAACCGTTATAACCAGCTTCTAAATCAAAATATCCTTTTTTAATACCATGAATCGCGTTGCCGTTAATCGTGGCAATTTTTTCATCGGATATTTCACATTCCAATTCACTTAAACTCAAAGACTTAACAAGTGTTGATCCATAGTTCAAGGAATAAGTGATTGCTAAATCTTCTTCTCCAACGATTAATTGAGAAGCTTCATAATTACATGATAAGTAATAGCTTAATTCTAAAATGTTGACTGTAAATGACGCTTCTGCGACATTATCACCATAGGTGACTCTTATTCCAACTGGAGTAGAACCAACACCTAAAGCGGTGATAACATTGTTCTCTATACTAATTAAAGAATTGTTGTATCCATAATATGTAGCAGACAAATCAATTAACTTGCCATTTAATCTAGCCTCATATTCAAAGTTGAATTCATCATTTTTATATAAAGAAATTGAATCATTAGTGATATTAATCGCAAGGAGTTGTTGTTCATCATTCTCTTCAACAATTATTTTTAATAATGTTTTGGTTTGGCTATATGTAATTTGAATGATGGCCTCACCGATTCCAACAGCTTCGACTAGGCCACTATTAGATACTGTAGCGACAGAAGTGTCTAAACTATTATATTCAAACGCTACTGAATCATCTCTAGAATCATCCATCACATACGAGGCGTGAATTTGATATGTTCCTCCAATTGCTAAATGTTTTTCTTTTTCAGTTAAAACAATATCAACTGGGTCCAAAACATCAACTGTAATTGTTTTATAAGTTGTTGAGCAAGCGAAAAGCAATCCAGTTAGTAGAACGAATAATGTAGTCTTAACAATCTTTTTCATATTATTTCCACGCTAGAACTCAATTCCTGAGCCACCTTCCGAAATCTTTGTTAATTTAAAGTAGATAACAAGCGAATTAAATTCTGCTTTCATCTCTTCAATCGCCATTTGAGAATAGAAATCAGAATAATAACTGATAAGTAGATAATAAGTGGTTATCATCTCTCTTTTAATTCGATAATAAAGTTTGGTGTATAGTTCATCATCAACACCTTTATATTTTTCAATAGCGGATAATCCGCGGTTAAGAGCGTTTTGTAAAGCATCCACTGTTGGTTTATTCCAGCATTCAATGTCATCGACAATATCACTCTTAATACCACATGGAACTTGGTTTGCGTTAGCGAAATATGTATATCTGTCTTTAGTGATTCGATAATATAATTCCATGTATTCCGATGCGTCTTTGTAGTAGTTTTCCATAAATTCATGGACTAAATCATCGTAGTTTTGATCAAGGTTCCAGAGTAACTGACTCTCGACAAATAGACGCATATTAGTTAAACCAGTAACGTTATTAACAACTGCACCTTGGGAATAGAAATAATTGACATGATGTTTTTTATATTCTTCTAAGTATGGTTTGAATGAACCGAAGTTATTAAAGTTCATCAAGAAGTTTTTATAATTCACATCATACGAATAAACAATAATTCTTCCATGTAAAATCTCATCCCACTTCTCTAAACAAGAATATAAATCGGAATTAGTCGCACCACTATGGAAGTCTTTTGCAAAATCTAATTCAATTGGAGCAAATTCAATATATAGTTTTTCGTTTGGAACGATTTTATTAGACTCAAATGGTTTAATGGATTGGAAATAACCAAAGAAAACATATCTGATATCTCTATTAAGATTAACTAAATCATTGTTGTCTCTCATGATTTGTTCCACTTTTTTAATGGCATCATTTAAAAATAAAACAATTAGACCACTAACTTTTCCTTCGCAGCCATATTCACGACTTTTAGCCTCGCAAGCTTCACAAGTACAGAATGCACGATTATCTTCTTGACCAATCATGAAATATTTAGCGTTTGGTTTCTTAATTATATAGTTTTCATATAAATTGGTCGCCATTTGATTGACCATACCTTCATAGTCGCGTCCATGCGCTGTATAACATAATTGATAGAAAGTATCTGCAGAAGCATCTGCATACCAATCAGGGTGTTCATCGTGATAAATTTCTTGATTTAAAAGATAATGATACTTATTAGTGGATGTGTGTCCATGCATCGCCCATCTATTATCTATCTCTTTATTAAAGAGCATTAATCTCGATCCAAGAGTTTTATTTGTAATTAGTTCTTTATAGCCAAGTTCTCTTTCATCAAACGAAGGAACATAAGATTCGTTAATTGATGGCAAATATATATCGTCTGATTTTTTAACATATATTTCATCGTCAGAATAAGCTTTATAATCCACCAAGATGTTTAATAAGCGATAGGTACCATATAAAACACCTTCTAAGTCATAATTATCATCAGAAAGAATGTAAACATTATTATCCTTATTTAACAAATAATAACCACTATTGAGGTATTGTTTATCGTGAGGCATATGAACATTATTTGTCTCACTTAATTCTGTTTTGCCAAACGAAATAAATGGAAGAGAAGAATCAATGCTTCTAGCTGATTCATCAATAACTGTAAATGTTGCTCCACTAGCTTTTTCAATGACTGTGGAGAATTCGCTAACTGCTAAATTAACATATTCGTTTTGTGAATCAGGAATGACAAGTTGATAATCAGAAACGTTATTGGACACTAATTTTACTTTATCAATAACGTTATATTCATAATTAATAACTGTCTTGTTACAAGACACTAATGCGATACCTATAAATGGTATTAAGATAAAACTTCTAAATGCTTTTCTCATATTGTCATTTGCCTCGCATTTAATGTGAACTCTTTAAGAGCGATATTTCCGTACGCATCCACTACGATGTAACGAAGTGTATATTTACCAGCAGCATAGAATTTAAACGAGTTATTACTCTTTACTAGGTCACTAGAATAATGGTCTAAATCTAAATAATTAGAAGTTGTGATTTCTCCATCCACCATATCAGCGTGTTCAATAGCGATACCTTGCCCAATTGGAAGATAAAGTAAAACATCTAATGTGCAGTTAAGTGAATTATCTGTGAATGAATATGACGGCAATACAAAGCTTGATCCGACTGAATATTCGGATTTTGGAGTGAAGTTCACCGTTAATTGAGGATCTTCATTTTCAATGCAGCAAATGGTGAATGAACGATTTGAATTACGACCATTACCATCTTTAGAACTATAGTAAATACGATAACTACCATATTTAGAAAGAGTTATCTTATGTTCGATTGTCGCATCATCATTATTGATAATTACGTTATTATCCGGATCAATAACCGTTAATTGCAATGAGTTAACATAAGAAAGAACATCAAACGCTTTTGCTTGAGGAATAGTTATCTCCGCACCTAATTCGTTAGTCCAATTAAGGTTATTATCAGTAATGATTTGTGGACCAGCGTTATCTTTAACAATTGATGTTTTAAATGATTGGTTATTGATAAACACTAATGAGACATTTGCAGGATTTGCTAAATTAGAAAGACCAAATGAGATATAAACCTCATCAGAGAAGCCGTTAAATACTTCACCATCATCGTAATAGTTAATATTGCAGATATCTTTATAGTTACGATCTCTTAAGGATTTAGTAAATGCTCGATAATATAGCTCAAATTGTTTTTCAGAATCACAATCTAAATCTTTAGGAAGAATTTCATGTGGGGTGAATAATTTTAAGCTCGTGCCATTAGAGGCGACTTGTAGTGTCACACTTCTATCGGGGCTATTCTTATCTTGAATTTTAATATTTAAATTTTCGTAGTTTTGAATCGTGTCAGAATCCAAGGCAAATGATAATGATAATTCACTAGAAGATACTGATTTAATAAAGTGGATATAAGCCTCACTATTAACTAGGAACTGCATTGATTTATTTCTTATATGTTCTACTAAATAATTAGAGTCTTCGGAATAGAAATAATTCTCTTTGATAGTTCTCTCACTCGCATCAGTTCCTTCAACAACATTGATAACAAAAGACTTTTTACCAGAAGTATTAGTTTCAGGAACAAAATCAATGTGATAATCACTTAAAGAATCAACATATAATTTGTTACCTTCAAATAAAACATCATTAACATAAACATTTACATCGCCATCAACAATTTCACTACCACTTGGGCATTTAGAAACCACATTAGGGATATCGTAATATTGGCCCTTAATCATCACTTTTGGTAAATTGATATAATCTACGATGATTGGATTATTGATGTTTTGGATATTGTATTCAATAGTCTTAGTTACTGGTTCGTCACAAACATCCGCTGCAACGTATTTCACTTTGTACAAGCCCGGTTTAGTTGGCACAAAGTAATCTTTCTTTAATTCAACAATTTCATCTTCCGGAGTAATTAAATATCTAGATAATGTGACTCTTCCTTGAGCGTTTTTAACTTCTACATCTGAAAGCGAACATAATTCCACATTATCAAAGGCGCGATAGGTGTTACTGTCTTCTGGCACGATAATCACCATATCAATTGCGTTAGGAGAACAGTGGACAATATAAGAATCTTCAACCTTGTTACCACTTCTATCACTGCAGTAATAAGAGATTAAATAATCACCATAATAATTAGTGGTAAATCTCTTTCCATCATGAGAGACATCGATATAAGCATTGTTATTTATAAATTGAACTTTTTTATCAAAGATTAAATCATCATCAAAATCATCAAAGACATCAGCTTCATAAATTGGATATGAGCAGTTAAGCTTCGCAAACGGAAGACTTTCTTTAATGCCTCCATCATAATCGATAGAGAGTTTCGGGGCTGTGATATCTTTTAACAATCTATTAGTGAAATCATATCCCATGATTGATTTAATGACGTATCTGGCGTTATTTCCAACGACATCTTTCGCGGTTATTGATAAAATCGCTCTTCCGTTTTTAAAACCAGACCAAGGATTGGTTGGATAAACACCTGTGTTATCTAAATCGTTGATTAATACTTTGCTATTAAAAACTGAATATTCCGGTTCAACATAAATGCTCTTAGATGGATAATCAAAAAATAGTTGAGAATTTAAATATCCAATAGGGGTATCGCCAAGTCCTCTTAATGTTAAGAATGTTGGGGCTCCGGTTTGATCGCTATTAATATGCCAAAGACCATTCCAATTCTCATATCCAGCATAATATTGTCCTGTTGCTCTGGCGGTAGCGTAAGTAAGTCTAGTTTGATCGCCTGACCCCGCTAAACCATCAACATATCTGATATCAACTTTGTTGCTCTCGTCATCTGCATCAGTAAGAGTGATAATAATTTCTCCTATATCATACGATCCTGGAGTGGACGGCTCGACTATAAAATCAATAAATGATGTGTCTTTAGTGACATTATTAAAGTTCAAAACCTTATTAAATGTGACAGTACCACCATCTTGAGGATTAACTTTAACACCTTTATAGTCTTCTATTTCTAGTGATGGATCTAATCTATCGTTATAGGCAAAAGAACCATAAGAAATATTAGTGTGATATCCACTAAACATGCTTACTGGTGTTCTAATTGACATCACTTCCACTGATTTAGTGATTTTTTCACTACCAAACATCGCAGAGAAATCAAACACATATTTTCCTGCTTCTGAGAAATAAATTTTTGTGGAATTGATAATCGTACCTGTTGGGGTGTGAACAACTAAAGATGAGGCCTTCTTAATTTCACCATGATATTCAATGTCAATCATCTCAACATTTATTTCTGTCCCAATGGCAACTTCTTCAGGGACTTCTGAGATGGCTTGTATAGCGAAACTATTATTGATTCCAGGGACGCAAAGCAAAAAAGAAGCAAAAGCAAGAACGGCAATAAATGTACTAAATCCTTTTTTCATTCTTTAATACCTCCGTCAGATAAGTTACTCATAAGTTTTTTATTAAAGGCAATTGCTAAAACAATAATTGGAATAGCAACGATGAAAATCATCGCGATAAGTTGAGGGATACCACCATATTTTTCATAATGGAGAGAGAAATTAAATACAGCAGTGCCAACAACAGGATAAGAAGGTAAATAGTAGTAAGGAATCTGATAATCATTCCAGAAATTAATGAAATTAAGTAAGAACACAATTCCTAATGTTCCTAACGCGAAAGGCATAATACAGTGAATCATGATTCTAAAATTGTTTGCTCCATCAATTTTTGCAGCTTCAGTGTATGCCATCGGGATACCTTTAAATATGGAATGGAAAAGCAAGAAATAAATCGTTAGGAAATTAGCTTTCATGATCCAGAATAACCAAAGGTTATCAAAAGTTCCGATTGCTTGCGCCACTCTAATTTCAGAAGGTAAGTTACCAACAATTGGAATTGCCATTGTAACGATAACAATGCCATATACAACTTTCCCAAACTTGAAGTTAAATCTTGCAGAAGCATACGCACATATGCAAGGAACAATAGTCGCTGCTAAAGAACATAAGCCAGAATAAACAAGTGTTTGGAAAACAATTTCAAAGATATTTTGATCAGTGTATGAACCTAATGGTTTGATTTGGAAATCATTAAAGCCATTAATATAGTTATCAAAAGTGTAACTTGTAGGAAGCACTAATGGATTATGTAAATATTCACTATATGCATCACGATCAACAAAAGAAATAAATAATCCCCAAATTAAAGGAACAAGAAGAACAACAACATAAACAACAAGTATGATGAAAACAGCAACATATAGAGGGTTGGTTTTGTGATGAGGTTTAATAGGCTTAATCTTTGTCATCATTTTTCAAACCTCTTAAATATTTTGTTAATAACAAAGATGGCGCTAATGGCGATAATAGAGCATAATAAGCCAAAAGCAGACATCAATGGATAATTGTCATAATTGGATGGACCAGGAGCGGCCATTGAATAAATAAAGTAACCAATCGTCGCAATATTTGGAGCGTTATCAATCGTTCCATAGAAGTTAAAGAGCAACATTTGGTTAGTAAATAAACCAGCAATACTAGCAATGATAAAGGTTTTCACTGTTGGCATAATCCCAGGAAGAACAACGTGAAGCAAAATTCTACCTTCTCCACAACCATCTAATTGGCTAGCTTCCACTAGTGAAGGAGAAGTTTGCGCCATCGCATTAGAATAAAACAAAACCTGCGCGCCAAAAGAAATCCAAATGTAATAGATAAGTAAAATTGGGAACGCTGTGTCTGAGTAAGGATCTAATAAGCCATTACTAGTTTTAAAAGTAGTGCCAAGCATAGACATAATATTAGAAACACAGTCAATCATGAATCCCTTAAAAACAGTTGTTAATAAGATTGAAGGAATAATACTCGGCAAAAACAAGAAGAACTTAAAGAAATGATAAAGTGTTCTTTTTCTATAAATATAGAATGAGAAAATAATTGCGGGGATAGTGCCAAACGCCACCATACAAACCCACAAAATAACAGAATTGAGAATTAGTTTACCTAAATCTAATCCGAGGCTGCCTAGTTCAAACACCCCTTGATAATTTTTAAAGACATTATCAGTAAGAAAGATAAACCCAGCAGAAGAGCTATCATACTTTTGAAAGCTTAGTAAAATACTGTTGAAGTTAACATAAACGTAAAAAACCAAAAATTGAACGAGCGGTAAAATAATTAAGGCATAGAAAAAGATTTTATCTTTTTTGCTTGATGTACTTGATTTTGTTTTATTATGATTCCCAAGCAACGCCTTTGTCATAATTTAATTATTTGTTCCACCACTGCTTGGCGTAAGTATACATTTTTCCAAAATAACTAACTGGTGTCTCTAATCCATTATTAAATTGATCAAAAACATTCGATGTTGTAATTCCGATAGCCCAAGGATAGTTGTCCATTTTAAAGTTTGTTTTCTTGTCTAAAACATGGCTATCAGATGAATATGGGTAGACAATATCACAAGTTTTCTTCATTTCAATTAATTGATGAGCAAAATATGAACAATTTGGAACGTCAGAATCTTCAATTGTATAAGAGAACGCTCTTGTAGTAGAAGTTGATGTTGTGAATGAAGAAAGAGATTTATTTGTGTGGAAGAATTTTAAAACTTTCTTTGATAACTCCGGATATGTAGTGTTCTTAGCAACAAAGCAGAATGATGAGTTCAAAGAAATCACTGTTTGTTTTTCGCCAAGTTTTTCTTCTGATTGTTTAGGAATTGGTAGAACTCCAAAACGACGATTGAGCTTTCCTCCACCTCTAGCTTCATCAGCCTTCAAATATGTAGAGGCTTCATTTTCCCACCAAGAGCCTTCAACAATAAGACCATAGGCATATTCTTTACGATTGTTACCATATTTTGTAGAAATGAAATCTTTTTGTGCTTCTTTATGACTTGAAGCAGTTTTAAGATTTCCATTCATCATATGATTCTTTAAGAAATCGAGAGCGTAATATTTTCCTAATTGTCTTTGAAGTTCAACACCTTCACTATATTGGCTAATAGGGGTGGTTTGTTCATCTTTATTAGCAACACCAGTGCTTGTAACTGTTCCTAAATCTGTTGCAACACCATTGAAATTGTAATTTAGCATCGATTGTTCTTTGCCTTCATAGTTAACAAAGTGGTTTTGGATATATCTATTTACATAACTTGTTGTTCCACCAGTTAACACGATTGGAGTGTAGGATCCACTCAAATTATCCATTAAGACATCAAATTCTTCATATGTACGTGGTAAACCATCATCCCAAGTTCCAGCAACATTGTCTGGTCCTTTAGATAAATTGGCGCTTTCACTTGTTTCACCAATAACGCCATCAGAATCAAAGAACAATTGTTCCTTGTCAAAAAGATCAACATCATACATTAAGTTGTAAAAACCTTCATAGAAAGGTAAACCATAATATTTGTTGTCAATACATGTAAGGAAGCTCTTTAAATTGGAATCTAATTTGTCTGCAATCGTGCCTGTATCACCAACATCAGATAAACTCGATGTGACTGTGTCAGTAATATCAAGGAATATGCCTTTTCTTGCGTAATAAGCATAATCAACCATCTCTGTAAAATAGATGTCAGCGGTCAAACCACTTTCAAGATTTTCGCCATAATAACTTTCGTTTGGATCTACTCTAAACTCGACACCTTTTAATCCTTGTGATTCAAGTTGAGGATCGGTGTAGTCTGCAAATTGTTCGTTAAAACGATTGCAAATCGTGTTAATCCATTCGTAGCCGACACCACCGTCATATGTTCCGATATAAATAATTGCTTTGCCGTCTTTTGAATGAGGATCTTCGTTGTTCTTTTTACAAGATGTCAAACCAACCAAACAAAAAGAGCACACAATCATAGAAATATTACAGATATTAAATTTACGATTCATAAAATCTCCAATTGGTAAAAAACTAAACCAAAAAATTCTAATTCAATTATAAACTATGCACACACATATAAAAAGTTTTATAGATAACAAATTATTGTATTTTTTTATCACTAACTAAAAATCAAAATAGACCTTTTTTGTATAATTCTTGGTGGTTTTCTTTGTTGATGTTCTCATCAAAAACATAGGTGGAAAATACGCTAAAACCAAGAACATAAAAAGGGATAAAGAAATATATAAACACAAATAGAATTATATATTTAACGATTAGAGGAATAGGAAGCACCATTAAGATGATTGGAATAACAGCGAAAAGAAGGAACAAAGGGAAATAGATATAGATTATTTTCACATATAAAATGAATGCGTTTTTAAACTGTGTTAAATAACTATTTTTATAAACAACAGTCAAATTCATATGAACAAGAATAACTGGGTAAATGAAGAGAACGCAAAACGCTAATGGAAGATATTTAACAAATGGAACATTAATATAAAAAGTGGAAATATATATTGCATAATAAAGAAGAGAAAATATGATTCCATTAATCACAAAATGCTTCCAATTTTGTTTAATGCCAATAAAGAAATCATGTCTAAGAAGAACGCCTTCTGCCCAAATATAGTTTCTAATGATTCTATAAAACCCTGATAAACCAATAAAAAGAACAACGATAGATGGGACAATAAATACCGCATAAAACATATCATTAATAATTAAGGTTGATAGCTCATTATTGCTTTCCGCGGTAGTAACAATAGAGATTGCTTTTAAATCTTTAATTAAAAGTGAAGCAAATAAAGGCAAAGAGAAAAGAAATAGAATACCACCAAGAATCAATAAGGACTTCCATCGATACTTAATAAGATATTTGAATTCACTTTTTCTATTTATAGGGAGTTCACTAATAGCCATATTATTTATCACCATTATTCTCCATCATTACTTGTAGGGAGTTAAACATTTTGTCATTTCGGTCAATAATTCTATCAACTTTTCCTTTGTCCATAACTACCACATAATCCGCAAGAGCGACTATTTCTTCATAATTATGAGAAACAAAAATCATAGTCAAAGGGTGATTCTCACGTTGAGATTTAATTACATCGAACACTCTTTTTTTACTTCCTGGGTCAACGCCACTAAAAGCCTCATCAAATAATAAAAGGTCGGGTTCCTTAACAATGGCCTTAGCTAATAACACCAATTGAACTTGTCCTGCTGATAATTGAGATGGAAAAAGAGATAAGAATCTGTCTATTCCAAAATCGAGAGCAATCTTCTTAATCCGCTTATCTATTTCTAAGCGATTAACTTTGTTAATAATTAGTGGGCCAGCAATATTGTTATAGACATCTATATTTGGATTAATTGTTACAGATTGATCAATATATGACATGTTTCTTTTTTTGTAATTAATTGTCGAATAATCAACCCCATCAGAAAGAATTGTTCCTTCATAATCAAGAAAGCCACAGATTGTTCTTAAAAGAGTGGTTTTCCCACATCCAGAAGGTCCAATAACCGCAGCGATTTTGCCATTAATAAAAGAAACATTGACACCATTCAATGCCAAAGTTTCTTTTGTGTCATTATAGTAAGTAACTTTTAAATCTTTAATTTCAATAGAAGGCATTATTTCACAGAATGTTTTTTAACATAATCGACAATTTCGTCGATATATCCAAACGCTAGACATGTATATGAGTCCGCAGAACCATAATACATCGCAATTCTTCCTGTGTCTCCATCAATTAGAATAGAAGTTGGAAAAACAACGTTTGGTACAAAACCATTTGTCTCATAATTTTCTGTTGGAGTCAACAAATAATCATCACATTTATACTTAACTTTTGAAACATCATCTTTATCGACGATAATCGCACCGACACTATAAACGTAACCACTACAAGTTTTAGTGACTCCATGAATAAATACTAGCCATCCATCATCAAGTTCAATTGGAGCGGGACCACCACCAATTTTGAGTGATGTCCACCACGCCCATCCGTGTTCAAGAACTAATCTATGTTCTCCCCAAAACCTTAAATCAGGAGAGGAAGAAACAAACAAATCACCAAAAGGTGTATGACCTAAATCGCTTGGTCTAGAGAGCATATAATATTTTCCGTTTATTTTTCTTGGAAAGAGAACGCCGTTTCTATTATTTGGTAAGAATGGATGATCAATTTTTTTGAATGTTACGAAGTCTTTTGTGTAAGCAATAGCAATGGTTGCTCCAGAAAAACAATCGCACCAAACAATATAGTAAGTCCCATCAATTTCAATTAAACGTGGGTCATATTGCCAATCTGTTTCACATAAATCGCCACTATCTTCGTCGATAAAATTAATTGGAGTTTCTTCTATCTCAAATCTAATACCGTCTTTTGATCTACCAAGGAAAAGATTTGGACAAGCGTTTCTTTTATCGCCTCTAAAAACACCAACAAATCCACCCTTATAAGCAACAACTGAAGAATTAAATGTACGATCAATTGCACGATTGATATTCCTATTGATAACAGGGTTTTTTGAATATCTCCATAAAGGGTAAAAACAGTCTTTTGGTTTATCTTCAAAAGGAATGTTTGCTAATGATTTGCAATTAATTAATTTACTCATACACTTATCGCTTCTATCTACCTTTATTATACAAAATAGTTATGTCTAATAATTTGCTAAAACTTGTATTTTTTTATATTCCACTTAATAATATACTTATGAAAAATTTGTTTGCAGATGCGTTTGCAGATCCATCAAAAGATTATGCTTATAATTTGCTCTATCATGACTTCCCAATTTTACACAACCACAATTATTGGGAATTTTTAATTGTCTTATCCGGAGAATATAAGCACACAATCAACGGCAAAGAAGAATTAATCAATCGCGGACAAATAATTGTTGTCAAACCTGATGATTATCATATGCTTGTTCAAAACAGTAAATCTGCTTCTCACCTAAACATTATGGCGAAGTGCGAAGCTATTGAAAAATGGGCAAGAAATTATTCTGACGCATTTTACGAAAGTTTATTTAAAGGCGAAATCAATATTTCAATGAGCGATGTCTATATCAACAAAATTGAGACATATTGTTTGCTTTATAACAATTCAGACGAACAGAAACAACAATTAATCATGAATTACATAACTAGTTTGATTTTAACAACAGTCATTGATCAATTCTTTAACGTTGTTGACGATAAACCAAAGTGGCTTTTAGATTTAATTGCAGAGATGCACCGTCAAGAAAATATTTCTTGGACTGTGTCAGACGTTGTTAGCTATTCAAACTTCAGTCACGTACACTTAATTAGAGAATTTAAGAAATATTTTGATTGCTCAATCGTTGAATATTTAAGAAAGGTCAAAATATCATTCGCAACAGATTATTTAAAGCACTCAAACTTAAGCATTTCAGAAATATCGTTTTTGCTCGGCTTTTCTTCCGTATCCCATTTAAATCACATTTTTAAAGAGACAACTGGAAAAACACCACTCCAATATCGAAAAGACTATTTGTCAAAAAAAGGAAAAGCTGCTCGTGACACGCTTTAATAGTGACGCTACAATACAAGATGTATTAAACGATAAGGAGTTAAAAGAATACTCTGAATTTTTTTATTATAAATTTCCATTAGATATTAATAGCAAGAGAATTGACGACACCAGTTGGTATGCTAGAGAAGCAATTAATTGGTTTTATGAGAAAAAGGTTGAGAAAAAAACCTCAATCATACGCTTTAATAAACACAACAAAGACGTTAATTTAATTCAAATATCACATAAGAAAGCCACTAAATTTGCGTTTATTGTTTCTGGAGGAGGCTTCGTTTGTATCGATACTGCTCACGAAGGAATCCCAATTGCAAAAGAACTATATGAAAAAGGATATGACATCTTTTTATTAACATATCGATTAAATGAAAACGCTAAGTTAAATAAAACAACCATCGACATCAATGACGCTATTTCATATATCGTTAAAAACAAAACCAAACTAAATGTTGATGCTAAAGATTTTCTTTTAGTTGGAGGATCTGCAGGCGCATATATCGCATCTTCCTATTGTTCAAATAATAGAGGATACATCAAACGCTACAACCCAAAACCAAAATGTCTATGCCTCCTCTATCCAATCGTTGACTTTCATATGCCTGAGAGCAATATCAAAGAAATCGTTATCGGACCAAACCCATCTAAATATCTAATTAATAAATATTCTGTTATCAATCACACATCCACATTCCCTCCAACATTTATTGTTCATAGTAAAGATGATGACTGTGTTCCTGTGTCCCAATCAGAAGCATTGCACAAATCTTTAAACAAAAACAATATAAGAAACCAGCTCCTTTTATATGAAACTGGTAAACATGGTTGGGGAATAGGAAAAAAACTTGAACCAGAATCATGGCTTGAATTGTTTTATAAGTTTATTTTAGATATTGAATGACACCAGAAAACATATGGTGATTCATTGATAAGGACCATGTTTCACCAAACGTTTCATATAATGAAGTCGCGCCTTCATCAATCCAAACCTTAAAAGACGGAGGTTCTTCATTACAAATCATTTTATATATAAGGTCATCTCTTTTATTTTTGGATAATGCGTTAAATAAATACTGGAAACCAAACATTCCTACGTCAAAATGATTATTTGATTTTTTAATGTCGTCAAGCAATACATTGAGGTTCTCTTCTCTATTACCAATATCTAATGATAAAAGCACAGAAGGAATTGTTTGCCCTTCGTTTTTATATGAGAGCAATTTCTTTTTTCGAATTAGTAAATCTTTTTTATATTGTTCGCTCCCAGTCAATTCGAAAAGCATTTTGCCAAATAGATACATATATGTTTCTATAACGAAAGACACAGGCGTTTTTGGATGGTTTGTTGATCCGGTCCAATCTCCAAGAAAGAAATAACCCGAACCAATGTTCTTCTTAACGAATCGATAATACTTTTTAATTTGAGTAATGTTATTATCAAATAATGATAAATCATTATATTGTTTAAAGAACAAATACGGCAAAGTGATAATAATCCCACCACAAAGCGGTCCATATTCATAACCCCAATTAGGAGAAGGTGCAATACCTGGGACGTTGCCTTCTTTATTTTGTGAATCAAGAACATCTCTATATACCTTTGTTAGTAGTTCTTTTGCATCAAAATATTTCACAATAACAGGTAGGGATGCGGATAAATCGTTCAACCAATTCAACTTTTCGCGTGTTGGGCAATCAGTAAAACCATAATATGTATTTGATATAATCGAGTTGATTCCAGCGTCAAATATTTTTTGATAGACACCTCTTAGATGATGATTTGGACCTATATATTGAATGTCTTGATGAACAAAAATAGCTTCTATGGAAATGTTATTGATATCACTAATTCCCGTGACTTCTACATATCTAAATCCGTGGTAAGTAAATTTTGGTTTATATGTGAAGGTTGAGCCATCTGTAATAACGGTATCGAATTGAAACGGTTCATCTTTTTGGTAACAATTCAAATTGTGTAAATCAATTTCTCCGTTTTCATCAATGTCTTCCGCGTGTTGGAAAGCAATTTCGTGGTTCGCTTTTTCAGTTATTCTTGCGTTGACATATCCAGAGATATTCTTCCCAAAATCAAAAACATATCCTTTTTTGCTTTTTGTTACATTAATAGGAGAAAGATGTTCAAACTCCTTAATAGGTGGACATTTGTTTTCAACTATTCTTCCTTTAGGAGGATTGTTAATGAACACTGCGTTGCTCCACTTTGAATCATCAAATGATAATGACGCGAATGGAATATATTTTCTTTGGTCGAGAATCTCACCAGCTCTTAATTCGTTATAAATCAAGTATGGTGAGTAAGATACTTTAAATTTATTATCACTCTTAAGAATGGTTCTTTTATCAGCAGAAAGTCTAATGAAAAGACACTTTTCGCCTCTCCAATGCGCTCGATTAATCTTCCAAACTGTCTCTAATGATTCATTATAAAAACCATTGCCAAGTTCAACAGCAATCACATTTTTTCCTTTTTTAATAAAAGGAGTTACATCATATTCATCTAAATATAACGTCTTAGAATAATCACTATTCACAGTGCATAAGACATTATCAGTAATCTTTTGACCGTTTATATAATAAACCGCTATGCCGAGTCCAATGACATGTAATGTGTATTTGTGATTGATATTTCTAAGCGTAAAAGAACGTCTTAATAGTAGAGACGTTGATTTAGACGATGGTGTGATTCTTTCATCAATGCCAATAAATTTATTGTTCATTTTATTCAGGCTTCTTATCAAAGTCTAAAGTAAGATCATAGTCACCTAGTTTATGGACTTTGAAACCGTTTTTCTTATATTCATCATAATTAAAGGCTTCAAGTTCATCAATTGCAAGTTTATGAAATTCATAAAAATTGTGCCACCACTCCCATCCAGATCCTAGATAATTACTTAAATAGGCATCTGCAATATCACACGCTGTTTGAGGAGCAACATAAAAGGCTCCCATAGCTAAAACATTAACTCCGTTACCAGTAATAGCTCTAAGAGCGGCCGGAAGAGATTCGACAACCCCAGCGTGAACGTGTGGACATTTAGAAGCCGCAATATGGATTCCCATTCCAGTACCACAGAACACTAATGCTCTTTCATAGTTACCTTCTGAAATCTCTGCGCCAACTCTAAGTCCAACTCTATGGAACATCAAATCAGTGTCGTTTGGATCACTATCTTTTTTGACACCTAAATCAAGGATTTCCCATCCCTTTTTTCTTAAGTGTTCACAAACAACTTCTTTAAGTGGATAACCAGCAAAATCAGCGCCAACAACTAATTGCTTATCTTTTACCATTTTCATAACATGCACCTCGTAATTACATTTTACACTCAAAAAACATTGTTGATTATCACATATAAAAGTAAACAACTATATGATAAAAATGAGCACATTCGTTTTTTGTCGTAGTGATACAATATAGTTAAAATATGAAGCAGTATTTTAACGAAAAGACCACGATTATCGACTTAGTTAACGATAAAGATGTAGGCAAATATATGCCATTTTTATATTATCCAAAAAGATATCTTGATAACGTTATTGATCAAACACTAACTCAAACAGCAAGATATGGTTTAGATGGCTTTAATTTTTTCAAAGAAAAAGTAATTGAAGGAAATGTTAAACAATTCTTTGTTAACAAAGAAAAACCAGACGTTTCAATCATTCATATAAGCCATAACAATAATTCCAAAGTTATCTTTGTTTTATCTGGTGGAGGACTATATTCTGTATGTCACGGTATAGAAGGCCTTCCAATCGCCTCAAAACTTTTTGATAAAGGCTACGATATATTATTATTAACTTATTCAATCGATGATGGGGCGTATAAAAACGGACCACTAGATGATTTATCATCCGCGATTCGCTTTTGTTTAAAACACGAACAAGAGTTACATATTGATATGGACAACTATATTGTTTTAGGCGCTAGCGCGGCAGGATTTGTAGCTGGTCACTTTGGGACAACTTTGAATGGTTATATTAAATATGATTTACCAAAACCCGGACTTCTCGCTTTGATATATCCAGTAATAAATTTAAGAACATGTTTAAATGAACAAACCGCCATTTATTGTTTGAGGAGAGAATATAGTGAAACCAATCTCCATAATTGGAGTGTAGATGAAATTGTCGATAGTAACTATCCAAGAACATTCATTATCCACTGTGAAGATGATCCAATCGTCACATTTGAAAACGCTCAGAGAATGGTTAATTCCTTAAATAAATATAAAGTTCTTCACTTTTTTAAATCATATAAAACAGGTGGACATGGTTGGAGCATAGCGAGCGAAGAATCCGCAAGAGGATGGGTAGATTTACTCATTGATTACTATGAACAAAAAGAAAAGTAATTTAATAATTGGTTTATTGTTAACATCTGGTTTTGTGTTAAGCATCGTTTTTTCAACAAACCACGAAGATGTTTTATTCTCAAGAAAAACAGTATCCAAATATTTTAGTGGTTTAACTATTCATAATGTATCAAATAATTCAGCGACAATTTCTTTCACTCAAAGTCGAACAAAACTATCACATAATTTAATTGAAGAATTAATAAATTACGGGGTTTCTTACATTGAATTTGATATTGTTGTTCCAAACAATAGTGAGGTTCAATCAATCGTTACTTGTTGGTTTGGCGGACCAAACAACACTGATGTGACATATAGTGACGAAGGAACATTCTTTAAAGACGAGAACAATATTATTCATGCGGTCTATTATGCGAATAGGTTTAACCAAGCTTATGATATTGAAATGGTTTCTCGAGATATTAATGGCTACTCAGGAAACGATATTAATCTAGCTAATGCGACAATTAAAAACTTTGTCTTCCACTATTAATTTTATTAGAAGATTAATCGTGTACATAAAAAACAAAAAAAGATAACTTATAGTTATCCTTTTTATAATTCTTTATTCACTTTCATTTGAATTTTTATGTTTCCTAACGCTGTTGCTTCTATTGGCAACGCAACTACTTCTAGACCGGTGTATTCTTTAACTAAATTATTAAGATATTTATTTTTTGCACCGCCACCAATAATATAAATTGAATCGTATTTTTTGTTGGTGATTCTTTCTAATTCATCAATAGCTTTCTTATAGGAAACTGCCATTGAACGATAAACAGAACTTATT
>JBGURM010000099.1:0-29216 GCA_045132035.1 Bacilli bacterium
CAAAACTATAAGTTTTACCTCCACCCCAGACTATCTGGGGGTTTTAACTCGCTCATCGTGTTGCACGATGGCTCAGACAACAAAAAAAGACACCCCATCTAGGATGTCTAAAGCAGATACTTCAAAGATATCTGCGAAAGTATTAACAACGTCAATACTTCCAGTTCCATCGTTTTCGATACGACGTAAATTTCTTACGCTGTAACCAACGATGCTGGCTAAATAGTCCTGGGTCCAGTGTCTACTTAACCTTAGGTTCTTGATGGACTGGCCAATCAAGCGCGAATCAATTAACTTGCTCATAACTACCTCCTAATAATCGATCTTCTAAAATTTCGCTTTGAAAGGATGTTTGATTCGCTCTGGTAGTTTTTTATGAGCGTGATTATTATATGAAATGTTTTTCTCTTCTACAAGTCATTTTCTATAAACAATTAAGATACAATCTAATTCTATTTATTTAAACCTAATAGTCAGATCCATCACTATTGATTAATTTGCCTGTAACGGATGCACCGTTACCAGCCGATCCAACAATATAACCCGGTGTAGAACCAGCACCACCAGTTCCACTAACAGTGGTACCAATCGCATTAAGAGTGTTTGCAACTTTTCCTTTAATAGTAACAGTATGTAAGCACATACAATCACTAACATTCACTCTAACAATACCGGAGATACCACCAGCGCCAACACTTGTTGCTGAAATGTTGCCTTTATTTGTGCATTCGCTAATTAAAGAAGTTGTTTTGTTTCCTTCTCTTAAAATTCCAGCAATACCACCAACATATGCTTTTCCAGTAACAGAGCCTTCATTAACGCATCCTGTCATTACTGTTACAGAGGTACCTCCGCCACCAGTAGCACCTAAAATACCGCCTGTTCCGTTTCCAGAACCAACAATAGCGCCTCTATTAACACAGTTAGTGATGTAGAGGTTTGCAGTAGACAAATTACCACCGCCAATTATTCCGGCAGTTCCATCAGCATTACCCGTAATGTTGCCTGTGTTTATGCAGTTAGTAATAGTTAATGTTGAACCGTTATTGACAAGTCCAACGATACCAGCATTATTACCAGAAGTTGCTGTAACACTGGCAGCGTTAGAACAATTTTCAATAACTGCTGATGGTTCAACAACAATGCCAACGATGCCACCGTTTTGTTTTGGTCCACTAATTGTGCCAGATAAAACGTGAACGTTTTGGATAGTGGCGTTCTTTGCTCTAGCAACGACTCCAGCTGCTCTTTGGATACCAGTAACAGTAATATCAACATCTTCCATATTAAGGTTTTTGACTGTTCCATCAGTTACTCTTGAGAATAATCCAATAGAATCATGTCCACTTAAAGTGAGGCCAGAAATTGTGTGACCACCACCATCAAAGATACCACTAAACGGCTTATCATCTGTATAACCGATTGAATTACCAAAGTTTGCTCCATCAGGAACGACGATGTCGTTTGTCAATATTACAGTGTCGCCTTTATAAGAATATCCGGAGTTAACATCATCTCTAAAGTCCATCAATTCATCTAGTGATGAAATATAGAATGTGTCACTATCTTCAGCTGATTCTAATTCTTCTTCGGTTAATTGAGCGTCTGTTTTTATTGTTAAAACATATCTATTGTAGCTAGAAACAAAAGAGTCAATTTCATCATAATTTTCACTATTATTAATCTTTGCAATTGTATCTGCTAACAAAGAAGAGATTTCGTCTGCTTGTTCATCACGATATTCATTCAAGTCGAGTTGAGTAAGGTTTTCTATTGCCTTTTGGCGATATTTTTCTATTCTCGAGGAATAGGAAACTGCATAACTAATATTATCTAAGTTATATTTAACAATAACTGGTAAAGATAATGTTAGAGACAATCCTACGAATAGAGGAATAATAAACCATTTTTTCTTCATAACATTCCCTCCCTTACTCTTGATAATTCTTAATTGCCGCTACGACAAGTGGAGCGACAAGTTTATAGCCCGCTGCTGTTGGATGAAGTTTATCAACGAAATATGAATCAATAGGAGCGCCATCTTCATCACAGAAAATGGTTTCTACATCAACATAAACAAGCCAATCATGAGCATTACAAAGTTCTTGTAGTTTCTCATTCACTTCAGTAATTTTCGCTTGTCTAGCCATTGGTTTTTCGTGTGTACAGCGAGATACAGAAAGAACCACGCATTTAAAGTTTGGTACCTTTTCTTTAATACCCAATAAACAATTTGAATAGTTAGTAATGATTGTGTTAGTGGCAATACCTTCGTCTCCCGCATCAATATCATTAATACCATTCCAATAAATACCCCATTCAGGATTGTAACACGCAACTTCGTCTTTATATTGCTTGCTCCAATTACCTGTTTGTGAACCACCAATACCAATATCATTGATATCTTCACCTAGTTCACTGAAGTCTTCTTTATATCGGTGCCATAATTGCGTGTAAGAATGACCGAAAATTAAATATCTATTTTGTTCAATTTCTGTAGAAGATGAGAAAGTAATGTCTCCATAAAGAGCCGCACCTTTACTATCACTTCTAAGTCCATAATATAAACCAGTGAGGGGATTTTCATCTTCGTAATGGAACACTAATATATTTGAAAAATATGCGTAAATATGACTGCCATTCATAACAATCTTGCATTTCGCTGCATTACTCATGAAGTAAGGTATATATTTTTCAATTGTCCAAGAAACAACACCATTTTCAAATCTACCAAAAATGATACGGTTGTTGCTCTTAACATCTAACCAATAATATGAGAGTCCGCTTTCATTTTCATAGAATTGATTGGTGGATGGTTTTGTTAATCTAAACACTAAACCAGTTCCATAATCTTCACCCATAGAAATCTCTGCTTCGATTGTTCCGTTTAACGTCCCAGGAGTTTTATTTAGAAGCATCGACTTTCTTTCGCTAGAAACAATTAAGTTATTGTTCTTATAGAAAGATCCTGAAACAACGTCATATTTATTAATCGTTTCGATTTCAGGAGAAATCGTATTCTTAGCAGAAAAATGATAATATTTAGCTCCACTACTAGAAGAACTAATTCCAAATTTATCTCCCTTTAATGGATGTCTATCAATGTAAGAGAAGCAATATGCTCCATCAAAGAAAGTATGGATTGTTTTACTACTATCTCTTATTACTTTAATGGTGTGATTCTCATCTTTGTAGAATTGCTTGGTGTTAATATTCTTGACTAAAGTAGCTGTTTTGTTAGCGACTCTATATAACCCAAGACCGCCATTAATTGATACACACAAATAATAGTAGGTAATGTCTTCTTCTCTAAAGAACGTTGTTTTTCCATTGTTATCGATACAGAAAGCAATACCAGCATGGTTGCTTGCATCATTAGTATTAAATGTTGCTTCAAGTTCACCATATTTAAATGTCTTGCTCGTATGATAGCTAAGCGCTCTACTGGAGGTTACAACAAAAGAGTTATTAGTGTAATTAATCGTTCCTTCAGCGGTTTGATAACAACTTGGGTCGTTATCATAAATTGTGTCATCTACATCAACCATAACATTACTAAAAACGCATCCTTTCGTTCCTGCATAGAATCCATATTTTAAATCACCTTGTGTGACAATATTATTTGAATAAATAAAGCTACCATTTAAGTAATAATCAACTGCTCCGCTTTCTTTATTAAATGCAACTGCTAAAGATGCTTCTTCTGTTATTACATCATTAAACGCTTTAACGAGTGATAATTTTGTGCCATCAAAATATGTGATTTGTAACTTGTTCGCTAAATTAAGGCCAAATGAATAATATGATTTATTGCTCTCGTTATAGGCGAAAATCATATGATCATCATTTCCGTTATTACCACGTAAAACATTAACTTGATAGGTACCTTTATTGAAGTAATCATCAAATATTTTCACTGAGCGGCATTCTGACGCTATATACTTGTTATCACTAAAGGCAAATGCGTTGCTCAAAGAATCGAGAGTTTCTTTACCAATAACACCAAAATCTTCTTCAGTAACAGTTATATCTATTTCATCTTTAACATTTACGTTACTAGTAGAAATAACTAATTTATATTGACCTGCTAATAATTCTGAATTTAATCCAACTTCTTCCTCTAAGGAATTAAATAATTTAACTGTAAAACCATGATCTCCAAATTGAGAATAATTGATTTCAATTTGACTATTATCATAATAATTGATTGATGTTTTTAAGGAATCTAAGTCGATTGTCTCAAACTCAACATATGATGTCTTGTCATAATTAATTTCAATGGATTCAATTAATTTTTGATTAGAATCAATTGGATCATCATAGTTTTGTAAACAAGAGTAATCAAAAGAGATAGAAGTAACCTCTAAAGAAGCACTTGCGTTATCAAAAACATAAGATCTAATTCCATTAACTTGGATAGGAGTAGAGAGAACACCGTTTTCAACAGTTAATCTTTGAACTGTGAAGTTGTGTTCGTTTGTATAAAGCTTTGCATCGAATTGGCCATTGCTCTCACTAGTAAATGTCATAGCTACATTTGTTAGCTCTTGGAAAAACATAGAAGCACCATTGGCTTTATAGAAACTGATTGGTGAGCTATTACTACTTAATAGTGCAATGCCTTCTCTACTAGATAAATCGATTTGAGTAAATGAATAACAAGTTACTTCCATTCCACCATTCGTGGAGGCTCTTGTATGGTTTTTGTATCCTCCGCCATAAGATTCAGAACTATGGTTTGGTTTATTAAACGAAATAGTTGATGCTATTTTTTGTGAATTTGAAAAGCCTATTTTACTATTTAAATTCCCTTTGCCTATTGAATAAATAGTAATTCCCATCGTCATAACAAGAGCACATGACGATATAACAATGTTTTTTGATACTTTGCCCATAAACCTTTATTCCTTTTTTTATTTAATAAATTAGTAATATGTAGCAGTTGAGAAAACTGTACCTCTAGCGACATATCTATAATTATTCTTTCCTTCTTCTTCGGTAAAGTTATATTCATTAGCAATAAGAATGATTTTGTCATCAACAACTTTACATCCGCCATATCTAGCGCCAGTGTCGTTATTATAGCTAATCGCATCTTGACGAATCATAGTTGGAGCATCTCCATAAGAAACAACTCCATCACTAATAGCCAATTCAACTGTTTTATAGTAGCCACTATCACCAACACCTAATGTATTAACATATGTATCGTTAGTGGTGAAAGAAACAGCAATACGTCCATCTTTTAATAATTGAATATAAGGAGCACCACAAAGATATTTAATACCATCATAATAAACTCCTGAGTATTTAGGATAAATAATGGCTTGTGGTGCAGTCCATGAAGTCAAGTTATGAGAATATGAAATAGCTACTCTCATCCAATAATCATTTTCGTCAGCGCCATTATGTTCAACTATCATCGCATAGTTACCATCAGAAAGTTTAATAACTGAAGGCATACCTGGACGTCGATAAGTTGAAGTACCAGTAATTGCTTTATAAGCGTTTCCAACAACGAATCCCATATTAGAAATATTTACTGGTATTCTTAAAATATTTTGATAATTATTGCTACAAATGAATAAAGAATTATTTGGTCCTAATCCACCAGCTCTTGTAGTTGGTGAATCAAAAGCAATATAAATTTGTAAGGTGTTACCATCTAAAATAGCAAATGGTTCATATGCACCTTTATTTGTTGTAGCATAGTTTTCAAAAATAATATGTCTTGTATTTAGCCAAGTTTGTCCATAATCTCTAGACTCAATTGCTCTAATAGAGGAATAATACGCTCCTTCAGCAGCGAGTTTAGCGTCTGTTCTATAGAAGATAAATAATCTCCCATCAGGTAAACATAATGGCTCCATATTGGCCAACCATAATTTGTAATCTTCATCACCATCGTGACCAGGAACATATTCATATCCAAATCCACCTGAACTGGTTGATGTGTCTCTATTAACTAATTTTGTATAATTTCCAATTCCCTTGGTGTCAGAAATTGAGAAACGGTTCGCTAATGTTAAAATGCTCTTGCCGTTTCCAAGCATTTCAATTCTTCCATAAGCTTGGTTTAATGATGTACTTCCATTAGCGACACTTTCAGTATAATCGCTAATACCATTTGTTAATGAACCAGTAACATCTGCTCCATTACCAGTTGTTCCTGCAATATATCCACGATGGTTTCCTCCACCAGCAGTGCCAGAAACTTCTCCTCCAACCGCGCTTATATTCTTTGCAAAATCACTCACTCCATTTAATGAAATTGCGACGTTTTCATAACATTGACAATTAGACACATTAAATCTCGTTAATCCAACAATACCACCAGCAGAAACAGTGCTTGATCCAGTTACGTTGCCATAATTTGTACAACGCTCAATTAAAGATTCCTCATGAGAGTTTTCTCTTGCAATGCCAATAATGCCACCAGTGTATTGCGTTCCGTTAATATTGCCATAGTTGGTGCAATCGTGAATATAGTTTTTGCCAGTTCCATTAGAATTAGTTCCACCCATAATACCACCAGTAACAATGCCAGAACCTTTAATGGTTCCATAATTGACACAGTCAAACATTTCAAAAGCGGTTCCGGTAGATGCACAACAAGCAACAACACCACCTGTTGATGTTTTTGTACTTGTAACATCAACATAGTTAGTGCATCCATTAATAGTGTTTGTTCCAGTAATTGCAGCAATAATTCCACCATTTTGAGTGACACCGTTAATAACACCAGATGCAGTAATTTCACTGACTAAAGAGTTTTCCATACGAGAAACAACACTCGCTCCTCTTTGAGTTGTTGAAACAACATAAACATGCTCCATATTAAGGTTAGTAACTGTTCCACCAGTAACCCCTTTAAACAAAGAAGCGGTTTCTGCATTTGTTTTAAAATGAGAAATCTTATTTCCTAAACCGTCAAACGTTCCAGTAAATGTTGATGCTCTTGAATAATCGGTTTCATCATTATTAACCACATCATTTAAATCAATATTGTCTTCTAATACAACGACACCATTATTTGAGTTTGATAAGAATGTTCTTAATTCAGAAGCACTACTAATCGCAGTATCAAATAATCCCACATAACTATCTGTAGATGATGAGGACGAAGAATGAATGTAACCAGCTGAAGCCCCACCAATAGTGGATGCAGTTACATTTGCATTTTTAATAACTGCAGATGCTGAGTTATAACAATGAGAAATTGTAACTGTTCCAGTATTACGGCTACCAAAAATGCCACCAGTGGTATTTGAGGCAGTAGAAGTAACGTTACCATAATTCAAACAATTGATAATTTCTGTTACACCACTATAGTTATGACCAACAATGCCACCATTTCCGCCACCACTTGTTGCGTTAACAGAAGCGCGATTAATACAATTTTTAATGACTGTTTTATTTGATCCAGCAACAATAACTCCAACTATACCACCATTTTGTGTTGTTCCAGAAATAGATCCTGAAGTAACTTCAACATTTTCAATTGTTGAATCAACAACACGTCCTGCTAATGCAGATACTCTGTTTCCATTTCCAGTCATAGAAACATTAGCAAGTTTTAAATTCTTAACAGTTCCATTTGTCAATTTAGAGAAAAGCCCAAGGGTGTTGCCTGTTGTTTTTGTCAAATTTGAAATAGTATAACCTAATCCATTAAATGTGCCAGAGAAAACCATATTTGTTCCAGTACCAATCGGACTACCAAAATCAGATTGTGTTAATGAAATATCGTTAACAACATAAATTGTTTTTCCAGCATATGAATTACCGCCATTAACAGCGTCTCTTAATGCTTTTAATTCGCTCTCATTCTTGACAGTAATAACTCCATAACTCTTAGGATATTCATTATTAGTGCCACAAGAATAAGATAAAGAGACTGATGTAATAGTTGTTTCACTATTAGCTTTAATTTTGAAATAGTTAGGTTCTTCGTTTTTAAAATTAAAAGCGACTCCAGAAGTTAAAGAAACTTCTTCAGACAGATAATCATCAAAATAAATTTCTCTACCCCAAGAATATTCTAAAGACAAGTCTCCATCAAATGTAACGGTGATAGATTTAAGCGTTCCAAGCGCGTTCTTGTATGTTTTTCCATCATCATATGCATTTAATAGATATCCACTTTTTCTTAATTTTCCAAAGTTACCACTAGAAGAAGAAGCGTTGCTATATGAAAAATCAATATAGTTACCATTGGCAGTTCTCACACTAACAAAGCTACTGCTACCAGTAATAGCATGTTCGTTATCTAAAGACAATGAATATGGAGAGTCGTTCGCAAATAAAAGTGATAGACCACCATGAGAAGAAGTAGCAGCTGCCACAGAAACTGTTAAGCCAGCAAATATAGCCAAACTAGTTCCGATAATTATATTCTTTTTCATTATCATAGGATTTCTTCTCCTTTATGTATAAAGGGGCTGTATAAAACAGCACCCTTAATTTGTATTTATTAAATAATCTTATGCAGAATAATCACTGCCATCGGCGTTGATTAATCTGTTTCCGGTATGAGTAACAGAACTTGCTGTATATGTGAATGTAATGTAACCAGCAATACTGGTTTCTGATCTATTCTTTGCAATGAATGAAGAAGTCTGTGTTTTTAAAGTAGCTTCTGAGTAACATCCGCAATTAGTCACATTGATTCTTGCTTCACCAACAATACCACAAGCAGAATTTCCACCTTTTGCTTCTACATCACCATAGTTATTGCATCCATCGATAATAGACGCATTGGTTGTTGAAGTGTTTCTAATTAATCCTGCAATACCACCAACATATGTGTAGCCAGAAATCGAACCATGGTTATCACAATTTCTAATTGTCAAAACTAAATAATTTTGAACGTTATTAGTTGCAGCAATAATACCGCCACAACCATTTCCAGCAGTAGTTGAAACTGAACCGTAATTAACACAATCTTCAATATTCATTGTAACAATGTATTCTGCATCAGAAGGTTTTGTTTGCCATCCACCAAAAATTCCAGCAGTATATTCACCAGTTCCAGTAACATTGCCTCTATTTTCACATCCGATAAGTTTGATTGATGTAGCGCCAACAATAGAAGTAACATAGCCGAGGATTCCACCCAATCCAGCAACAGCGCTTCCTGAGGTTGTTGAAACGTTGCCATAATTGTTGCAATTTTTAATTGTTAATAAATTTTCAAATTGATAATTTGATGCATAGCCAATCAATCCGCCAATTGAACCGGCAGCACTTGAAACATTGCCATAATTTTTTGAATTTTCGAGATAAAGCGATCCACCAGTATCATTGGTTGTTACAACTGCGCCAACAAGACCACCAAATCCAGTACTAGTACCACCAGAAACGGTTGCTCTATTAACAGAATCATAAACGACGGATTTCTTCACAACAACCGCAGAAACAAGACCACCAGTTAATGCTGTTCCAACAATTGATCCGCTTGAAGCTTCAACGTTTACGAGACATGAATTATAACAACGGCTAATAAATGCAGCAGCTCTTTGACCGGATGATGTTGAATTAATATTTGCTAAAGTGAGGTTTCTGACACCACCATTAGTGCAGTTTCCAATTAAAGCAACTTGAGAAGAGCCTGATAATGTTAAATTAGAAATTGTATGTCCATTACCATCAATCATTCCATCAAATCTAGTAATAACTGTTCCAGAATTTTCAAAGTCAAGGTCAGCAGTTAATCTTGCAACTTTATTAGCGTAATATGGGCTATCCGCGACAGAACTAACAAATGCGTTCCATTCAGCAACACTACTAATTTCATCTTCGATTCTTCCGCTTCCATACACTTCAATAATTGAGTTTGTAGAACCACATAGAACACCATTAGCAGCCTTCATGGAAGTGGCTTCCACTCCGTTTACTTGAATAGATGTTGTTTTGCCAACTTCGCAGGCAGTAATTTCTGCAGATCCTGAACCATCAGCGCCACCAAGAATGCCACCAGCCGTTTTTCCAGAAGTAGACGTTACAACATTGCCGAAATTATCACAGCCAATAATTTTAGTCATACATTTTGAATAATGATGTCCAACAATACCACCATTACTGCCTCCAGTACTGCCAGTAACTGAAGCATAATTTGAACAATTCTTGATAGTAAGCGAATCAATTGCAATACCAACTAGCCCACCATTTTGCGTTGTTCCTGAAATAGAACTTGTTCCAGTAACATGGACATTTTCGATGGTAGCATTTTGTGCTCTAGCAACAGCACCAGCAGCTCTTTGACCAGTGGAAGTAGCTGTAATATTTTCAAAAGTGACGTTTTTAATTGTGCCACCGACAACATTTCCAAAAGGAGCAACTTGAGTAGAGCCACTTAACGATAGATTAGAAATTGTGTGTCCTTTACCATCAAACGTTCCTTTAAATGGATAGGTTTGGTTACTCATTGGAATGGTAATTTTATTAGTTAAATCATTATTATCAACATCAACCATTAATTCGACTGTTTGACCTTCGAAATCAGTTCCACTTGTAACAATGGTTTTAAATCTTTCAAGCATATCAGGATTGGTGAGTTGTAAATTGTCGCCTTTTTCTGATCCTGCAACGCAAGAGAATGTTAATGTAATTGAATTTAATGTAGCAGCGCCATCAGCAACAACTCTAACGTAGTTTGGATCTTCATCTAAAAAACTAAATTGCGGATTGCCACTTGGCCAATGAATATTTCTTCTTTGATAATATGGAGAATCTGCTGCTAAAGATTCACCCCATGTATAATCAACAGCAATTTTTCCACTGACGACATCACGTTGAATTCTTTTAATTCCAGATAATTTGTTGTGATCACCAGATACTAAATATGGATTAGCAATTGTTGCGCCATCTTCGAGAACGAGCTTTCCATCAGAAATAGAAACACCACTATAATCAAATTGGATTTCTGCTCCACCGCTAGTTCTAACATTCACGGATCCGCTTCCATCAGCGCCAGCCATTGATGTCGCATCTAACACAACAGTGTAAGTTGGGGCTGGGTCAGCTCTTAAACCAAAAAGATTTCCATCATTTTTGCTTAATGCAACAGCACAAAGACTAACAGCAACGCTCGCCGCCACTAAAGAAGTAAAAAATACTTTTTTATTCATTTAAATATCCTCCTGTAATTCTTTGTAGTCAGCAAAGAAATACATAGTTCTTTATTATATATATAATAGCCCCCACTAACTCTTTTTGTAAAGAAAATAATTTCAAAATTTTTGAAACTTTTTTGAAAAAAACTGAAAATAATTTTCATTTTTATTAAACTAGTAAAATTAAAAGAACCGAACTCGCTTGGACTTCGGTTCAATTGTTATTGATTATATCAATACTATTCAGTGGCTTTTACGTTTCCAGAAAGAGTTCCACCACTACCTTCACTGCCTGAGTTTTCATTTGTGGCAGCAACAAATCCAGGAGTTGCAGCGTCACCGCCGATTTCATTAACATCAGTTTCGGAGACGATTAATTCTTTAGAGCTTGTTTTTAGAACAACACCATATATCACTTTACTGTTTTGAACGCTCACTCTAGCTCTACCAGCAATACCTCCGGTGTAAGTACCGGTTGATGTAACGTTACCATAGTTAACACAATTAAAGATTCCACTGTCTTTTGTTGATTGTCTAATTAATCCGGCAATACCACCTGTATTGCTTCCGCCAACAATTGTTGCTTTATTTGTACAGCTGTTTATAGTAACCTTATTACTCGAATTCTTATTACTAGAACCTAAAATGCCACCATTGCCATTACCGGTTCCGGTTAAAGAACCTTCATTAACACAATTAGAAATAGTTAGTGTCCCAGAATAGAAATAGCCACAAATACCGCCATTACTTTCGTTACTAGCAGAAATAGTAGCTTTATTTGAACAATTGCTAATGGTTGTCCCTGCCCCTGTTCCTTTAATAGAAACAGCAACGATACCACCATTTTCCTTAACACCAGTAATTGTGCCGCTTAAAATGTGACAATTATCAATTGTTGCATCAATTGCTCTAGCAACAAAACCAGCTGCTCTTTGACCAGTTGCGGTAATATTAACATTTGCTAAATTAAGGTTTTTAATTGTGCCACCATCAACATTTCCAAAGAAAGCAATCGTATTCTTTTGAGTTCCGTTTTTAAATCCAGTAATTGTGTGACCATCGCCATCAAATGTTCCTTTAAATGGAGCTTTATCGATAGAAGCGATAGCTGAACCAAATTCAACATTAGTTAAATCAAGATCAGCGTTTAATTTAATATATTCACCTTCACAAGAATGGTAATTGGTGACGTTGCCACTTTCATCTTTGGTTCCATCCCAAACATAAGTTCTGAAGGCTTGTAAATCTTCAACAGTGTTAATTACATGAGGAAAATCACCTGTTGGTTCAATAATTCTTCCAGAAATTACTTCACCACAAATAGTGCATTCACAATAATCTTCATATCCTTGTTCTGTACTAGTAGGTTCTTGGTTTTTGACTTCGCCTGGATGATGGTTGACATTTCCATCTTCATCACAAACACAGACGTTTTCAAAAGATTTAATAGTGGCTGGATAAGAACCAATAACATAACCAACTCCATCGCCTAACGCTTTAACTGGGGTTGCATTTTTTTCTTCGCCCAATCTATATACATTAGCGTTTTCATAGGAATAACAACCAGAAACTTCACCTTTATTATGTCTTCCAATAATTCCACCAACAGAACCGTTGTTTGCATGAACATCGCCAAAATTAAGGCAATTCTCAATCTTGGCTCCAACACTACCTGTGAGATTGTTAGAGAATCCAATAATTCCACCAACACCAGCGTTAGCAATGTTTGTTTCTTCACATTGATCTGCAGAAACTTCACCATAGTTCTTGCATCCACTAATTAAAATATCGGTAGCGGTAAATCCAGATGCGCTGATAGTCGCACCAACAATACCACCAGAATTACCAGCTCCTGTAGAAGTAACTTTTGCTCTATTTATACAATTCTTAACTGAAGAGTTACTGTTAATTAAGACAGCAGCTATGCCACCAATTTGTTTTGGTCCTTTAATTTCTCCAGAAATAACTTCGATATTTTCAAAATGAGAATCAACTACTCTAGCGGCAACTGCAGCTGCTCTTTGTGTATTAGTGGCAGTAATATCAACATTCTCAAATTTGATATTTTTGACTGAGCCACCTTCAATATCAGAAATAAAGGCTGCTTCATCACCACGAGAAACAACTAATTCACTAATTGTATGGTTCTTGCCGTCGATATTTCCACTGAATGGATTTTTAACTCCACCAATTGCAGTAAATGTTTTTCCTTCATCGTAATCAAATGTTATATCGTTACTTAAAACAAAATATTTGCCTTCAAAGGTTTCCCCGTTAATTGTGGCGCTACTAAGTTCTTCTAAATCTTTGACACTAGCAAGAACAAACGGTTTATCTTCAGCACCATATCCTTCAGCTTCTGCTAATTTATGTTGAGATTGTTCATTATCAACTAATGCTTCATAATCGACATCTTGTCCATCTTGATTATTTTCAAAATATTTGCCACATCTTTCACACTGGAAATATTCTTTCACATAAGAAGAGAAAGTTCTTGTTTCTTCATGATGATACTTATAATCATGACCTAGAGGCTCTCCATATTCGAATGTTCTCGATGTATCGATATGAGAGTGATTTCTAGAACATACATAATAATATGTTCCTGCATGAGTGCAATCTGGTTCTTGTGCAAGATTTAAACAATGACCGTTATCATCATAGACAGGTTCTTGAACAGAATAATCGTGTGATTCATCAGCAACATTAAATGTTTCTGTTAATGAATGAGCACCACAAATACAAGAATAATAGTAGTCGTTTGATGTTCCACATCCTTCTTGTTTTGGTTGATTAACTAAGTATTTATCAGCTTCAACTCTTTGATTAAATAAGTGAGCGGCTTCTTCTCTATGTTGACATTCACTACAAACACGATAGTGATTTGATTCACCTTCCTCATATTGCCAAGCGCCAAATTGGTGGTCTTCTAATTCACCGTATTCAAAGCCACAAACGGCACAGACTGCTTTATGTGAACAGGTTGCTGTTCCACCACTATGCAATTCTCTTTCGGTTGTTTTACCACATTCAGTACATACTTGATAGTGATACGCTCCATCAGAAACATATTTGTATGTATGTTTGGTATGTTCAGGTTCTCCTGATCCACCAGATGTACATCCGGCTAATGCCATCCCAAAAACACTAATTAATCCAATTAGTTTAAGTTTCAATCCTTTTTTCATAACGTTGTGCCTCCGCGTAAAGCTTATTTATTTAAAGAATTAATTTTTAAATTTGCGTAGCGTCCTTTTGAACGATAGGAATATATTGATGCTGCTCCAACAACAAATGGAAGCGAGTCGGATGTATGCAATAGATGCTTGCCATCCATATAAACATCAATAACGCTGTCAACGATTGTCATCTCATAATGATGATATTCATCCAATATGGATTTATCCAATTCGATTGTTGCTAAATTATATGATTTAACATCACCAAAATTATATTTAGCGACACTAATTCTATTTGGTTTAATTTCTAAATAGTAACCTTGAATATGCGTATTCGCGTCTTTAAAGTCTTGATGTGGGACATCGCTATAAGCGTAGTTGTTTTGTCTCACCATTAGACCAATTGAGCCTTTTTCTTCAGTTACTGATTCTAATTTAATTGTACTCTCTATAGAGACATTAGTTAATAATTGCGAGGAAACATACGCAAAATTTCTTCTTCCTTCGCTAACTAATTCTCCATTCTCTAAATAATAGTTTCCAAGTTTAACATTTATTCCGTCATAATTCTTTTTAAAATCGTTCTCGTATTGGAAATCGTTATTGAAAAGGGCAAAGGAAAGAGAAACAAACGCGAATTCTTCTGATTCGTTTCTTAATTCAATTCTATGAATTCCTTTTTCAATATTTCCAAAATCAACGAATAAGCGAACTATGTCTTCCTCGGCTTCAATTTCCTTAGGAAGTTTTTTAATTCTTTGTTCGTTATCTAACGAAACACTGATAGCCTTATTTAAAGATTCTTTTGGTAATGTAAGAACAAGACCATAGTGACCAGTTTCTTTAAAATTGACATCGTACATTAAAGAATTGCCTGGTTTTTGTAAAAGCATTCCTTTTGTTAAACAATATTCACTCTTATATTTTTCTAAAGATAACAAACCACTACCATTTAAAAGGGCAGATTGATAACTATCGTAATCAAACGCAGGAATTTCTTCTAATGCTTGCTTGATTTCATTTTGATCACTACTACCATTAGCCTCATCAGAAATTGCGCTATAACCAACAACTAAGTCTTTGTTTGAATAACTATAGCCAATCTTTCCTCCTAATAAATTCGCTTTAACGGATACTTTTCTCATGTTGTCAAAATAAACATTAAGAACGCCATCATATGCTATTCTAATCGTGTGATTATCTTTAGAAGAATATTCATATTTAAATGTGCTTTCTCCAAGAACGTTTTCTTTCTCATCTAAGACCTGAACAACCTTAATTTGTTTATTTTTATAATCGACAAAAACATACGAATAACACTTATTATCGATATAAGAAAACAGGTATTTTACTTCTCCACCATTAGATGAATTAAATTCACAAGTGAATCTTTTGTTACTTAATAATTTAGACAAATATAGTCCTTCTTTAACTTTTTCAAACCCTTCAAGATTATATGAATGTAATCTAGGAAAATGAGGATAGATAGAACCTTCTTTGTTATGAACAGAAGTCATAAAACCATGATTAACGAGGAGTCTATCAATATTAAATGAACGATGAGTCATTCCATCTTCATATAAAACATCAAGATTGTGATAGCAGATATAATAGCTATCTAAATCTGGCCCCATGAAATTAATCGAATGTCCTAATCCAACATGTCCTTCATCTTTGTCGCAATTCAAAAGCACAATACGGGATGGGCCTCTTTTAAATGAATCCGCAATAGTTTGAATATTTGTTTTGTCTAATTTATTTGTTGTTGCATAAATAACTTGATAGCCAGGTGTTTGATAGTGACACCCAGTATATGTAATATAGTAAAAATCTCTGACTTTAGTAATTCCTGGGCCTTCTGTCCACGCACCAGTGCCATCGGTGGCTTTGATTAACGCTCCTTCGCCTAATTCTTTCATATCTTTAAATTCATGAATTGTGATACCAAACGGAGTAGCGTGAGCAAAATAAATTGACTCATCATCATCGATAAGCAATGTTCCATCAATTCTCTTGTCAATTTGTTCAGAATGAGCCTCAAATGGTCCTTCTGGAGTGTCCGCTACTAAAATACGGTGACCCCTATAAGGAGAGACAGCTTCTGGACCAGGAGAAATAATCATGTAGAACTTTCCATTAAAATAATAAACCTCTGGAGCGTATGCGTTTTGAGTATATCTTCCGTTTTCATCTTTAGGAGAAACGACATATCCTTCCGGAAGTCCTTTGCCTTGGCATTTTTCCCAGTTAAGTAGGTCCTTACTCTTCCAAGCACGTAAGCCATGGTTTGTTAATCCACTAGTGGTTACATATAAATAATATATTCCGTTATAACGCATGATATATGGATCAGCGCATCCAGTAGGAAACTGTCCTTTGACAACGCTCTTATCGAGTCCGCCTAAATCAAAATTGTTAAATCTAGTATTATCGTAAAAAATAACTTGTTTATCCATAATCACTAATCCTTTATTTAGTTAATAATTTGAAATTTGAATATGAAGATTCAGATCCTGTTGCGTAAAGTCCGACAGACCCACTTGAGTAACAAAGTTCATCGTAATATGTGCTAACGAGAATGCCGTTTACAAACAAATCAAATCTCGATCCTCTTGCTTTTAAAGTGATGGTTTTTGTTTTTTTTGAACCGAAAGAGAATCTAATGTTACTAATAACCACTGAACTTCTTTCAGTTAAATCCATACGATAAAGAATCACTTTTCTAGGAGTAAAGGCCATGTAGTAGCCACGCAAATCATATTTCTTTCCAGTTGTCATATTGATATCGGTATATCCTTCAGCGTAGATAGAATAATCACCGTATTCGGTACATCTAAAAGCAATACCGCTTTCATCAGATTCTCTAAAGATGGAATCATCGCCAGTCAACGCTAAATCGACACTTAAATCGAAATCAGTAATGTTTTTGTTTTCAGTTAAAGCGATGTTTCTTCTATTAGCGAGCGAAGATATTGCTCCGTTAGTGAAATTCCAAGAAGAGTCACTACCGAATTTAAATCCTCTAACATTAGCTTCGTCTTTTAATGAGGCATTTATATATAAATCTTTTTCTGCTTTTTCGATTAATTTAAATGAAACGCAATCAAAGGAATCGTTAAGTCCTTGAATCTTAAATTGATGGACTCCTTTATTAATGTTTATCTCTCCAGCAACAACTTTAGTATATTCTCCACAAGAATAATTATACGGGAGGTCTAATGTGATATTTTCTTTATCGTCAACTTCAACAATAACCGATTTTCCATTACTGTTTTTGTTAATTAAGAATTCAACCCCATAAGTCGCACTCTTCTTAAAATCAATAAGATATCTAGCGAAATCATTATGTTTTAAAGAAACATATGAAACGCTTGCAAAATCAATAACACCAGTATGAAGCTTGTCATACTTATATGATTCAACATCTTCAACTTGGTTATTCACCATATGAAGTGCTGTAGGAATATCTAAACCAGCTTGTTTAATAGCCTTGTTATCAGATAATCCACCACCAACATTAGAATATGAGGTGTGATAAATCTTTAAATCTCCACCTTTTTTATAACCAACCTTGCCTTTAACAAAATGATTATCAGCTTTAATCTTTAAAGAATTGTCAAAGAAAACATCTAATTTATCTTCGCGATAAGAAATGCGAATGGTGTGTAAATCATCATTACTATACAGATTATAAAATTCAGCAGATTTGATTAATTTGTCTTCACCATCTTTCTTTTGATGAATACTGATTGATGATGTAGCGTCAAAAGCGATATAAGAATAGTTGTTATCATTAAGATAAGAGAAGACAAATTCACTATTTTGTCCTTTAGAAAAGTTATATTCAACTGAGTAAGAATCTTTTGTTGTTCCATCAGCGAAATAATATTCATTAGTATGAATTAATCCAGTTTCATCATTAGAAGAAAACACTGCTTTATCTGGAACAATGGAATTATTTAAATTGTGTTTAGCGGTCAATAAATCGCCACTAGCAAATAATCGATCTAAATTATAACTATGAATATTCTTTTCTGCGTCATCAATAGAATCATACGCCATATAGATACTATCTAAATCTGGACCTAAAACAGTAGAAGGATGGCCAAGCCCAACAGCGCCTTCACTCTTATCAGTATTGACCATTAATTTGTCGGTAGCGCCATATCTAAATGAATTAGCTAATCCACTTGGTGTTTCATCGTCCCATCCATCACTTACTGAATAGTTAATATGATAACTATTTAAAGTGTCATAACCGCTAGAATATAAAAGATAATATTTCCCAGCGTGAAAGAACAAAGATGGTGAATCAGTATTTAAATCAGAATATCTGTCAGTTCCGTTAATTTTAATTTCAGTATCAAGAATCGACTCCATTGATTGCATAGTGGAAATGCTGATTTGTCCTTTTCCACCTGTAATGAAAAATGGGTTATCATTTGCACCAAAGAAAATGGTGCCATCTCTTTTTGAATCCAAACTAGAACGATTAAGAGAGGTGAATGGACCATTAGGTTTTTTACTACGTAAGATAAAGTGTCCAACTCCTCCGTTATTTGATTCATACATATAGAAGTAACCATTATAGTAATAAACTTCTGGGGCTCTTGCTTTAAAGGTTGCCCCTTTATCTTTACCAACAACATAACCAGTAGGTAGTCCTTCTCCGGTCATAGTCTCCCAGTTAACTAAATCGCTACTCTTCCAACCTCTAACACCACTATCGTTGCTGTTTTCACTTGTAGAAGCATATAAATAATATTCCCCATTAAATCTCATAATAAATGGAGATGATAAACCATATTCTTCCCATTGATTTGCAATAGAAGATGCCCCATCAGCGTGGTAATCACTATATTGAGAATTGTCATAATAAGAAACATTATATGTAGCTGTAGTTCCTTTATTTTCCTCAACAGGACCATAAGAAGCATTGCTGTTACATCCAGTTAAACCAACAAGCATAGAAGGAACAAACAAGAAAGAAATTAATCTATTTTTTTTCATAATGACCCCCTATTCCTCAACTGCCTTAACAGACATATTACGAATCATTCCAACCGCGTCAGAAGAGCCAAACGCTAATCTGCCAGCACTAATAGCAAACGCATCAACAACATCAAAGACTAAAGTTTCGCCTCTATAAACTTTGATTGAATTTCCATTAACGATGATTCGATACGATTGGAAAACGTTGTTTTTATTAGATAGCGCCTCACTTGCGAAAGTTACACCATTACCATATTGATGTTTGACTAAATCAATTGAATATTGAGATATTTCCAAGAAATATCCAATTGAACTTTCGTTATTATCTACAACGCTTGTGACATAGTTATCGCATCTAAACCCGATAGTCACAAATCCAGTAATCATAACGGCGTCAGAGAACGCAACTTCAACATCTAATTCAAAATCGGTAAATGTGTTATCACCAACATAGGCGAAAGTATTCGCGTTTTCATATGTTCTATGGCAACGATATTCATCATCAATCAAAAAGTCTGTAACATAATGGACACCTTTTGTAGCAAAGGAATCTAAAGCATTCTCATAATTTGGAACAAATTCACTAACTTTGATTAATCTTAGAGAAACAAGTTTAAGTGCTCCTTTAGAAAGATTTTCAATTAACAATTCATTAGCGCCTTTGTTAACATTAAATTCGCAAGTCAAAGTTCTAACAAAACCACTTTCGCCTATTGTTTTTGTTTGATAAACATATTCATTGTTATTACCTAAACGAATTCCAAGAGCGCAATTATATTTTGTAAATGAAGAGTTAAACACTAGCTCAACACCATATCGACCATTTTCTTTTACATCAACCAAATATCTAGCGTAGTCACGGAATGATTTCATTTCTAAATATTTGCTTCCATATAGATCATCAAATTTGTTATCTACTACTTTTATGTTATTAGCATCAACGATTGAAGAATTGGCTTTATCATATGTCTCCGCTGGTATAATTGCTTCACCGTGTTTAAAGACGTTTCGTTGGACTTCTTCAGCGGTTTTTTCACTAAATAACGTCTTTTCAACAACAGAATTTGAATTGTATTTAAAGCCAAATTTGTTAGTCACAAATGATTTTGGTTCTTCATCAAGAAGTGTCATATCATCTAATTGAATACGAAGCTTTTCATCTTTAATGACTTTAACAATGTGGTTATCGTTATAAACATTTACTTCATTAGCAACGAATGATAATCCATTTTCTCTAACAACTAGAGAGGCTTTCTTGTTTTCTTTATCAATGGACACCACATAAGTATTGTTGTTTGATTTATAGCCAACATAAATTTCATCAATGTCTTTAAAATAAGACACCAATGTGTATTTGTCTCCTAAATCATCAGGAGTAAATCTCTTTTCTTCTCCAGTATAAGAAAGGTTGATTTCACTTAATTCTTGCCTTTCTAAGATAGAATCGGTTTCTCGATGTGCGAAAGCAATATTCGCGCCTGAATAATAAAATGGAGAAATATTGAAATGTCTAACTCCGTCCTTATCCATCGATGAATAATAGCCATAATAAGAAAGCATATCTTGGCCTTCAACGATTCCTAAGTCGCCAAGAGCCACATCTCCGTTTTGATAGTTGGTATTAATTAATAGAGGTTCATTCTTTTGATTAAAGAAGGATTCCGCTAATTTATTTGCTGAAGAATAATCAGGATTAACCGCACTAACAACATTGCTTCTATACGATAAGTAGTTCTCGCTTTGTAATGAATAAGTTAAATAACATGTTCCATCAATATCAATTAAAGAAGGGTTAGTAACAGGATTAGTCGCGCCTTTATATTCATCAGTAACAGTCGCGTTTATTTGAGCTCTTGTACTGTAATCGATTTCGTTGATCGATTTCATTTCATATAAATAGGCACCAGTTTCTCCTCCACTGACAAAATAGATTTTTGATGATGGAGAAACAAAAATTGATCCGGTATATATTTGAGAATAATTCAAATCACATTCATAAATGAATGGTCCTTCAGGAGAAGAAGATTTAAACATCTTGTATCCTTTTGGAGTAGAGAAATATAAGTGGAATTCATCTTCATAATAAACAACTCTAGGGTTTTTAGCTGCAAATGTTTCTTTAACTTTTCCTGTAACATATCCAGCGCTATTAAGAGAATCAATAATAGACCAATTTATTAAATCTTTTGATTTATATGCTTTAATGCCCACGTTGTTATCAGGAGTTGACTGATATAAATAATATGAATCTTTATATTTGAAAATTGATGGGGAGTGAATTCCGTAGCCACTCCATTGAGCCGGGAGATCGTTAAAACTATTATTAGAATAATAATTAGGCACATATCCATCTAAGTTGAGTGGAGCAACAGCTTCACTACCATCTTCTGGAAGAGTCACTGAGCCTGGTCTTGGTGTTGTTTCACTATCATCAGGGAAAGAGACATCATCCATTGTTGCTGGAGTATCTTCTTTATAACTATCTGCATTTTGATTACATCCAACAACCATAACTAAGGATGCAAGAACGAATAATAAACGACTTTTTTTCATATTCTTACTCCTTAACTTAAACTAATGTAATTGGCTTGATTGGAAAATGTTCCAACAGTCTTTACAAACTTATTATTTTTATAAATCCAACCATCACCGCTGGATGTGTAGAACCTAATTGTTGTCTTAGATGTTTCACTTACTTCATAAACAAGCATTGAAATAGGACTTGATTTGCTAAGTGTCACATTATTAGGAGCACCAGCAATAATAGCTAATTCTTCATATGTGAAATGGAGTTTATAAACAAAGCATCCTTTTTCATTGATTGCTTCATAGTTTTTGCTATCTAATTTTTGGGCATCGATAATAAAGTTTTTAGCGGTTCCATTGTTATGTGATTTATCACTCCACCACAATTGGTTGCTTCCTTGGGACTTAAAATCATATGAATTTGCATAACAAATTGTGTTGTCACTATAGATTCTGAAGTTAATGTCATAACAATCAAGACCATCTTTATACATTCTCCAAGCATCAAGGTTATTTCCATCAAGATTAAGAATGACATTGATTGCTTCGAGCCCTGTCAAATAACGTGGATTAAAGTGCATATCAAATCCACTGCTAACTGTAACTTCAATATTTAAGCCATCATTGTCTCTAGTATATGTAGCATAAACAAGATCGGCGTTATTTGGAATGTCTTCTTCGAGCGCTCCATCAACAGCGTGATAGAAATATAAGAAGTCGTTTTCTTTGTTGTTTGGAGCAAAATATGGATTTCCTGATTTGTCAAATCTCATATAAGTTGCAGTTGAATAGAAATCAATATACTCATCTTTAACAATATCTTTGTTTGCAACAGATTCTTGATATTTTGCACCGTCAAAGAACGCAGCCGCTAATCCATACACACTTGTTGATGTTAAATCCATAATTGAGAAAGGAATGTCGAAAGAATATTCAACAAGAACATTTGTTTTTTTGTTAACTTTTATTTGGCTAGATTTTTGTTGATTATATTCAAAAGAGGTGGTTTCTTCATTATATTCACTAAAGAAAACATCTTTTCCATCATATTTAATTTCATAGTCTCCATTACGATAGTTACTACCAAAAGAGCTGTAGTTGCCATTATTAAAATTAATTAAAACAAACTCTCCATCAACAATTTCATAAGGAGTAAGTGCTTTTACAAAAACTGAAGAAGAACATCTTGAAGTTTCAACTGTTGCGTAATTAGAAATTAAAGATGCTTTTTTAGGTGAAATAATTGTTGTTGTGCTCTTACGCATCTCAAAGGATTCAACATTAGATAAGCCATCAGAATGCATATATTGTTTTTCATAACCGCTCTTCTCAAACATCAAAACATTCTCAACGTTTTTATAAACATTAATTGTGTACTCACCACTACTATTTGTTTTAGCAGTAATATTTGGATGCCCAAGAACTGAAACTTTAAAATTTGAAAGTGCATCACCAGTAAACGCGGTTAGGGAGCCTGAAACTTGTGCTGTCTCAGAATCAGAAGCAAGCATCGTAAATGTTTGACTATATTCCGCGCCATTAGCTAAGGCTAAATTATTTTTATCATAAATCAATGTTGTATCTAAATAATCGGTTTTAGAGGCTGTAACAACAAAATCGCTTTCTGATTTAATGTTTTCAAACATGAAATTACCATTGTTATCAGTTTTGCTCACATATTTCCTGCTCGTATCATTGCTATAATATCCTTCAACACGAACATTTGATAAAGGGGTATTAGAAGAATCAATAACAGTTCCTACAACAGAAGATTTGTTTGCGGTTGCTAGATTTTCAAATTGACTTCTCGTATAGAAACTATTTCCGTATAAAACTATATAACAAGAAGGGATATCAGCATTAGGAATTTTAAATGTTGGGTGACCACCCATACCTTTTCTATCTCTTTTTCCTGAATAGTCATCTAAAACCGTTTGAACAAAAGAGAATCCAAAAGGAGTTTTTTCGTTAGCGCCATTAAAGAAAGAAACATATGGGATTCGATATTCAATACAATATCCAGCATCAGGATCTCCGGTATTATCATTAACTGTTGTTCCTTCCTTAAAGGAAGTACACATCGTTGCACCAAAACCAATTAGTGTTGAAGTATCCCAATCTGTTCCTGTTCCTCTAATAACTTTTGAATAATTATTCGCATTAGCGGCCAAATAGATTCTTAAATCATCTTTTTGAGGTGCGTTTCCTCCATTAAGAAGAACATCAATATTCATTTCGATGCCGTCTTCATCTTGAGCGTTGTTATCGCCAATGGCCCTTGTTGTAACGGTTGAATCATCAACATCAAAATACATATACATCGCTTGTTTTGTGCGATAAAAATACAATTTGACAGCTTTGCTATTTACACCAAAAGATAGGATTGGTGTGGAACCATATTGTGAGTCTTTTATTCCATCAATCACAACTTCGTGATCAGGGACATTTTCACTATCAAAATCAAATTGAACATTACTAGTTTGTTTTTGATTGATATAACTTAAATAAGTTGCTGAAGCAACTCCAACAGTAAAAGCGGTTGTTGATAGAGCAATCCCAATTGTACTGATAATCTTTTTAATTGTGTGAGCCATATTTTATCCCTTAACCGCTCCAATAGACATCGACTTAATGAAGAATTTTTGTAAAATCAAATAAACAACAATCATTGGTAAGCAACTTAATACTGCGCCAGCAAAGACTTTTGTTTGTCCCCAGTTGCCCATATTGGTTTCGAAAATTGAATGCATTAATACTTGAAGGGTTTTATTTGCTCTCGATTCAAGGTAAATGGATGGAGCAAAGAAGTCGTTCCATATTCCCATAAACCAGAAAATGTCTTGTGCGGCAATAGCTGGTAAAAGAAGCGGAATCATAATTTGAACAAACATTCTAAATGTAGAACATCCATCAATCTTGGCAGCTTCAAATAGTTCAGAAGGAATTCCTTTCATATATTGAATGAAGAAGAACATAGTCCCTACGTGTATAAATAAATGAGGAACAATTAATGGGAGAAGCGTGTCATACCAGTGAATAATGTTATACGCAATAAATCTTGGCATAAGCAAAACTGCTCCAGGAATCATCATTCCGCTTAAAAGGAATAATAACCAGAATTGTTTACTTCGTAGTTTTAATTTAGCAAAAGAGAACGCTGCCATAGCGGCAAAGAATGTTCCACAAGGAATAACCGCAACAACAATAATAAGGGTGTTTTTATAGCCAACAAGGAGGTTCTCTTGAGTTAAAATCAATTCGTAGTTTTCAAAGTTAAATATATTCTCTGGGAATAATCCTGCTTTATTTTCAACGTATTCAATAGGTGTTTTAAATGAAGAGAACACCATATAGATAAGCGGGAATAAAACAAGGAAAGAAAGGAACGCTAAAATTAAATTACTAGCGATAGCGGAAATAACATCTTTAACTTTATCACGACGATCTTTTAATTCTTTTTCTGTTAGAGGAACACTAGGATCTCTAACTGGTTTTTCTTCTTTTTCTATTACTTGTCTAAAGACCAATTCTCTTTCATTAACAAGCCAGAGCCTGCCTATTTTCTCTTTTTCCTTGACCTTTTCTTTTTTAGGAGCATGTCCACTAGAAAGATATTTTTGTAAGGCTAATCTATCTTCTTCTTTAACTAACGATTCTTCAACATAACCATCAAATGGAGTTGGTGATTCATCAACAACCCAAATCTCTTCATTATTTGAGGTACTACTCTCACGAAGATAATAGAAATAAGTTTTGTGATTATTATTTTCCATCATAAATCAAGCACCCACTTATTTGACAATTTGAATTGAATGATAGTGATCGCCATAATAGCTACACCTAGAACAATCGCAGCAGCACTAGCAAGAGAATAGCTCGCTCCACCACTAGAATTGATTCCATATTCCCAAATGAAATAAACAATTGTTCTTCCTCTACCAGCAGCAAAAATTCTTGCATCAGAATAACTCTGCAAGCACCCCGCTAAACGCATAATAAGTAGATAGAACGTAACCGGAGTAAGCATTGGGAAAGTGATATGCGCAAATTGTCTCAATCCACTAGCGCCATCCATTTCAGCAGCTTCATAGTATTCCTTAGAAATATTACACATTGAAGCATAATAAAGAATCATCGCACTTCCCATGCCGTTGATTGAGTTTTTCAAAATGATAGCGACTAAAACTAAATTATCATCGCCAAGGAAGTTCCATTTGTTGCCGAAAATAGCGTTAATGATACCAGTGTATTTAATTCCAGCTGTATCATCATAAGCAAAAATAACTCTCCAAATGATACCAGCCGCAACTGCACTACAAACTGTTGGTAAATATAAAAGGACACGATAAACAGTATTGGATTTACGGCATCCTTTTGAATTTGCTAAAGCTGCACAGAGCAAACCCAATCCAATCGCGATAGGAACCTCAATGATATAAACAAGGGTATTCGTTACACATTTAAGGAATTCCCTACCTGTCGGACCAGATAAATCAAATAAATCTATGTAGTTTTTAAAACCATAGTTTTCAGCAAATGTATATTCCATTGTTAGTGGATCATAATGCAAGAACGATAAGAACAATGCCACAAACATTGGAATGATAGTAAAAATAGTAAAGCTGATAACAGGTGCGAGTATGAACAAAAACGCCACTGCTCTTTCTTTTCTTAATAATTTACTAGTTTTACGCTTTTTCACAGTTTTGCTGATAGGTGTAAAACCATCAATTTCAACTGTGTTAACATAAGAAGTCATTTTATTTTCTTCCTAAAGCATTATTGGAGTCATTAATACGAGATTGCAATGTTGAACGGAAAGCATCGACTAGTTCTTGTCCTTTAGCGTCTCTTCTAGACCAGAATTTTGTTTCACCAACAACACTTGCCCAATCGAGTTTATATTCATTTGTTAAAATACGGGTTTCGGTTTTTGCTCTTCCACCAATTCTATCGTTTTCAGATGTTCCGTTGATGACATCAAGGAAAACAGACAAATTAGATGGAGTGGCAGATATTTTTGAACCATCGTAAGTAGTAATTTGTTTTTCACCATAGGCAACATATTCGTCTTCCATATGTTTTAAATTTGGAACTTGTGTTCCTTTTTTATAAAGTTCACGTTGAGCTTCTTCTGAAGTTGTTAACCATTTACAGAACTTCAAAGCAGCAGCACGTTGTAAATTACTTGTTGTGTCTTTAGCGGAAATGCAATATCCAGCAGATCCAATTTGTCCACAGCTATATCCATCATCTTCTGTTCCATAAACTTTATCGGCACCAGGACCATATGGAACAGGTAATAGCTTAACTTCAAACCCCATTCCACGAGGATTTTCAGCTGTAACGCCCCAGAAGTTTTCACAATCCCATGGACCAAAGAATGAGAACATTGATGTTTGGGCAACGAAAGAGTTGTAACCTTTTGTTGTATCACTTCCAGCTGCGCCCGCCATTAAAGAATGTTCGAAAGCAAGAGAATGCATAAAATCAAGGGCATCAGCAAATTGAGGCTCATCAATTCTTGATTCTGTTCCATCATCATTTAAGAAGTCAGCGTTATTTGAGAATAAAGCTGGATTGAGTTCATAGTGAGACAAAAATTGTTTACTATTTTTCTTACACCATGGTTGGATTAAGTGACCTAATTCAATGAATTTTTCCCAAGTCATTGCAACTTTGTCATTGAGATATTCGGAATATATTTGTTCATATGTAATTCCTTCAGTTTCTTTACATGCTTTTTTAAGCAAGTCTTCGTTATAACAAAGAGTAAATGTTGAGATATCTTTTGGAAGAGCGTATAGGCCTGCACCTTCGCTTTTACCAACTAATTTTGTTTCTCTATTATATAAATATCTTTCATATGCATCTTCCCAAACATCACTGATTTCTTCATCAGTAATATATTTTGAGAAATCCCAAATAACACCAGTATATGCATATCTATAGAAATCTGTGTCAGGTAAGAAGAATAAATCAGGAAGATTGTTTGCAGAGTTTGTTAATTTAGTTAAATAAGAAGAAGATGGATGACATGTATATACAACATTAATGTTTGGATCAACTTCTTCTGAAAATGTTTTTGCGATATTTGTAAAAATAATTTCGGCTGCTCTACCACCCCAAGTCCACCAACGAATAGTGACCTTTTCATCTATATTAATTTCGTTATTGTTTGCGTCATACCATTGGTCAATGTTTGCGTCCCAAACAATTTGAGAAACGTGCACGCCACAGCTTGAAAACGAAAACGGAATAACAAGCAATAAAGCAAATAACTTTTTATTCATACAAAACACCTCATATCAAAAGCAAAAATGCTTCTATACAAAATTACTATAGCAAAAAGCGAAATAAAGTTAAATAATTTTGAAAATAATTTTCTTTTTTTTGAGTATTTTGAAAATAATTCCAGTTACACATACATGATATCTTTTATAACAATTAAAAATAACAATGTAATTCTATAAAACGTACACTACACACACTACACAGCGCATATAGAAAGCACATTTTTTGACTTTTTTTGAAAATTATTTTTATTTTTCTTTTCATTTTTGCCATTTCTTTGAATATAATAAAGTAGTTAGGATTGGTCTTTAATATGGCAAATGTAAAATTTGTTAATGTGAACAAAATTTATGACAATAATGTTCAAGCTGTTTTTGATTTTAATTTAGATGTGAAGGATAAAGAATTTATCGTTCTAGTCGGTCCATCTGGCTGTGGAAAATCAACCACCCTTAGAATGCTCGCTGGATTAGAAGAAATTACAAGTGGCGAAATCATTATTGATGGAACAGTAGTAAATGATGTTCATCCAAAGAATAGAGACATTGCAATGGTCTTCCAAAACTATGCCTTATATCCACATATGACTGTCTTTGATAATATGGCATTTGCTTTAAAAATGAAAAACCTTCCTAAAGAAGAAATCGTTAAAAGGGTTAATGAAGCCGCTAATATATTAGCGCTTGAAGAATATTTAAGAAGAAAACCAAAAGCACTTTCTGGCGGACAACGTCAAAGAGTGGCGTTAGGTAGAGCGATTGTTAGAACTCCAAAGGTTTTCTTGATGGATGAACCATTAAGTAACTTGGACGCTAAATTACGTGTTCAAATGCGTTCTGAAATTATTAAGATTCATAAAAAGGTTAACGCTACTACTATTTACGTTACCCACGACCAAACCGAAGCGATGACTATGGCGGATCGTATTGTCATTATGAAAGATGGCTATATTCAACAAATTGGAACTCCTAAAGAAGTGTATAACAATCCAAACAATATGTTCGTTGGTGGATTTATTGGCAACCCTGCAATGAATTTCTTAAATTGCAAATTTAAAAATGGCGAATTATATGTCACTGGCGAAAACGATGATATCAAAGTTAAACTCGAC
>JBGURM010000100.1:0-18011 GCA_045132035.1 Bacilli bacterium
CGCCCTTGAGAGGGGCGGCTAGTAATAGAGGGCTAATATCTGCCCGACTATGAAAAACCACCGGATTGTCCGGTGGATATTTATTCTACCTGCTTTACTAATTTTATTTTAAAATAATCCTATGAGACGACAGTATTTTAATTGGACTTGGTTAGTTCTTGCGCTTGTATTAACCGTTTATGGTGGTTATTCGTTAATTTATAGCCATATTAATAACAACCCTGTTCCAACTTTAGGATTGGTATTTTTAATTATTGGATCAGTTCTCTTAGTTACTTTTTTAATCTTTGCTTTTATCAGTCTATTTCAAAAAAAGAAGAAAATAGATGAAAGCAACACTGTTATAGAAAATAGTGTTAAAGAAATAAAAGAAGAATCAGTTGAAGTAGTTGAAGAACCTACCGAAATAAAAGAGGAGCCCAAAAACAATTATAGTCCTCGTAGTGAAGTAACATACGAGAATAGAAGAGTAGCAAGAAGTTTTTCTGGTTGATCAGGCTACGTTAAAAGAATTGGTTATGGACCTGTTTTAAGAATTAGTGAAGAAGAAATATTAGATATGCGTTCTAATACTTATTATCGTATTGAAGGGAATATGGTTAATAGAAGTGGCAGCGGACCAGTATATGAAATATCTGGGAATAGAATTAGAGAAGCTTTTGGCAGTTATTTATTTGAACTATCAGGAAGTAATTTAAATAAAATTTATGGTGGATTTTATGCTTCTATCAGTGGCGGGTTACTTAAAGTGTATGATTTGAGTGAACAATATGAAATCCCTACTTCTTTAAATAGAAAACAAATACTTGTAATAGCAGCATTATTATTTGGAAATAACTAAAGGTGATTTATGACTGATATTCAACACTTTATATTTGAACACGTTGACACGAAATATCGCGCTTTTACTTTGCCTCTAATTCCTAATGTTGATGAAAAGACTTTTATCGGTGTGAGATTACCAATTTTGAAAAAATACGCGAAAGAACTCGGCTCTTTTGAAAAAGAATCCTTCTTAAAAACTTTGCCACATCAATATCACGAAGAGAATATTTTGCACGCTTTTATTATTTCTAGCATCAAAGATTATGATGACTTTATTAAGCAAGTTGATATCTTTCTTCCATATGTTTCTAATTGGTCAGTGTGTGATTCGATATGTAACAAATATTTGAATAAATATAAAGACAGACTAATTAAAGAAATTTATAAGTGGCTTAAAAGCAATGAAGTATATCGAGTAAGATATGCTGTTAAGTGCTTAATGAATTATTATCTTGGAGAAGATTTTAAGGAAGAGCATCTTCAAATAGTTAAAGAAGTAAAACTTGATGATTATTATGTTCAAATGATGATTGCCTGGTATCTCGCTACCGGGTTAGCGAAAAATTATGAATCATTTATCAAAGTGATTGAAGATCATGGTTTTACTGCTTCAATACATAATAAAGCCATACAAAAAGCGCTTGACTCTTATCGTGTTAGTGAAGATCACAAAGCATATTTGAGAAGTCTAAGAATTAAGTAATTTATAAATAAAAATGGCTAGTGCTAAACTGGCCATTATTTTCATAAAAATTATATGAATTAATTAGAACGGCTATCGTAAACCATGCTATATTTTTTGCCATCAACTTCGACAATCATATAGTAAGGGTCTTGTTTCTTTTTGAATCCGAAATCGTCGTCAAATGAACCTCTTGGTAATACACCTTCTGTGTATTTGACTTGATTCAATAAGTTATTACCATAATCTAATGCCTCTTTTCCTTTAAAGAATTGGTCTTGTATTTCTTCGATGTGACCATCTGGATAGACAAACACTAATTTATAATATTTGTTCATACTATTTCCCCTTTAATTAATACAATTATTTTAATTGGTTTTTAGAATTATTTCACTAAATATCTATTATATAGAGTAAACTAATATTAGACTTAGGTGACTATTATGGCAAACAAACAATTTAGAGAAGGTTTTTTATGGGGAGTAGCTACTGCAGCAGCCCAAATTGAAGGCGCTTCTAAAGAAGATGGGAAGGGTGTTTCAAATTGGGACTTATACCCAACCACTGATGGTCTTGTTTATGAAAACCAATCTGGTGATGATGGTTGTGACCATTATCATCATATGGAAGAAGATATTTCTCTTATTAGTGAATTAGGAGTTAATTTTTATCGTTTTTCAATTGCTTGGACAAGAATATTGCCTAATGGAGTTGGTGAAATAAACGAAAAAGGTTTCGAGTTTTATGACCGTTTATTAGACGAACTAGAGAAACATCATATTGAACCATATGTCACGATATTCCACTGGGACTATCCACACGAATTAACCAAAAAAGGTGGATGGCTTAATGATGAAAGTCCTATGTGGTTTTTAGAATATACAAAGATTTTAGTTGATAGATATAAAGATAGAGTCAAACATTGGATTCCAATTAATGAACCAGCATGTGCTTATGAGATGGGTGGAGCTCCTTTACACGCTAAATATTCGCAAAAAGAAAGACTACAAATCATTCATAATCTCCTATTAGCGCATGGCTACGCAGCTAGATATATTAAAGACAATGGTGGAAAAGTTGGTACAGCCCTTACATTTGGTTTCTTTGCACCTAACGATGACAATAATCCAAGTGATATCGAAGCCGCTAGACTCGCTTTATTTAAATATGAAAAAACAAATATATGGAAAGCCTCTTTATGGGCAGATCCAATTGTGTTTGGCAAATATCCAGATGGCTATAATGAACTCAATAACGAGCAAGAAAGGCCATATATTAGTGAAGAACAAATGAAAATTATTTCCACTCCAATCGATTTCTTTGGCTTTAATATGTATACAGGAGATCCGGTTGTTAGTGATGGTAATGGTGGATATAAAACTGTTTATCACCCTGTTGGAAATCCTAAAACATGTATGGACTGGAACGTCTATCCAAAGTTAATGTATTGGGTAACTAAAATGTTATATGAAAGATATAAGTTACCAATCTTCATTTTTGAAAATGGTGCTGCAATTACTGATATTGTTTCAGAAGATAAAAAAGTCCATGATGGACCTCGAATTGAATTCATTAAACAATATTTAAAGAATCTTAGAAGAGCATATGAAGATGGCGTTGATATTAGAGGATATTCTTATTGGTCCGCTATTGATAATTTCGAATGGTTTGGTGGATATCAAAGAAGATTTGGACTAGTTTATATCGATTATCAAACTAAAGAAAGAATTAAAAAAGATTCATTTGAGTTCTACAAAGAAGTTATCAAGAATAATGGTGGGAATCTATAATTAGTGGAGTAGTAATATGCTTTGGGCAATTAAAAAGTGTTGGTATCGCATCAATCAAAAAGTCCTTAAGTTTGGGATGATGTTTATGGATTGGTCTGAGCCATTTCTTCTTGAAGGTGAAGGTTCAATCACAAAACTACCTGAATTAATTAAAAGTAAGAACATTAATAGAGTGCTTGTTGTAACCGATAAAGGATTAATGAATCTTCATTTATTAGATTCACTTTTTGAGGCCTTAAAAGCGCAAGAAATCGCTTATTTTGTTTATGATGGTGTTCAACCTAATCCAACAATCCCTAATATTGAAGAATGTAAAGATATCTATATAAACAATAACTGCCAAGGGATAATTGCTTTTGGTGGTGGCTCACCAATGGATTGTGCTAAAGCCGCTGGAGCAAGAGTAGTTAAACCTCATAAATCAGTTCGTAAAATGAGAGGTTATCTCAAAATTGGAAAGAAGATTCCTCCTTTCTTTGCGGTCCCAACAACCGCTGGGACAGGATCAGAAACAACACTTGCCGCGGTAGTAACTGATCCAACCACTCATGAGAAGAACGCAATATGTGATCCATGTCTTAGACCAAAATATGCTGTTTTAGATCCAACTTTAACTATTGGATTACCACCTCATATCACTTCAACCACAGGAATGGATGCCTTAACTCACGCTGTTGAATCATATATTGGTAAGAGTAATGTTAAGTCAACAATCAACTATGCTGAAAAGGCAACAGTTTTAATTTATGAAAATTTAGAGAAAGCTTATAGTAATGGAAAAGATATAGAAGCTAGAAGCAATATGCTTAAAGCCTCATTTTACGCTGGAGCGGCATTTACTAGAGCGTTTGTTGGCTATGTACACGCTATTGCGCATAATTTAGGTGGAATGTATGGAACTCCACATGGACTTGCTAATGCAGTCATCCTCCCTTATGTACTAGATTGGTATGGCAGTTCAGTTTATAAGCCACTTTCTAAATTAGCGGACTTAATAAAAATAACTACGCCAGATATGACAATTGAGGATAAAGCGAAAGCGTTTATAAAAGAAATAAGAAGAATGAATAGAGCAATGAATATTCCTGAGAAATTTGATTTTATCAAAGAAGAGGATATATCTACTCTAGTTAATAGAGCCCTTAAAGAAGGTAATCCTGGTTATCCAGTTCCAAAAATTATGAATGAAATTGAATGTGAAAAAGTCATTCGCATGTTGATGAAATAATATGAAGAAAAGAAATAAGAAAAAGATAATCATTATTGTTATTAGTTCGATTGTTGCTGCTTTAGTTTTAGCGGTGGCGATTCCTTTTACAATCTTTGGAATTAGGTCTTTAGATATTAAAAGTGATTACTCATATTTAAAAAGCAATCCAACTTATTCGAGTAAAGTTGAAGTTACTGGAGTTGATCTTGTGACCCAACATGTTTCGTGTGGATACGCAACAATTGAGATGATGTCTACATATTATGGAAATAAGGTCACAGAGGATGAATTAGACGCAAGAAACCGCACGGTTTCGACTTCTACATCAAATGGATTCCTTAAAGAAATCAATAATTCAATACCATCTAAAAGTTTTGTTAAACATACTTATTTAAAAAATGATGTGCTACTTAAAGAAGTCGCTATTTCATTAAAAAACAATAATCCTGTCGCTGTTGAATGGGCGGCTCAATATAAAGGTGAATGGACTCTTCACTTTTCTGTGATAACCGGTATTGACATTGCTAATGACAATGTAATTATTTATAACCCATATGGATATATCGAAAATCTAACTGTTGATTCTTTTATTGGTAGAACAACATTTGAAGCGTATTCAAACTTGCCAATTTTCTTAGCGTTTGGATTTGCTTTTGGAGCGTTTCATAAGAATGCAATTTTCTTTGCAGTTTAATATATATTTTTAAGGTTAAAATTGATGATTTGATAAAACAGGTTTTCCTGTTTTTTTCTTTTCTTCTTACGCGTGTACCTATATAATAGATTTACTATGAAAAAGAAAATCAACCACGCTAGAACGATAGCTTTTATAACAATTTTGGTAGAAATTGTTGGACTCATTGCCTTTGTTGTCATTTATTTCAACGGTTTCTTTAATATTAAAGAAATATGTAAACCTGAATATATCGCAATTGGAGCGTCATCTCTCGTTGCCTTTAATGTTGTTATGCTTTGGATTTCATCCATTAGAATTTCTGCTTATCGTCATAAAACTGACTTAAAAGCTGCAGAAGTTATTGGTAGTGACGTTCAAGAAGCATATAACTTTGCGATGATTGGCTTAGTTGTTACTGATGAGAATGATATTATCATTTGGCATAACGATTTATTCAAAGAAAGACACATTGATGTCATCGACCTTAATATTTTTGATTGGCAAAAAGACTTAAGAGCGTTAAAAGAAAAGAACTCAAATGAAGTTGCTAAACTCATTATTAATAACCGTAACTATGAAGTTAAATATTTAAGTGACGCTGGATTATGGATTTTTAAAGATACAACTGATTATGAATCCATTTATTCATATTCTAAGTTACAAGCCCCAGTCGTTGGTATTCTCGCTATGGATAACTATGATGAAGTTATTAAAGGCGATGACGATTATAACGATACTATTACTAAAGCTAAAGATATTATCTTTGATTACGCTAAAGAATACGGAATCCTTCTTCGTAAGTTTAAAGATAGTAACTATTTAATGCTTTGTAACTTCGATGCGTTTAGCAAAATGCAAGAAGATAACTTCTCAATTGTTGATAAAGTGAGATCTGTTTCTTTCGGTGAAGATATTCCTCTTACTCTTTCAATTGGTATTGCTAGAGATTTCCCTGATGTCGTTAAGTTAAATGAACTTGCCAGTGCCGCTCTTGATATTGCTATGTCTCGTGGTGGTGACCAAGTTGTTGTTTCTGTTTACGGTAAAGAAATGGAATTCTATGGTGGCAAAACCGAAGCTCAGGAGAAGAGAAGTAGAGTTAAGATTCGTGTTTTAGCGGACTCCCTTATCAACTTGATTAAAAATGCAAGCAATGTCCTTGTTATGGGACACACAAATATGGATATGGACGCTTTAGGAAGCTGCTTGGGCGTTAAAGCAATCTGTGAAAGAGTTAAGATCCCTGCTAAATTGGTCGTTGATTTAAAAGCAACCGAAGCTAAAACAAGAGCAGCCTTAACAAGTAGTTTCAACCGTGATGAATTAGAAAATCTTATCGTAAGTGGAAAAGATGCGGTTGGTTTAGTTAAGAGTAACACTCTCGTTGTTGTTTGTGACGTTCATATTCCAAACATGGTTATGGCGCCAGCGTTATTAGACCACACTAATAAGGTTGTTGTTATCGACCACCATAGAAGAGCGGAAGAATATATTGAATCTCCTGTCTTTAACTATATTGATCCAGCTGCTAGTAGTGCTTCTGAATTAATTACTGAATTCATTAGATTCGCTTCTATCTCTCCTCGTATTGAGCTCAATTCCACATACGCGACAATTATGCTTTCTGGTATTTTCCTCGATAGCTCATTCTACAAGAGTAAAAATACTGGTATTAGAACATTTGAAGCATCCACAATTCTTAAAGAATATGGTGCGGATAACTCTGTTGCTGATGATTTACTTAAAGATGACTATGAAGAATACATTGAAACCACAAACATTGTTAGTAATCTTAAGACCGCTGACTATGGTGTTGTTTATGCAATTGCTAACGTTAATCAATTCTACGATGCTTCTTCAATTGCTAAAGCCGCTAATACATGTTTATCAATGAAAGGAATTCATGCTGCCTTTGTCATTGGTAAGACTAGTGGTAAAGAGATTAAGATTTCTGCCCGTAGTGACGGACTTATTAATGTCAGTAAATTATGTGAAAAACTTGGTGGTGGTGGACACTTTACTTCTGCCGCTGCGACATTCTTAAAGAGCAATGTTTCTGAAGTTGAAGAAATGTTACTTAACGTTATTAGAAAATACTTGCCAGAAGCGAAAGCTGACATGAACAAGAGACAAGGAAATGAAGAGAATTAATTATGGAAGTTATACTTTTACAAGATGTTAAAAATGTTGGAAAAAAGAACCAAACAGTTAAGGTTAGCGATGGCTACGCGAACAACTTTTTGTTTAAAAATAAGTTAGCGGTTCCGGTCAGTAAGAAAAGTGTCGAAATCCTTGAAAATCAAAAGGAAAATGCCAGAATTGCTGAAGAAAACGCTAAGAAACAAGCCCAAGAGCTAGCGAAAACTTTAAAAGGAATTACCCTTGAATTTACCGCTAAGGTTGGTAAAGATAGTAAGCTATTTGGATCCATTTCTTTAAAGCAAGTTGAAGAAGAACTAAAAGCAAAATATAACATCATTATTGATAAGAGAAAATTCATTGATAAAGGACCACTTGATATGCTTGGAATCTACACCCTTAAGATTGAATTACATAAAGGTGTAGTGGGTGTTATCAAAGTCCATATTTCAGAAAGGAATTAATATGGCGGCACGTAAACCAGTCACAAAAAAAGTTACAACTGAATTACCATATAACGAAGACGCCGAACGTGTTGTTTTGGGATGCGCAATGCTCTCAAAAGACTATTGCCTAGACATATTAACTTCTCTTGAAGAAGAAGACTTCTTTTTTGGAAAACATCAATTAATCTTTAGAGCAATCTCTGCTTTAGCAAATAGAAACGTCGATGTCGACGTTTTAACTGTTGCTGAAGAATTAGACAACCTTAAAGAATTAGAAAATATTGGTGGCGCTAAATATTTAGGAGAATGTACAAACACATTCGTTGCTGCTAGTACACTTACCTTCTATATTAGAATTGTTCAAGATAACTCAGTATTAAGAAAGATGCTTACTACGATTAGAGGAATCGATACTGAATATAGAACTCAAGAAATTGAAAACATTAACGATTTCATTCTTAGTAGTGAAACAAGATTTAAAGACAGTATTTCTAAAAGACATATTTCTTCTTTCGTTACTGCGCAAGAAATTGCCCCAATCATTGAAGAATCATTAGAAAAACTTCAAGACGCTGATAATGATAGCGATGTTATTGGTGTTTCTACTGGTTATGACAAACTTAATCAAATCACACAAGGATTCAAACCTGGCGAATTAATTATTGTTGCAGCGCGTCCTGCTGTTGGTAAGACTGCGATTTGTTTAAACTTTGCTCATAAGATTGCTACTCACTCTAAAAAAGCTGTTGCCATTTTCTCTTTGGAAATGTCAAAAGAGCAACTCTTTAATCGTTTAGTGGCGATGGATAGCTGTGTTGAAGCTAAGAAGATTAATTCAGGTCGATTAGGTTCCGCTACTGAAAGAGTTAAAGTTCTTAATTCAATTAAGACACTTGCTAACACCAAGATTTATATTGATGACACTCCATCAATTAAACTTAATGACATTATTAATAAATCAACTAAACTTCAAGCACATGAGCCTGACTTATCATTAATTATTGTTGACTATCTTGGACTTGTCCAAGTTGCAAATAAAAACGGACGTTCACCTGATAGCCGTCAAGAAGAAGTTCGTCAGATTTCTTTAGCGTTAAAAGCTTTAGCGAGAGACTTAAAAGTCCCTGTTATTGCAGTTAGCCAACTTTCTCGTGCTGTCGAAAAACGTGATTCTCAAAGACCTGTTATGTCTGACTTACGTGATAGTGGTAACATTGAACAAGACGCTGATATTGTTATCCTCCTTTATCGTGAAGACTATTACGCTGATAAAAAGACTAGTAGTGCTGCTAATAAAAAAGGCGGACAACTCACTGACAGTGAGAAATTTGAACTTGCAAAGGCTCAAAAAGAAAAAGAACTTGGTGCTCAAATTCCAGGCAATGCTTCATATACCGAAGTTATTGTTGCCAAAAATAGAGCGGGCCAAACCGGTGTTTGCCGTTTATTCTTCCATAAGGATTATGTAAGATTTGACGCCCCAAGTAGAGAATGGGAAGAAGCGATGAACGCCATCGCTGAAGATAACAATTAATTAAAATGTTTTTTGATATTATTGGAAGTGGTTCAAAAGGGAATGCAACATTGATCTTTTCCTCAAAGACCACTCTTTTAATTGATATGGGACTTACTCTTGAAAGAGTAAAGACTGAACTTGTTAGATTTAATAAAACCATCAAAGACGTTGATGCAATTTTAATTACTCATAATCACGCGGATCATCTTAGAGAAATTAAATCATTCTCTCCTAAAAAGATGTATTCATTAGAAGGAACGATTCCTGGTTCACTTAGTAATGTAGTTGAAATTTTTAAGCCTTTTGAGGTTGGAGATTTTAAAATTACAGCGTTCCCTACAAGTCATGACGCAACTAATCCATGCGGTTTCCTACTTGAAAACGATGGCGAAAGACTAGTTTATATGACTGACACAGGATGTTATTTATCTAGCAATACACCTTATATCTATAACCCTGATTATCTCATCATTGAAAGTAATCACGATATACAAAAATTATTACATACGAATAGACCAATGTTACTTATTCAAAGGATTATGTCTGAATATGGCCATTTGTGTAATGAGGATAGTGCTTTTGCGACTTTAGAAATTATTGGCGATAGAATCAAAGAAATAGTGTTAGCCCATCTTTCAGAAGAGGCTAATACTCCAGAGCTTGCTTTAGAAGCTTATAAAAAGATTTTTCAATATAAAGGATTAGACTTATCTAAATATAAAATTAGATGCGCTAATCAATGGGAACCACTTATAGGAGGAGATTATGACAATTAAGATATATGCGATTGGCAAAATTAAAGACTTCTATAAAAGTGGTGTTGATGAATACGTTAAAAGATTAAGTGGGTACGCTAAAGTTCAAATCATCGAGGTTAAAGATGAATCTATTAGTGACAAACCATCTGAAAGTGAAATAACCAAAGCCAAAGATAACGAATGTAAAAGAGTTTTGTCTTTATTAAAACCAAACGAATATTTAATCGGTTTAGATTTAAATAAAAAGGAATTCACTAGTGAAGAGTTTGCAGCGTTTTTAAACGAAAAACTTGTAGGTAGTGGCGCAAATATATCCTTTGTCATTGGAGGAAGTTATGGACTAAGCGACGAATTAAAAGCGCGTCTAAATGCTTCGATTACTCTATCTAAAATGACATTCCCTCATCAACTTGCTAGATTAGTTCTTCTTGAACAAATTTATCGAGCCTTTAAAATATTAAATAACGAGACTTACCACAAATGAATTACGAAGAATTTAAACAGTTTAAATTAGATAAGGACCCTGCTAATCCGTTTACTCCTCATTTCATTATTGATGATGAGCATGATTTTTATGTTGAACCTGTTGTTTTTACTCAGCTGCAAGGTTTTAAAGAAAGACACCCAGATAAATATGATTTAATCGTTCAATCAATGATTGATCGAGTGATGAGTAATAGAAAAGTTATCTATGTAGCTGATTTTGAAAATTATTTCACAGAAAAAGAGGGTTATATCTATCTTGAATTATTAGATATTACAGACCCTCTACAAATCTTTGTTGAAGATAAATCGCGTGGCTCCGATTATGGAGATTAATTAAGTCAGATTGTTCTGACTTTTTTTGTGTCGTATTTATCTTTTACTTTGCTTTTATCGTCATCGCTTGGGTAACCGACATATATTGCTGAAAATGGAGTTAACCCTGCTGGAATATTAATTGCCTTTTTAAGACCTTTTATTGTTAATTTATTTGGATATACAGCACACCAAACCGCACCTAAACCTAATGCATGCGCCATTAAAAGAATGTTTTCGCTTGCGGCACCTAAATCACAATTAACTAAATCATGCGCTAGAGGAATGGAAGCAGATTCTTTAACACAAGGAATAACAATGATTGGAGATTTATATTTCCCAAAAGGAATAACTTTATTAACTTCCTTTTTCATCTCCTCGCTTTTTACAACATAGAATTCCCATGGTTGTCTATTTACTGCACTTGGCGCTGCCATAGCGGCTTTCATAAGAAGCTCAATCTTCTCATCTTCTATTGGTGTGTCTTTAAAACTTCTGACGGACTTTCTTGTTAGGATTACTTCTTGTGCGTCCATATATACTCTCCTTTAGTAAAAAAAGAAGTCATAAAGACTTCTTATTGAATTGGTCTGAGTTGTCTCATGCTTGCCCACATCGCTCTTAAGGAAATGAGCATGATGAATCCCATTTGTCCGAAGATATTTCCAGCAAAGATGAATCCAACAACAAGAGCAAGTACTGCTGGTGTGAAGCTCAAGAAATACGCAATTTTTTGAGTGTGCCAGAAGTTGAGCGTTTGACTGAATGGGTTTGTCTTACCTCTGGTGAGTAAGAATAACATTAAGCCAAGGAAGATAATAAGACCAGCGTAAACACCTAAATAGATAAGTGTAGTGTTCCATTTATTGGTTTCTTTTTGCATCAAGAATGTTTCATTGAAGATTCCTCTCCAACTATTGAAACATTTTTCCCAATCTGCTTTATTATTTGCGACTTCAGCTTCGGTTGTTGAAGTTAATCCTTCATTAACTCTAGCAAGTAAGTCGCCTTCAGCGGTATTTAACCAGTTTAATCCACCTGGAGTATTTCCCGCTCTATTGGTGTTTCTGCTTTTATAAATAGCAGCAACAAGAGTGTCTTCTGTTAAAACGACGAATGAAGGAATGTATCTACTAACTTCTCCTTTTGGATCGGTTGTTTTATCATAAACAGTTTTACTATCAAGAACATATTCGGTAGTTGTTAACTTGTTGATGAAGTTATTTAAATCGCTTCCCTTGAAGTTTGTGTAATACATCATGAAGTTGTATTCACCATATCTTGTATCAGTGCTTGTATAGATTGGATCACTGTAGTTATGAGTTGTATCAGAATAACTTAATAATCCTTTGCTAACATTTAAATGTTTTCCTTCACTTTTTAACGCGACTGAAGCTTTTGTAATGTTAGCGTCTAAGCCAAATGTTCCATTTGCTAAGAAGCTAGAACCATAAGCGTTGTTTAAGGAAACAAAGTTAGGAATTAAAGGAATAATCATTCCAAAAATGAGGAAGAGTATAGCAAGCCACCATGGTGCTTCTTTACCGTTATCAATACATGCTTGGTTAGAAATAATTCCTTTAAATGTATTAACTAATATGTTTTTTGTCTTTGGAGACATTCTTTTTTTGTCTTTTTTTAATTTTTTTGCCATATGATATCTTTCCGTTCTACTTTGTAGCAACATAAAGTTTATATGGTATTTTATTTATTGTAAAGATAAATAGAGATTTTAATTTATACGCAATATATGTATTGTTGAAAATTATTTTTCAAATATTACTATATGTTTTTGATGATATTTGACATATATATCGCTTTACTATAAAATTTTGCTGTCTAATATAATTAGGCAACTCTGGGGTCGTCTAGGATTCGACAGAGATGTGCAGGGCTCTATCTGCAGCGGTTGGTCACCATAAACCAAAAAAAGAATAACTGACAACAGTTATATGAGAGCTCCTAGAGCTCAATCTCTCTGCTTAGCTTAATTAACCCGACATAGGGTCCCGACAATCGTTGGGGCAGAGCGCCACTCAAGGTTTTAGCCTTTCACGCTTGATTCTGGTGTCATAACAAAAGGATTGTGGCTTAGAGTTGATTAGTTACTGAGTCATGAAATCTCGTTAGTCTCGCGCAGCTTAGTGGGTCGATATACGACGCTGCGTTAAACATAAATATTGTCTAAGCTGTAGATGATATTGTTTGGCCTTCTCTGGACGTGGTTTCGATTACCACCGGCTCCACCAAATCACTTAATATGTATCTATGATACAAGGGGATATATTATGAAAATTTGTATTTCTGCTGAAAGCACAATCGATTTACCAAGAGAGTTACTTAGTGAATTCGATATTAAAACAGTTCCTTTTACTATTACCTTAGGTGAGAAAAATGGACTTGATGGAGTAACAACTCCAGAAGAAATCTTTGATTATGTTGATCGCACCGGAGTTCTTCCAAAAACTAGCGCAGTGAATGTTGCTCAGTTTATGGAATATTTCTCAGGTTTATTAAAAGAATATGATGAAGTCATTCACTTCTCATTAAGCTCTGAATTATCAAGCGCCTATCAAAACGCAGTGACAGTTTCTAATGAATTAGGACATATTCATGTTGTTGATTCTAGAAGTCTTTCAACTGGTATCGCCTTACAAGCAATCTATGCTTCAAAATTAGTAAAACAAGGTTTATCAAGTGAAGAGATTTTAAAGAAGGTTAGCGAAAGAATTCCTAATGACCAAGCAAGTTTCGTCTTAGCAACAGTCGATTATTTATATAAAGGCGGAAGATGTTCGGCCTTAGCTAAATTAGGTGCAATGCTTTTTAGAATTAGACCTCAAATTTTAGTCGCTGATGGAAAGATGGGTCCAGGCAAGAAATATAACGGAAAACAAGTAGATTGTGTCGTGAATTACTGTAAAGACACCCTTGAACAGTTCAATAATCCTGACCTTGAAATTGGCTTTGTAACTCATAGTGGTGCAACTCCAGATATGGTTGATGCAGCGGTCAAAGCAATGAAAGATAGAGGCTTTAAACGTGTACTAATCACAACTGCTGGAGCAACAATTTCTTCTCATTGTGGACCAAAATGTTTAGGTATTCTTTATATCAATGATGGCGGTAAATAAACCGCCTTTTTTCTTAGTGTAGTTTAACACGAAAAAATGGGACTTTGGACACTGTCTAAAATAGTGAAAAAAGTGTTTGAAGATGCTCTCTTATAATGCTAAATTATTGACAATGATTTACGCGTTACTATGTAAAGCGCAATGAGGGGGAAAATCATGTCTAGAATTACCGATCCAAGATCCAAGATGCTTTCCAGTGACGAGGAAACCGTTGAAATAGTTGAAATCATTGAAAACTGCGATGATTATTCTGATCTAGACGAGAATAACGAAATCGCAGAAGAATACGAATTTGATTACGACTATTAAGTAGCAGTAAATCGAAAAAGGTGAACGAGTACTACTCGTTTTTCTTTTTGTGCATTATAATAGTGCTATGCCTAAATTTGAAAAGTTATCAAAATTACATAAATATGGGGCGGCGATTAGTTTCTTGGCAATGGAAATTTTTGCGATGATCGCTTTTTCTTTTGGAAGTAACTACACTCTATATGGTGCGTTATGTTTAGCGCTTGTTGTTCTATTAATTTTATTTAATATAAAGGAAATAACAGTTGATGGAGTGTCATCAATTGCTTTTTTCTTTCTACCATTATTCTTATTTACAATAATTACCGCTTTTGGTGTATATGCTAGGTCGCATGCATATATTGGTGATTATTCGATATCCGACTTGGTTTTTATTCCTCTTGGGATATTGCCGGTATCATTTATTGGATATATGTTGAGTGTTGATAAAACATTCAAAATATCGACCTTCCTACTTGTTATTTACTCTGCTTTAGGCATTTTAGTTGCTATCAATTTAATTGTTAACCTTGTGAATTTTGGAGCATTCTATCCAATCATTTATAAGGGATATCACATGTATTATGGTGGAGTGATGAGTGAAGTTACAGTTGATGAAATGGCCTACACTCTTGAAGGTTTTAAATTTATTGAAGTGAAGATGGCACATTATGTTTTATATCCTATCTTACTTCTTACTTCTTCAACCGCCTTGTTATTTGTTTCTCCTAAAGAACAAAAGAAAACATTTATCTTCTACTCTGCAACTACATTTGCTGCTATTTTAGCGTTAATCTTAGTTCCTTCTAAGTTAGGATTATTCTATGCGATTTTAGTGTTATTAATTGATTTAGTTATCTTCTTAATGAAGAGATTTGACAAATCACGTCGACCATTCTTAATTGCGTTTAACGTTATCATTGGATTAGGTATTTTTGGATATTTATTCTTAATATTAAATCAACAATCAGTTCTTCCTTTACATAGACTTACTGAATCGAATTCATTCTTAAATAGACTATTCAATACAAATGCGATTGTTAATAAATATAATCCATTAATTGAAAATGTATTCTCTGGTGAGAAATTCCTAGGCTTTGCAGTTTATTCTCAAACCTTGTTAGATGAAGCACATATGTCTGGAAGTTTCTTCTTTGATTTCTTTATGACTAGTGGCGTTATTGGTGTTATCGCATTTTTATTTGCTATTGTTATAGGCTTTAAAGGATTTGGAAGATATTTCAAATCTGAAAACGACAACTTCTATGTAAAAGCATTATTAATCGCCTTTGTTTTAGTGTATTTAATTTTCACTGGAACATTTGATAACACAGAATATGGCATTTATTATTCTGTTTATAAACCAATCTTTATGAGTGGACCATTCTTGATTATGATCTTTATTTTCTCTTATGTACTCGCTAAGAGTCCAAAGAAAGAAAACAAAACTGAACCAGTAGTGGAGGAAGTTAAAGAAGAAAAGGAGGCAGTACAAAATGAAGAAATCTAGATTACTTATCTTAATGACTGTTCCTTTCTTATCCAGCTGTGGTGGATTCTCTTTAAGTTATATTGTTGAAGGAAACAAATATATTTCACCTGTATTTAAAGAAAACTACTATGAACATTGGGACAATGAGCTTAAAGCCGCTGAGAAAGTAGCTCCAATTGATGTTACTGATGATATTATTCTTAGCTATAGTGATATTGGAAAAGTTGATAAGAACTTATTAATTGATAACCCATATAATAGTTTAAGAGATTACGCCTCTTCTTATGCGTTAATGAACTCTGATAGTTCCTTCTATTATGGTGTCCAATCCAAACTATTTGATGGGGAAGCATATTGTGACGGATATTATCAAAAACACCGTGTCCAGTCTAATGGCAATGGCTTTAGTGTTCGCTTCCAAAAAGAAAGTGATGAATTAACATATTTTGCAATGCAATTTAAAGCCACCACTAATAACCAAATCGATTGTTATCCAGTTGGAAAGAATATTCCTACCTACGCAAAAGATGTTGGTGAAGATGGAGATATTTATATCAATGCTTTTAGCTGGAGATATTATGTAAAAGCTGATGGAGAGTGGACTGTCCCTAATAGTGGTAACACAATGGATTTAACTCCTGAAAACGCTAACGCTGTTGCTTTATATGGAGCTAGCGATCCAGTCGCTTCTTTAGGAGAAGAAAATAACGTTTATGTTAATACCTCATCTCTTAAATATTTTGCAAAAGAGGCGGGTTCTTGGGTGGTTAAAGGCACTTTATCACTCTCTGGAGTAAGACAAAACGCTAAAGTATTTACTAGTTATGTTGATAAGGGTTCCCACGATGAAACTATCTATCATAATTCATCATTTAAGTTAAATATTTCCTTATATACAAAAGAAGAATCTAAAATCGTTGCACATCAATTTGTAAGTGATATCGCATTTGATGAAAAGAACACAAATAATGGTGGTCATTATAAATTCTTAGCGTTCCCTCTTGATGAATATCAATTAAGTAGACTTGTTGGATTTTCTGTTACTTTTGATAGCTTAAACGATGAGTTAATTAATTGGAATGCAAATAAAAAAATCGATGGAGTTGATATTCCACCGATTGATTATGCTTTGTTTATTTATGAAGTGTTCTTGCCATATACTTATTGGCATTAATTACGATATTTTGAAATATCTAACCATTCGCCCATTTCAAAGTCACATTTATCATCATCTAAAATTAATGTCCCCTTTGCAGGAGTGAATGTCATCTCTGAAAAATAAATTTTCCCGTTAATGTTATATAAATCAACACGAACGAATGGAAATGGTGAGGCTAGTGCCTCACTTATTTTTATCATTTCATCAAAGTTCTCAGGTTTTGTTAAAGGATAATCGGTCTTTCTCCAACCATTGAACTGTGAACCATCAAATGGTGTCCAGTCGATATAATAGTTGTTATATCTAATATCAACACCTCTAGAGGTGACTACATATAAGTTCCTTGCTTTTCCATTAAAGACATGGATTTTATATTCGGTTGGTAATTTTCCATTATCAAGCATCAACTCTTCAATGATGATTTGTGGTTTGATTTTTGAGTAGTGGAGTTCAATTGTCTTTTTGCCGTAATTGGTGTTAATCCACTTAGTGAATTGTTTTCTTAACACTTCTTTATCTATTTTGGTTTTATCAAAGCAGATGTAATTCATTGCACATCCGTGTGAACATTTCATTGCGAATTGATTAGGCAGTTTGTCAAAATCAATTTCATCAAATGAATCAAACACTCCTAAACATTTAATGAGTATATCTTCGAGTCCTTTTTCTTTAAGATATTCTCTAACTCCCACTCTTCCGGCACATTTACTAACTTGATCCATTTTTGGATAAACGTATAAGCGAAGATATTGTAATTTTTCGGTATATCTAGAGAGCTTTTTCCAATCAAGTTTATGATGTGTAATATATTTGTATTGGAAAGAAATATAGGCTTTCTTGCTTGTTAATTTAACAATTCCACGGAAAGGGACTACTAACGCACGTTTAAATTTGTTTTCTTTTAATCTAGGGTTAAGCATTGTTTCTTTTCCTTATAAATGAGTGCACTAAATCTTCTTTTAAAATAGCTAAGATACCGAGATAAACAATCGCATCAATAAACACGACTCCAACGAGTTCCACAATCATTGCAGTAGGTACTGATTCGAGTTTAGATAACGCAAAGTTATAAACTGGATCTTTTAATAATAATGTTAA
>JBGURM010000101.1:0-11343 GCA_045132035.1 Bacilli bacterium
CAATTTTTACTTTGATCGAAGATATATGTCCTAGTCTTTTTGATAATTCTTCGTTAAGGCCAATATTTATTAAATTTGTAATTGTATCTCCTTTAACAAACGCACTCTGAACCGCTCCAATCGATTTTTTGCTTTGAACAGAGACATCTAATCCAAAAGCGTTCATATTCTTTTCGATAGCGGGTAAATAATCGTCCAAGGAAAAATTCTCGTCTTTCTTGATAAGAGAGAAGTCTAAATCTTCGCTAGCCCGATCTAAATCATAAAATATTCTTAGCGCGGTCCCACCCAAAAAAGCTACTTTTGTAAAAAAATCGGTTTTACTTAGTGAAAATAGCGTGAGCTCTTGAATCACTTCTCTAATCGCATTTATATATTCTTTGTTCGTAGTTGTTTTATATTGATTAATTCTATTTAGCAAAATGTTTTCCATTTTTAATGTCCTCCAATAGTGCAATAAAGTATTTGTGATTAACTGTTTTATATTTTTTTGATAGCTCGATTAGTTTGTCAAAATCTAACGAAAGAAATTCATCAATATCAATTCTTAAAGAATCAAATAAAAGACTTTGTATTTTCTTTTTACTATGAATAGGAGAAAGAATATATAAATAATCGCAAAGAGCCTTTTCTTTTGTTGCAATTAAATAAGAATAGCCCGATTCTTGAATCCATTTGGTCTCTAAATAGAAAACAGAAGATGGAACATCGCGATATGAATATCTCCCAAATTGATTCGTGTATTTCGTAATATGTTTTTGACCAGTTGTTGCGTTTGTAAACTCAACAGCAAATTCAGGAATTAAACCATAAATTGATAAAGCATATTCAAAAGATAAATATGATGGAGATTTAATATATTGAGACAAAAGATATCCAGGGACATCTTTTTCTGTTTCATATAAACCCTTTTTAATCAAAAAGTAATTTCCTTTTTCTATTTCTCTTTTAATTTTCATTTTAGGGACTTTATAGTCACCATATTTATTCATTAATTCTTGAGTAGAAATTACCATATTTGCTCACCTAAGTATAAAATTACTATACTTTCATGAGTAAAACAATATATTTTTGACTGTTATTGTCTTTTGTGCAATCTTTCTAGTGCAAAATGAGCGGTTTCATAATCGATATCGCCCCTTGAATACAATCTAATTATTTTCTTTGCTTCTTCACTTGGAGGAACACCATCAACTGTCGCTATCACGATTGCGACACAAAAGCATCTTTATTTGATAAATATCTATGAATTCAAATTAAATGAAAACGAATTCATTAAAAATCAAAACTATATAAATCGTTTGGATCTATACAAGATTCGTCTTTCTTTTCATAACCAGAAACAGAGAGGAAATGAACACTATTGACGTCTAGTTCAGTAATGCGTTTCACTTGTTCTTTTTCTTTAAACATCTCTATTTTGGTAAGTAAACGATCAGGTTTATAATATTTTACTTCAACAATATCATAGGTGTTATTGCTTAATTTCAAAGCAACATCAAACTCTCCGTTTTTCCTATTAGCTTTATCGTTATAGTGATATCTTCCAATATTGATGATGTCGTTTCTTTTTCCACTTAATGACAATAAAGAATAATATTGTCTAACTTGTTCCTCAAATCTGAATGAAATGAATTTGTTAATCGTATTAGCAATATAGTTATCATAAATAGTGTCTTTATTAATGACCTCTAAAAGTGAGATATTAGAGTACACAAATGTGTAGAAAAATCTAATCGCATTATCTTTTAATTCATAGGTTGATAATTTTGGATTATCCAATTTATTTATAGGGTTAGTCTTATCAAGGAGTCCCATTTCAATAAGGGTTTTGAGTCTTTTGAACATATTCCCGTTCTTTTGAACTCCAAGTCCAGTTTCAATCTCCGTAAGAGTGTTCTTGCCATTTTTCAAAAAAGAACAAAGTTCTTTAATTGATAACGCTGGAGAGAGATCAGTAAACAATATTTTGCTCGCGTAATTAAAGACATCATTATCAATTGTTAAAAAGGTATTCATGATATTCTCTTTTAATGATAAAGATGAGTCAATCTCCTTTAACACAAATGGAGAACCGCCAAAAATAGAATAAAACGCTACTTTGTCATATAAGTCCTTATTTGGATAAAAATATGAAGCTTCAACATAATTAAGCTCTTCGAGTAATAAAGAATGATGAATCCTGCCATATAAAGGATTTCCTTCATTTAATAAAGAAGACATAATTCTAATTTGTGATCCACATATAATAAGATGGATATTAGTTAAATAGTTATCACAGATATTTTGAAAATCAGAATCGATGATTTTTGAATCAGTATAGGTAGATAAATAACAATATTCATCAATAACAATATATAAAGGCTTGTTAAGTAAGTTTAAGATATAAAAAATTTGGCTAAAGCTTGTTGCATTAATTCTTTCTTTGATCACTCCAAAATTAATTAGAGCGTTTTCAAATTGGAGAAGATTAAATTCAATACTATTTTCATAACATTGAAAATATAAGAACGAATAATTCTTTAGCGATTCTTTAATCAAAGCAGTCTTTCCCACTCTTCTTTTACCATATAGTAAAAAAGCACCTGAAGGACCATCAACATATTTTTTAAGAACTTCTAATTCTTTTTTTCTTCCAACAAACATACATAACATCTCCAATCTTGCAATATCATTATAAATTTCTATGAATTCAAATTCAATGAAAATAAATTCATTAAAAAATTAGAGTGTTCAAACTACGTTTGTAATAAAATAAGCACCTTTAAAAAACAAAAAGACTAAGTGTTTTAAGACTATTCTTCGATCTTCTTTAAATATCTTCCGGCCTTTTGATTGTTTCTAGCTTTTTAACCGTATGAGTTGTATATGAATATTTATCAACTTCTTTGCCATCTATTGTTTCATATTTTTTGCTTGAAACATTTTTAAGAGTCACTGAATCTGTAACAATGCTTAATAAGTATTCGGTTTTAGATGCACTATATAAACAAGATAACGCTAAAGCGTTTCTGAAGTATTTTCCGTTTTTTGAAAGAAAATCTATGTTCACATGTAAACCAGCTTTTTTAATAAGGAAATATAGCATCATTGCAGAAGTTCTTGTGTTTCCTTCTCTGAAAGGATGGATGTGCCAGAATTCAGAAACAAAATAGCAAATCTTCGATATCTTTTCTTCTGGTGTTAATGTCTCCCATTCAACTTCTTCAAATTCTTTCTGCAAAATAGATAAGGCCTGTTTGATATATGACGCAAAAGCATAATCGATTGATCTTCCATCAAGCAATGATTCTCCTTTATAAATATCAATTGTTCTAATTTGTCCTGCCCAATCATAAACTTTAGAAAATAATAACTTATGGATGGTCAAACAATCCCATATAGAATCAAATGAAAAATCACTTTTTCTTAAACTATTGATAGCCAAACTTGCAAAGTCAGACTCAGCCTTATCTAAAACTTTTTCGTCTTTGATATTAAATTTATTGATTAAAATATTTGTTCCGTCATAAACATATGGATCTTTCATTATTGTCTATACATCCTTTCCAGTGCAAACTGAGCGGTTTCATAATCGATATCGCCCCTTGAATACAATCTAATTATTTTCTTAGCTTCTTCGCTTGGAGGAACACCATCAACTGTTGCTATTGCGGTTGCAAAGGCTAAGTCTTCATCTTCTTTTGAAGGAATTGATAATTCAAAAGGAAAGCCATTATGATTAACTGTTGCTGTTAGAAACAGCATAATAGCTTGACTAGTTGTTAAACCTAGTCTAGAAAAAATATAATCAGCTTGCTCTTTGATGTCTTGTGTCACTCTTGTGTGAACTGTTTCTGTTTTTGCCATATTTCTCACCCAGTAATATTGTATCACGATTGCGATACAAAAGCATTTTATATTTGATAAATTTCTATGAATTCAAATTCAATGAAAATGAATTCATTAAAAAAAGCAATTAATTCAAATAAAAAGAGGTTCAACTGTGAAACCTCTATTGCTCATCACCTAAGATATAATCACAATAATTCAAAAGTGGATTTATATCATAAAGTGCGGTATTCCACACTCTATCTAAATCAATCGTGTCGTATCCATGAGCGACTCTATCTCTCATCTTCTTTATTTGACTCCAAGGAACTCCATCATACTTTTGAACGAAGTTAGGCTCAAAATTCTTAGCTAACTCTCCAATTTGAAGAATATTAAAACATATGATTTCAACAACATCATCGTCTTTGTTAAATTGGTCTCTTGTGAGACCATTCATTTTTTCATTAATCTTTTTACAGTGTTTAATAATGTTTTGTAATAGACCCTTTTCTTTAACAGTTAACATAGTCTTATCTTATCTCCTTCCAATTGTTCTTTAAAATAGTCATCCATCTTAGATCCTATGAAAACAATATCAACTTCTTTTCCTAGCGCTTCAATTAATTCGTCTTCTAAGAAACCTTGATCAATGAATGTTTTTATATTTCCAGCTTCACAATAAATATCAACATCACTATCTCTATTAGCGTCTCCTCTCGCGTAGCTGCCAAACAAATACACTTCGTTAATATTATGTTTTTTTAATATTGGAAGGATTCTGTCTTTGATTTGTTTAATTGTGAGAACACCTGGATTGATATCACTTTCAATTAAAGAATGAATATAAGCGTTCATACTAGGAACAGACATCAATTTGTCGATAATCTCAACATCATCTTTTCTTACTCTAAAAGGAAACATCTTGTAGGTGTTTTTATTGTAATTGCCAATATATTCTTTTTGATTGAATGACATATAGAAATATCCTTTTCGTACATATGATATCATATGTTAATTAGAATATCAAAACATATCTTTATGATATTCAACGAAAACAAATTCATTAAAAAATAAAAAGACTAAGTGTCTTAAGGTTGCTACCCTATTCCACAAAGCCTCTTTTGATTCAGTTATTTCTTCTTTTCTAATCTTGCCAATTTAATTTCTTTGTTAATGTCATCTAAAGACATTTCAGAATTGCCATTATTTTCAGAAGTAGTTCTCATATTGTCTACTGCTTGTAATGCTTTTGAATCAATGTCATCTATTCTTGTTAATAACGACAATAGCTCTTCCGCTGCTAGTTTTGGATTATCTTTTCCGTTTGGTAAAGCTAAACCAGTAAATAACTCACCCACACCAATGTGGTGATTATATAAATTAGAGAAATATAAATCTAATAATTCATCTGTCTTGTCTTTAAGTTGTAAAGGTCCAAATGGATTAGCGAAGTAAGTCGCGACCATTCCTTCTTCACTAGTAGTGCCTAAGGCAATTCTTCTTCCTTCTTTAAATATTTTTAAGGCACTTTCTTTATCATTAATAAAGATAATCTTTTCTTTACTTTCTTTATAATTATTCGCATAGAATAAATAATCTACTTTATATTTCTTAATCACATCGTGATAAGGAGTAATAGGTAACACTAGTCTAGCGTTTCTTCCATTAGGGTTAAGGAAGATCGCTCTATCAAAGACTTTATAGACATAGTCATGAGCTAAATCATCAGTTCTAACAAACGCTCCTATTTCAGTGCCATATGTCACTATTTCATCATTATCATTTATTTCAAATGTTCCCATATCATCATAGATAGTTACTATATCTAATATTTCTCCATTAGATACTTCTCTTAAAGCTTCTAATGTTTCAGATTTACCCGCTCCTGAATCACCAATTAAAACAATATTTTTTCTTTTGCCGTTTTTAAGTAAAATTGACACTCCTGCTCCATGGATTGGTAATCTACTAGAATTAATCATTCTAATATTATGAGTAGTTAATATGATCTTTTTCATATAACCAAAATAATCAATCTTATCTGACTCTACTAATGACGCAATATAAATATCATTATCTTTATCGTAATAAATACCATCTAAAGTATTAGAACCAAATAATATAATCGCATCTGGTTTATTAACTTTATATTCATCATCTAATTGGAACAAATTAGATAATGACACTCCTAAAGATATATATCTTCTTTTAAAATATACAAATATTCTACTAGTGCCAACTAGTAACGGTATCATCATCCAATCACTATCAGAAAACTTCAATCCCTCTATTGGATTAGTGGTAATAATAGGAAACACTCCTGTTCTTTTATTTGAAATAGAATAAGACACAAAAGGAGTTCTAAAAGCAATCTTAGAAATAACTTTTGAAGGCTTTAAAGTATCATAAGGAACCTTCTTAGTTTTGTCTAATAACAAAAATGCATCTGCAAAAGCAGGTAATTGACGATATACAGAAAACCTCTTTCCAGTTAATCGATAACATAAATCACGATATGTCTTAAGTAATGTTTCATTAAAAGAATCAAATTGAGTTAAGAAATTATCTTCATTAATGAAATATGATTTATTGATATCTGAAAGAATATATCTTTTACTACTTCTCCAATAGTCATATATCTTCTCTAATGTGTCATATAACATTGAAGCATTTTTAATATGTTTAGTGTTATTCCCCAATACTTCATAAAATCCTTTAACTAAATCATCTCCATTAATCATTTCGTTAACAATAATACTTGGATTGTCCTTAAGAAAATCATTAACAACACTCTCAAAAATATCATTATTCAAATAATTGAAATTCTTTTTAGTTATATCAATAAAATAGACTCGATCTTTCATTTACTTAATTCCTTAATAACATTACACACTACTTCAATAGCTTCTTTTAATTCTTCTATATCTAAATAACTAGGAGCAATTCTAATATTAGAATTAGTTGGATCATTATGATATGGATATGTCGCTCCTGCGTCAGTAAGAATAACTCCTCTACTTTTACATAGTTCCACTACTTCTTTAGCGATACCTTTAACATTTAAAGAAATAAAATATCCTCCTAAAGGTTTAGTCCAAATTGCTAAATCTTTAAGTTCTTTTTCGAATATAGATTCCACTAATTCAAATTTTGGTCTTAAGATATCCGCATGTTTTTTCATATGGAGTTTAACTCCATTAATATCTTTAAAATATTTAACATGCCTTAACTGATTAATCTTATCATGAGAAATAGTCTGATATTTCATTTGATTTAAAATATCTAAGATATTAGTAGAAGACGCCGCTAAAGCGGCTACACCCGCTCCTGGGAAAGTAATCTTACTAGTAGAAGTAAAGATATATACTAAATCACTATTATTTTCTTTTTCAGCTTCAGTAAATATATTTAATAATTCATCTTTTGATTCATCATATAAATCATGAATGATATAAGCGTTATCCCAATATATTCTAAAATCTTTAGCCTTAGGTTTTAATCTAGCAAATCTTCTTACTACTTCGTCACTATATGTAACACCACTAGGGTTAGAATATTTAGGAACACACCAAATACCTTTAACAGATTCATCCTTAATATATTCTTCAATTAAATCCATATCTGGACCATCACTATTCATAGGAATATTAATCATTTCAATATTAAAATATTCAGTTATAGCAAAATGCCTATCATATCCTGGAACAGGACATAACCATTTGGCTTTAGGGAGTTTACACCAAGGGGTAGAACCACACACTCCATGAGAATAACATTTAGATATCAAATCATACATGATATTTAATGATGAATTACCATATATAATGACATTATCTTTAGACACACCTAATATATCTCCAAATAGTGATTTACATTCTTCAATACCTGATAATAATCCATAATTACGATAATCAATGTCATTATTAATTAAATCATCACTATTAAGTACATTTAAAATATCATTAGATAAATCTAATTGATCTTTATTTGGTTTTCCTCTTGCTAGATTAATAACTTTAGTCATATGTTAATATTTTAAATATTTATTATTTTAAATTCATCAAAGATGTTTATAAAAAACTATTAAGATATTTACAGTGAACCAGTAACATAAAAGTAGACGCCATTATATCAAAGTGGCTATTTTCTAAACATAAATATGTTATAGATCTATATCCAAATTGCAATTAACTTCAAATTCGCTATTTGTTATATGACGGCAACGAGATAAAATCTTGCACTATTCTAATCAAAAAGATTTTTCATCTCAAGAGCCTCGATGGCATTTCGTAAAATTATTATGCTATTTTTTGTTCTATATGCATTAGCCCTATTTATATGATTGTTATCACTTTCTTTATTGATGTGATCAATTATTTTTACAATATCATCACTGGAATATCCATAATATAGTAGGAATTGGATTGTTAAGTCTGCTATTTTATATTCATTTTTATTTGCAATAATACCCTTTGATTCACTTATTATTTTACAAAGTTTATATGCCAATTCTTTTTCCATGGAGTCAAAGCCATTCTTATATTTTTTATTAACATTGGAATCCAAGTTATTTTTCCAAAGACCTATATTTTCTTTGTCATTAATAGCAGAGTATAACTTAACAAATTCTGAAACTGTAATTACGTGCTTTTTATCAAATAATTTTTTAGCGTTATCCTTGTTTTTGTTCTTACCATTTCTAATAATATCCAAATAAAAACACTCCTTATTATCTAACAAATCTTGTAAATAGTTAGATGTTAAGTCTGCCTGTATATGTTTTAAGTTTTTATCAATAGACAACAAGTCTATCGAATTAATAGCTGTCTGCGAATTATTATATTTGGCTATTTTTCTAAGTTCTTCTTCTGTCGTGACCTCTTTTAAAAATACGGGAACAAACACTTTTGATATATCTATATTGTTTTTCTTTGCTTCAAAAAGACTTATCATTGTTTGTTGACCATTGATAATTATTGGTTCATAGACAACTAATTGTGTAGATCCCCTTTGAGTGTTGAAATGTCCAAATATTGAGACGCCATTATTATAAAAACAAAACATTTCTGGCTCGTTCTTTATTGTTTGAATAATGGCATTATTCTTTTTCAATCTTCCTCTAACATTGTCTACAAATAATTGATCAATGTTATCTTCGTGTTCAATATATTTTTCAAAACTATCAACAAGATCTTTTGCATTGGCAAATATAAATATTTCTTGCCTATTGTCGTCAGTTTTATGTATCACAGTTTCTTTATCGTTGTTCTTTTTGATAACAACACTATTTTTAAATAGTACTTTACTTCTTTCTAATTCTTTTGCTAGAAATCGACAATAAATTTCTTTAACCGTTACATTATTCTTCTGTTTGCTGTTTTCGGAGATTGTCCAATATTCAAAACCCTTTCCGTAAATGTCATCAAAATGTTTATCTAAAAACTTTTTTAAATCTGAACAATCAGGAAATGGTATGTCTTTTGTATCAACATAAGCATCAATGTGCTTTTCCATTGTTTGTTTAACACCATCATCGATATTGTTTCTAATTTTTATTTGAAAAAATTTAACTACATGTTCTTCACAAACGACAGCGTCAACTTTTCCATCTTTATCTCCGACAACAATGCAGTCTTTAATAACTTTTTCATATGAATAATTAAATAAATGACCTATTGCAAATATTTCAAAATAACCACCATATCCATCTTCTTCATTTAAATATTTCCCTGTTATCTTATAATAGCAATCTTCAATAAAAGAATATTCTTTTAGAATTAATTCAGAAATTGTCTTTCCATATTCGTGTTCTAGTCTAATTTTGTATTTAATGGAATTGCTTAGCTCTTCTTTGTATTTTTCGGAAAGATCTTTTTTATCAGTCACAAATTTAAAGGTCTTCCAATTATTATCCGTAAACAAAGCATGACCTTTTTCTATATTAAAGTACTTATATTTTCCCATAAGTTTATTATCTAATAAACTACATACTCGATCAAGATCAAACATATACTAAATAATAATCAGAAAGTGGGTGTCAGATTGCATTTATAGCAAACATACATTGTTTGCTTTTTTGTATTTTACAGTAATAGATATGATATTAATAAAATAAAAAGAGATAATTTAAAGAAAAAGAGATAAGGTCTCCCCTATCTCTTTCCTTTATAGCGGTTACCAGGGAACGGAGTTCCGGGGTAATCATACATATGAATTTAGTTCTTCCACTCCTGATATGGTTTGTCTTCTAAGATATCGGCGATTCTCTTACAAGCATTGCCATCACCATAAGGATTAACAGCTTTTGCCATTAAGGCATAAGCATCTTTATCATTAAGAAGTTTAGAAAATTCTCTATATATAACTTCTTCAGATGTACCTACTAGTTTTAGTGTTCCTGCTTCGACACCTTCTGGTCTTTCAGTAGTGTCTCTCATAACTAAAACAGGAACTCCGTAAGCAGGTGCTTCTTCTTGAATTCCACCACTATCGGTAAGAATTAAATATGATCTTGATTCAAAGTTATGGCAATCAAATACTTCAATTGGTTCAATAATATGAATCCTATCACAATCTCCTAATTCTTCATCAGCAGCTTTTCTAACAATTGGATTCATATGTATTGGGTATACTGCTTTACAATCAGGGTGTTCATCTAACACTCTTCTAATTGCTCTAAACATATTGTGCATTGGTTCACCAAGATTTTCTCTTCTATGAGCAGTAATGAAAATCAGTTTATCATTACCAACCCAATCAAGTTCTGGGTGATGGTAATCTTTAACAACAGTATGTTTCATTGCATCAATAACAGTGTTACCTGTTACATATATACTTTCAGCTTTCTTTCCTTCGTTAAGAAGGTTTCTCTTTGCTAAACTTGTAGGAGCAAAGTTATATTTTGCTATCAAGCCAATTCCTTGTCTATTAAATTCTTCAGGGAATGGTGAATATATATTATATGTTCTTAGTCCTGCTTCTACATGACCAACAGGTATTTGCATATAGTAACACGCTAAAGCGGTTACAAACGCTGTTGAAGTATCACCATGAACTAATACAACATCAGGTTTAATCTCTTCTAATGCATCTTTAATCTTATTTAATATATTTGTAGTAATATCAAATAATGATTGACCTGGTTTCATGATTTCTAAATCATAATCAGGTTTTTCATTAAATACTTCAAATACTTGATCTAACATTTGTCTATGCTGACCAGTTGATAATAATATTGTTTCAATATCTTTTCTTGATTTTAATTCTTTCACTAATGGCATCATTTTGATGCAATCAGGTCTACAACCAACTGTTACTACTATTTTTTTCATTTAAATACCCTCGTAGTGCATATCTATTATTTCATAAAATGAAATGAAAATATAGAAATAAAGAATACGCTAAGAAAGATAATATTGATAAAATAATAGAGAATAAAAAAATAAAATGTTAATTGAATAATTAATTGCAACTCTTCGGAAAAATAAGTCTCGCGTACACGCATAATGTGAGGAGCGGGGCTTTTTTATC
>JBGURM010000102.1:0-5209 GCA_045132035.1 Bacilli bacterium
GGGATGATGTCACACAACAAGCCACTCAATTCCACTAGCAAGATAGCCAAAAACAATTGAGGATATGAAGCAAATAGCGATAATAAGAAGCGTATTTTTAATTGTGCTCTTATTCTTAAGAAGAACCATCATTCCAAGGCCTGCATTCATCAATAAACCCGCAAGAAGTGCCCCGAATGGTAATGAACTTGACATATATAGTTCAGAAATAAGAACACTACTAACACAGTTTGGAATCATACCTATAACTGTGGTGAATAATGGAGAAAGATACTTATTTGAAACGATAAAGTTAGCGAATGTTGTTTCTCCAACATAGGCGATTAATAGACCTAATCCAACATTAATTACAAAGACAAAAATAAAGATTTCTAACGAATGAACGATTGGATGAATTAAATGTTTATGAATCTTAACATGATCGTGATCATGGTGATGTGGCTCGCATGTCACGTCTTTCAATTCTTCTTTATGTTCCACTATTTCTTGCTTTTTAAAGACAAAATCCATAATTATGCCAATTAAGAAGCCAATAGCAAATTTGGAAGCAATTAATGGTAAAACCATAATTGTCTTCTCGCTTGGATGAGTCAATAACACAATTAGAGCTTCGTCACTACAACTTAAAAAGACCGCAACTAATGTTCCGATAGAAATATATTTTTGAATATATAAATCAGCAGCAAGAACACTCGTGCCACATTGTGGAATAATTCCAAATATTGATCCAAATAGAGGAGAGAGTTTTCTATTCTTTGTTAAGAAGTTAGATAACTTATCTTCGATAAATGACAATAGGACATGAAATAAGAAAACAAAGACTAAGACTAAAGTACTGTCTTTTAAAGCGTCTAATAATACTCCTTGTACAATTTCCCAGGTCATTTTTACTCCGCCTTATATTACAGTAAATTGTTTCTAATATCCATACTTTTTCTTATTTATAATTAAGAAAACGAATGATAAGAACATCGAGATAACTTCTCCAGTCACTATTGCCCACCACAAACTATCATCACCAAATAAAAGTGGAAATATAAAAGCAAACGCTATTTGAAACACTAATGTTCTTGATATCGATATAATCGCAGAGATCGTTCCATTATTTAAAGCAGTAAAGAAGCTAGATAAGAAAATAGAAAATCCACAAGCTAAAAACGCAATTGAATATACTCTCATTGCGTGTGAGCTTAAAGCAAGTAAAGATTCACTACCATCAGAAAAGATTTTTGAAAACGGATTAGCAAGTAATCCACTTAATATAGCCATTAAGATACTTACTGCTCCAATAATTAAAGAACTCTTAACCAAAATATTATGAAGCTCTTCGTGGTTCTTCGCTCCATAGTTATATCCAACAGCAGGTGCCATTCCTAAAGAATACCCAATGAATATAGCAATAAAGACAAACGAAACATACATGATTATTCCATATGCCATAACGCCGTCTTGTCCATATATTCTTAATAACTGTAAGTTATAAACAATTGAAACAATACTCATTGAAATATTGCTTATAAACTCACTCATTCCGTTATACATCGATTTAAAGATAACTTTGAAATCGACAGTTGTCTTTCCTAAACGGAGTATATTTCCTTTTGAAACAGCAAAATAAATTACTGGTCCAAATCCACCAATTAAATACCCTGCAATTGTTGCAATTGCTGCTCCAACTATTCCTAAACCAAGTAATCCAATAAGTAAAGCATCTAAAACCATATTAGTAACACCAGCACTTATAGTGAATATAAAACCTAGCTTACTTTTTTCAGCAACCATAAAAAATGATTGGAACATATTTTGAAGCATAAATGGTATCTGCGCTGCAATAAGCATCTTGCCATATAATATTGCATCTTCAATCATCGCTTCGGTTGCGTCATTAGATATTGAAGCCACCGCTCTAACAAGTGGATCAATAAAGAAATAACCGGTAATAGAAAATATAGCGCCTAATCCAATCGTTGAATAAATAATTAAAGAAAAAGCTTCATTTGCCTTTTCTTTATTTTGTTCTCCTAATAACTTAGAAACTAACGCTGTCCCTCCAGCACCCATCATAAATCCAATTGAACCAATGACCATGATAAGTGGGAATACTAGATTGACAGCAGTAAAAGCGTCTCCCCCTGGAGTGAAATTTGAAATAAATATTCCATCAACGATTGAATATAAAGAAACAAATATCATCATCACAATTGGAAAGATTGTAATTTTGAAAATGTTCTTAAATGTAAAGTGATCACTAATATGAACTTTCATGCGGAGATTATACACAGCAAGTGTAATAAATATCAATTAATTGATACTATTTTTCCATAAATTGGTGTTATCATTTAGAAAAGGGGTTAAAACTATGAAAACATTCGGTAACATTTTATGGTTCCTTCTCGGTGGACTTATTGGTGCAATTGAATCTTTCCTTGAAGGAATACTTCTCTGCATCACAATCATCTTTATTCCAGTTGGACTACAAATGTTCAAAATTGGAAAATTCTTCTTATGGCCAATGGGTAAGAAAGTAGTTGCTGTTAATCCAAGCGGTTTTAAAACAGTAATTAATGTCATTTGGTGTATTACTGGTGGCATTATTCACTTCTTAGTTTATGGCTTAGTTGGAGTAATTTTCTGCATTACAATTATCGGCATCCCATTTGGTAAACAATACTTCAAATTGGCAAGATTCATTCTCACTCCACTTGGACACGATTTCCAGTAAGAAGAACATAATTAAAAATCATCGCCTATCTGAAAGCGATGATTTTTTTATACTTTTCTAATTAATTAGAACGCTGCACTGAATGATGTTTCTGATCCAGCGAAAACAACGTTATTATGCATTCCAACCCTTTTCTTTAAGTTAGCGCCGAGATTTCTTTCAGCGTAATTATTAAGAATGCCAAGGTTCTCATAGTTGTTATTGCTATAGAATTTTTCAGCGTCTCCAATACTAGAGAAATAGAAGCCGATAAATAAATCTTTGTTATCTCCACTACCCTTTTCAGCGCTTATAGCGTTTGAGAATTTAACTTCATAGTTAAGACCTGTAATTAATACTTTTGCTTCTTCATAAGTGTAAAGTTGTGTTGAATAACCATTACTCTTTAATTTTGAGTCGCTATCACCTGCGCTAAGAGTAGCTGGTTGGCATGCTGTTAAAGCTAATACGCCAGAAATAAGCATTGTTGCTAATAATTTTTTCATAATTTTTTTCCACCCTTTCTTTGTTGTGAATACATTTATTTATTTTACTATAGCATATTAATTGTCACAAAAGTGCCACACTTTTTAAAAAGTAAGATTGTTTTTATAAATGTTTTATTATTTTAGCGGGGTTACCACCGACAATAACGTTATCAGGAACATCTTTAGTAACTACCGCTCCGGCTCCAACAACACTATTTTCTCCAATGGTAACCCCTGGACAAATAATCGCACCCATACAAATCCAAGCATTCTTTTTAATAACGACCTTTTTAAAATAAAATTTGTGGTGTCGATCTTTTAAATCATGATTAACTGTTGCAATTCTGACATCTGGTCCAATTAATACATCGTCTTCAATTTCAATAATTCCAGCAGATAAAAATGTTACACCTTCATTGATTGTGATATTCTTGCCAAGTTTAACTCGGCATCCATTATCACAGTAAAAAGGAGAAACAATCGAAACAGATTCATCTGTTTTTATTTGAAATAATTCGTCTAATAAATCTCTATAATCAGGATCTGTAGGTCTTTTTTGAGATATTTTCAAACTCAAATCATGGGAGCGTTGAATTTCTTTTAAGCCATCACTAAAATATAGTTCATCATTACGCGCTTCACCATATTTATCCACTACTTCAAAAAAACGATTCATATATTTTGTTATTTTACCACAACGCAATCAATTGTTTCATTTATCTTCCACCACATAATTTATAAACTGGTTTAGCAAATCTTTTGAGCAGATAAGCAAGTGAAATATCTAATACTGAAGCGAAGATGAGAACTAAAAAGAATAATAATGTGCAATGATAATTCGAATCTACACTAAGCCAAAGTTGGAATAGTTGCTTAAAAGCAGTGACTACGAATAAATGGCTAAAGAAAATAAAAGCGGACGATTTAAAGATTTCTCGAACTTTCTCTTTTTTAAATAAGGTAGAGAATAAATCGAGAGAGGCCCACACCAATAAAGGTGAAGCAAATCGATAAAAATAATAAGAGTTAGCTTCGTATTCTGTGTGATTTATTGTGAAGATAAATGCTAAAAAGATAAATGCTAATAGAACACTAATAGAAACGACTTTGCTTTGAATTTTACTAATAAATGAAACATTAAAATACGCTAAATATGAGCCAACAAAAAATAGAGGAATCCAATATACTATTCCACTATATTCAGGTCTATATAATAAATTGACAAAAAAGAGAACGATTGGGATAGCTATTGACCACTTTTTTAGATATTTAAAAATAAAGTAAAGAAGAGGCGAGCAAATAAAGAAAACAAGTAGAGTCCTTACAAACCATAAATGCCTACAATCCTCTGACATTAAAATATTGATAATCGCAGACTTAAAAGTTAAGTTTATTGTTCCTCCTAAAATTAAAGGATAAATAATCTGCATGATTAGAAACGCTAAAACGCTCCAGAAAAAATAAGGAATGATCAAAGAAAAGACCTTGTTTAAAAGCATTTTGGGGTAGCCTTTTAATGTGAATTTAGAAAATAGCAAATAACCTGAAATAGCAAAGAAAGTTGGAACGCCAGCATCTCCAATTACAATGAAGAATCTTTGAACAAAAAATGAAAAGTCATATCCAACTGCAGTTGGATTAAGAAACTCAACATATGAAACATGAATCGCGATAACAAAAATGGCTAACGTGAATGTTGCGTAATAAATTTTGTTAGATAAAATTTTATTAATCATTAATACAAATATTACTTTATTTGTTTATCAAAAGCAAAATCACAATCAATGTAAAAAGGACTGACACATAATATCAATCCTATTTAACTAAGTGGCAGGGTTTCAGTGTTTTAATACAAATCGAAAACTCACAATCACAGACCGAACGCTACTTTTTAAGCAATGCTTTTAATTCTTTTTTGCTTTGAGATAAATCTCCAGTTAGTAATGGGATAAGCTTTTTGATTTCTTCAATATCTTTGTCCCACCACTTCAATTCTAGAAGAAGATCAATTGTTTCTTTA
>JBGURM010000103.1:0-7913 GCA_045132035.1 Bacilli bacterium
CTTTAGGAGCGGATATGGTCAGCTATAGCGAAGCTAAAGAATTAGAAGAAAAAGGATTCTTAACATCTAGTTGCTGTCCAACATTTGTCTCTTTCATTAAGAAATATTACCCAGAATTAACAGATAAGATTTCTCATAATCTTTCCCCAATGGCGACGATTGCAAAATGGATCAAAGAACATAATCCAGAATGCAAAATCATGTTCATTGGACCATGTATTTCTAAAAAACAAGAAATCAAAGATGAAAGAGTCTCTCCATATGTTGATGTCACATTAACATTTGAAGAATTACAAGCGATGATTGATTCTAGAGATATCGATATGAAAGCTTTAGAAGAATCACCACTCGATAATGCTTCGTATTATGGAAGAATCTTCGCAAGAAGCGGTGGACTTACTGACGCAGTTAAAGAAGCATTAAAAGAACAAGGAAGCACTTTTGAAGCTAAACCAATCACAGTGGATGGATTAGAAAATTGTCGTCTTGCTTTAATCAAGGCTAAAGGTGGAAATGTTGACTTCAACTTTATTGAAGGCATGGGATGTATCACTGGCTGTATCGGTGGACCATGTAGCTTAACTCATGAAGTGAGAAATAAAATGGACGTCGATAAATATGGTCATGAATCAAAAGAAAAGACCATTAAAGACGCGATCAAATATTATCAATAATGAAAACCGCTCTATCAAATCAATTGATGGAGCCTTTTCTTTTTTATGTATGTTATTATTTTAAAAGAGTAATAACTAATGAAAATAAAAGACATTAATATTCAAGAGATATCAAACTATCCTAAAGAAAAATTAAACACTCTAAGAAGAGAAGTTTTTGCTGATAACGAATTAGTGGAGATTCCTTCTATTTTGCTCCCTGATGTTTTTGAATCGTCATATTATTTTATTTCCTATTCTCATAAGGATTTTAGATTTGTTTACGATGATATCTTGAGTCTAGAAGAAGGTGGATTAAACATTTGGTATGATAGAGGAATTCCAGCCGGTAAAAAATGGAAAGATATCGCTAACGACTATATGTTTCCAAGTGAATGTCGTGGAGTGATATTTTATCTAAGTGAAAATTCAATTCTTTCTGATGCAGTAATTGATGAGATAAAATACGCTAAAAAGCTAAAGAAAGCCGTTATAATCATCATGCTTCCATTTTTAAATGACTATTCTTATAAAGGCGAATCAACATTAAACAAATATTATTCCGCTCACCAAGTCGCGGTAATTCTTAAAGAAAATGGTCTAAGTATTGATGATAAGAAGATTAATGAATTATTAGATTTAATTCCTGAAGAAGAACTATATCTTCCATACAATATGGAGAAATCCACTAAGATTGAAAAGATCATTAAAAACGCCCCAGACATTCCTGATTTTGAATGTGGCTTTATGAAAGACCCATTTGAAAAGAAAAAAACAAATGGATTGATTGTTACTAAACTTAATAACTATAAAATCAGTAGAATTGATGAGAACTCATTTCCAATAGGAAAGAAAGAAATTAAGAAGATTAGATTTGCTACCGGAGTATGCGCTAACGCACAGTTATTAGAAAGCATTACTATTCCTTCTAAATATGAAGTAGAGATAGGTGGATTTGCCTTTTACGGCTGTAAATCATTAACTGATATTGCAATAGAAAAATATCATCATGGAGTAATCGGAGAATATGCTTTTTCAGGTTGTTCATCTATTGAAAATATTAATATCTATGATTGCGCAATAATTAAAAGCAAGGCGTTTCTTGCGTGTAATAGCTTAAAAAGAGTCACTCTTAATCGCGTCTTTCGTGTTATGAGTGAGGCTTTTAGCAATAACAAAAATTTAGAATATGTTGATTTAGGATGTGCGATTGAAGTTGGCGATAACGCTTTTGCTAGATGCCCAAATCTTAAAGAAGTTATTATAAGTAATGAAGCTAGATATGGTGGTACAGTCTTTTCAGAAAACGAATCGATTGAAAGAATAGATTTAGATTTCTCCAAAATCGGTGGAGGAAGTATTACTGATTGGACATTCGCGGAAATGTATGGACTAAAAGAAGCAAACATCGTTAATGGAGATTGGGTAGATTCAAACTATATTCCAGAAGACTTATTCTTTGAATGTAAGAATTTAAGAAAAGTAAGTTATAAGTTTAACAATGAAGAAGAAATCACTATTAGCATTTACGCTTTTAGTGGGTGTCACAAACTTAAAGAAGTAGATATTAACTCTAAAGCAACAAAAATATGTAGCAAAGCATTCTTTGAATGTAAGAGCCTAGATACTTTATTTTCCAAAGAAAAAGGGACTCTTGATTTAAGTGGTGTTAAAGAACTTGAAGACCGAGTTTTTACTAGCTGCGCTTTTAAGAAGATATTTATCGGCTATCAATTAGAGCAAATTGGTTATGATAGTTTTGCTGATTGTAAAAAACTTAAAGAAATTCATATAAATAATAATAAGATCAATCAAGACATTCTTACTAATGCACTTGGTAAGAGCGACACTACTAGAAATATAGATGTATATTTTAGAGGAAAGATTGAAGAATTTGTCGTTGAAGAAAAGACAAATAATAACTATGTTTTAAATGTCCACTGTATCGATGGTGACATACAAATTAATATATAAATAAGTGGTTTCTTGCGTGTTAAATATCTACTAACGGCATTAAGCCGTTTTTTACAATTTAGTAAATATGTATTTACAAATAAATGTCGCATGCGATATAATTTAGCCATGAAAAAAGAAAACGAACAACTTTACGAACTACTGTTATTAAAAAATCAACTATGTTTCCCAACATATGCGGCCGCTAATAAGATCATTAGAAGATATCAACCACTTCTAAAGGAATTAGATCTTACCTACACCCAATATGTCGTGATGATGGTGATGTGGGAAAAAGAAGTGGTGAATGAAAAAGATTTAGTGGAATCATTATATCTTCAAGCTAACACTCTTGCCCCATTATTAAAGAAGTTAAAACAAAAGGGATACGTTGATATTAATAAAGATAGTAAAGACAAAAGAAATATCGTCATTAGCCTTACTAAAGAAGGAAGAAAACTTAAAGATAAAGCAGTTAATGTTCCTCTCTCCCTAGCGGAAGAACCTTGGTTAACTGTTGAAGAGGCTAAAGAATATAAAAGGTTATTAAACAAAATTATTAATGAAGGGAAGGATTTAAAAGATGAAGATTGCGATTAGATTCTTTACAAAAAGTAAAAAGGGAAACACATATAAACTCGCTAAAGTGGTTAGCGAAGTAGCGGGTGTTGAAGCCTTAACAGTAGAAAATGATTTAACAGAAGACGTTGAAAAATTATTCTTAGTTAATGCGATGTACGCTTTCAATATTGATGATGAAGTTAAAGAATTCTTAAAAAGAAATGCTTCTAAAATCAAATGCATCATTAACGTCAATAGTGCGGCCTCTGGTGCTTCAACATTAAAATCAGTGAAGAAAGTAGCAGATAAGCTTAATATCCCAGTGTCAGAAAAGGAATATCACACTGTCGCGTCTTGGATCAACCTCAACAAAAATCGTCCAAATGAAGATGATTTAAATAGATTAAGAGAATTCGTGAAAGGAGAAATTGAATAATATGTTTTACGATTACAAAGTTACAAAAAGAAATGGTGAAGAATTAGATTTAGCTACTTTAAAAGGAAAAGTAGTTATGGTGGTTAACACCGCAACTGGATGTGGATTCACCCCACAATACGCTCCAATTGAAGAGATGTATAAGAAATATCATGATCAAGGATTAGAAATCTTAGATATTCCTTGCAACCAATTTGGCAAGCAAGCTCCAGGTAGTGATGATGAAATCCATGAGTTCTGCCAACTTCACTATAACACCACCTTTGAACAAATGAAGAAGAGTGATGTTAATGGTGAAAACGAATTACCATTATATACTTTCTTAAAATCACAAAAAGGTTTTGAAGGATTTGGTAAAGGCAAGATGGCAACACTTCTAAAATTCACTAACGTAGGAAAGAAAAAGAGCGACCCATCCATTAGATGGAACTTCACAAAATTTATCGTTGATAGAGAAGGTAACGTTGTTGCTAGATTCGAACCAACCATCGATATGGCGGTTGTCGAAGAATTTGTTAAATCACTTCTTTAAAAACAAGAAAATAACCAACAAATCCACTAAAGGAAATGTTGGTTTTTCTTTGACTAAAAATATAAAATAAGGCACTTCCTTGCGCGTAATATGTTAAGAACATTTTATTTAATATTCAGATTAGAAAAGATATATGTACAGATCAATTAACATTTATTGACAAAGTAGTGGAATACAAACACTGGTTCTTTGGCCTGATTCCAAAATTATTGTGATGCTAGTGATAAGATAGCAACAATTCTGCAACGAAAAAAATACGTTGCATTTTCGTTGCAAGATTTTTTCGCTCGAAAACTTGCTAGGAAAAAGTGCAAAGCACCCAAAAAACTCGCTTGAAAAACGTGCAACGAAAAAAATTTATATTATTAAATAATATAAGATAAAGTTGATTTTTTAACGGCAAAAATTATAAAAGTATAACTAACTATTGCGTTTTTTGCCGATTAGTATAAACTAGAATTATGAACAAATACATGACCATCAAAGAAACATCCATATTGTGGAACCTATCCGAGAGAAGCGTTCGTAATTACTGTGCCTTAGGAAGAGTGGAAGGCGCTATTTTAGAAGGTGGAGTTTGGAAGATACCATCTGATGCCAAAAAACCAGTTAGATCTAATGAAAAAGAGAATAAAAATTATCTTCTAGAAAGATTAAGAGAAGAAAAAAAGCATGGGATAAAAGGTGGCATTTACCATAAGTTACAAATTGACTTAACTTATAACTCCAATCATATGGAAGGTAGTGAGCTAACTCATGATCAGACTAGATACATTTTTGAAACTAGAACCATCGGAGTGGAAAACACTAATGAGGCTGTTAAAGTCGATGATATTATTGAAACCATTAATCATTTCTCAATGATTGATAGAGTGATTGATTTTGCTAATTATGAATTAAGTGAAGCATTTATTAAAGAGCTTCATAAAATTCTTAAAACTGGAACTTCTGATTCTAGATTGGCTTGGTTTAAAGTAGGCGAGTATAAAAGAAGAGCAAATGCAGTGGGAGATATTGAAACTACTTCACCAAGATTAGTGCCTCAAGAAATGAAAAAACTTGTGGATGAATATAATAAAAAAGAAAAGCACACTCTTGAAGAGATTCTTGAATTCCATGTTAAGTTTGAAAGAATACATCCATTCCAAGAAGGCAATGGAAGAGTTGGACGCATGATAGCGTTCAAAGAATGTCTTAAAAACAATATTGTTCCTTTCATTATTTTAGATAGCAAAAAGATGTTTTATTATCGCGGACTTAAGAATTGGAATAAGGAACGTGTTTGGCTTATCGATACATGCTTAGATGGCCAAGACACAGTTAAAACATATTTAGACTATTTTGGAATTCGATATTAAATAAGAATTATGAAAATCTATAGCTACTTAATAGTAGCTTTTTAAACGACATATTATTTCACCACCAAAAGGACATTGAGTATAGGCTATTTAATAGGACTTTTTCAAAAAAAATAATAATTTGTCCTCTTAAACCCCTATTTATGGTATATTTTTTTGCAGTAGGTAATACTTTATAGTATTAAGCAGATAAACATATTCCCTGTTACGGCAGACCTCGATGTCTTTTAACACAATATCTAGTAACCTCGTGTCGGGGAATATGTTTTATTATTTTTTTTGCATATAAAGATATTGAAAAGAGTAGAAGGCAAAGCCTTCTTTTTCTATATGAATTTCCTGTCAACACCTCTTTTTCAATATTTTTATAATCGTTACATTTATTATGTAGGAATGACCTTTAAAGTATAGTTGCAGCTTGAAAAAAAGCAAACTTAAAAAACTAAGGAGGTATTAATAAGTGAGTGTCGTAGTTGCAATTAAAGAAGATGGGAAAATTTACATGGGTGCAGATTCCCAAGCTACTAAAGGTGGATCAAGGACCACTCTTAAAAACAAAAATAATTACAAGATTTGGCAAGTCGATGGAGTGAATAACTGCATGATGGGCCATGTGGGTAATGTGCGTGACGCTAATATAGTTAGATTAATGAGTGGGCTCGTAGATGATTATGACGAGTATCGTGATCGAATCAATTATCGCTTTGTCGTCAAATATATTGTCCCTGAAATAATTAAAGAATTAAAAGATGCGCATTTTCTAAAACTTGATGGTGAGTATCTTGAATATCTTAATTCAAGTTTCCTATTCGCGTATAAGGATAGGCTCTTCCATATAAATACAGACGCCACTGTAATGGAGATTGATGACTATGTCGCTATTGGAAGTGGATCTCAAGAGGCATTAGGTAGCTTACTCTCTACTGAAGGACAAAATCCTAAAAAGAGATTAGTAAAAGCTATTAAAGCCAGTGCGGCTAACGACATCTATGTTGATTATCCAATCATCTTGTCTGATACCGAAAAATGCGAATTCGAAGTCATTACTGAAAAGAATGAAAGTAAATACGTTTCGCAACCTAATAAGAAGGAAGGAGATAACAAATGAAGATATTAGGATTTGCTTTCTTGGGCCTATGCTTTGTGGCACTAGGCATAACTGCAGCTAAACTTGGATGGTTTGACGCAATTGTTAACTGGGTGAAAGGATGGTAAAAGATGACATCAAATTTTAAAAGAATAGTGATTGATTGTGGCGATAACGACATCAAAATCACAGATGGAGAAGCATTTACTTCAAATGAGATCTCCTACTATGTAGAGGATGAATGTCTCTATATTGAGGCTAACGAAGATGGAGTCATTGTCGTTCCTGATAATTATTATGACGATATTAAAATCGAAGGCACTTCAGGAGATGTTGAGATTTGCTTCAATCGAGCCTTGATTAAGAATCTTGAATTTAAATCATGCTCTGGTGATTTGCTCTTAGATGCATTCTGTGACTACGTTTCCTTTGATTCTCCAGGTGGAGATTATAGACGTAAAAAAGGAACGCCACTAAAGCAACTTATAAACATAAGAAAGACAATGAAAGCGAAGAATACTGTTACTAATTTAGCTAACAGCACTCAAAGCTGGAAAAATGGCGAGAGGTATAAATAATGAAATTTAATAAAAACGATTACTTTGAATATAACAATCAACAAGTAAAGATACTTGAACTTCTTGGAGAAGGTGGGCAAGGTGAAGTCTATCTAGTTGAATACAATAAACAAAAATACGCCTTCAAATACTATAAAGAAATCCCATCAAGTGACTTCAAATATAATTTGAAGAATAACATCTCTAAGGGAAGTCCTTCTGATAGCTTCCTTTGGCCAAAGGAATATATTGAATTCGATGACGATACATGCGGATATTTAATGGATCTAAGACCAAAAAACTATGTATCCTTCGTATCTTATCTAACAGGCACTAACCAATTTAAGAATAAAAGAATCATGCTTAATTGGTGTATCGAGCTAGTTAAAAGCTTCAAGTTACTGCATGAGAAAGGATTCTCTTACCAAGATCTAAATGATGGAAGCTTCTTCTTAGAGCCAGATACCGGGAAGTTATTAATTTGTGATAACGACAATGTTACCGCGGATAAAAGAAGTCTAGGCATATTAGGCAAAATGCGATATATGGCTCCAGAAATCGTTAGAGGTGACAAAGATAAAAACACTGGCGATAGACAAATGCCTGATACGCATTCAGATCGCTTCTCATTAGCGATTATTCTCTTCCTTGCTTTATGTTTAGGAAATCCATTTGAAGGAGAACGCCTAAAAAAGTATGTGATTGTAGATGAAAAAGCAGAATATGAGATGTTTGGTTCTCATCCTGTTTATATCTATCACGACACTGATTTATCT
>JBGURM010000104.1:0-6913 GCA_045132035.1 Bacilli bacterium
CATATCTTTATTCAAAAATATAGGTTTTTTATTAAAAATAAATGGGTTTTACTTCTTTAAAATCAAGCCAACGATTGTTTCCACGTGAAAACTGCGAGGAAACATATCTACTGGTTGAACCACCTCAATATTGTAATCATTTTTGAGATACTCTAAGTCTCTAGCAAGAGTGGAAGGCTCACAAGATATATAAACGATTCTCTTAGGTTTTATTTTCAAAAGAGCATTTAAAAATTCTGGAGTACTTCCTTTTCTTGGTGGGTCCATGATGACTACATCAAATTTAGGAAGTTTGTTATTTATATATTCAGTACAATCTGCTTCAATAATTTCAATATTGTCGATGTTGTTTAATTTAGCGTTATTTCTTCCGTTAATAACAGCGCTTTTAACAAGTTCAACACTGGTGACATGTTTAACGTGTGGAGCGACTAATAATCCAATAGTGCATACACCCGCATAAGCATCTAAAACAGTATCGTCTTTATTTAAATTAGCAAACTCAATAGCCTTGCCATATAGTTTTTGAACTTGGATAGGATTAACTTGGAAGAAACTCTTACTGGAAATATTAAATTTAAGACCTAAAATCTCATCAGTGATATATCCTTTTCCATATAATGTTTTTTCGCTTTCTCCTAAGATAACATTAGTGTCTCTTTTATTGACGTTAAAGATGATAGTGGAGATTTCCGGGCGACTTCCTACAAGTTCTTTAATGAAATTGCCTCTTCCTGGGAAGGTATCAACATTGCTAACAAAGACCACCATAATTTCATCAGTGGACCTACTTGTTCTAATTAAAACATGTCGAATAATTCCACTTCTAAAATCTTCGTTATATGGATCAATATGATATTTCTCCATTAATGAGGCAATCGCTTGTAATATTGGGCCAGCTTTTTTATCTTCGATATTACATTCTTTAATTGGAATGATTTTATGAGTGTTAGCTTTATAAAAGCCATAGATAACATGTTTATGATCTTTTCCAAAAGGAACCTGAATCTTATTACGATAATGTTCTGGTTCACTCATTCCAATAACATCATTAACTTTAATATTTTCTAAGTGTCCGATTCTTTTTAAATCTTCTTCCACTTTATGTTTTTTGTATCTTAATTCATATTCGTATGTTGCGTTTTGAAATGTACATCCTCCACATGAAGTTGAGACTGGACATTTTGGCTGAATTCTATCTGGGGATTTACTGATTAATCTAATGATTTTCCCATATGCAACACCTTTTCTAGCGTAAGTAACTTCTATTTCTGCTTCCTCACCTAAAAGTAAAGCATCAACAAAAATAACCCCATAAACGGTTTTAATGACACCTTTACCTTCACTTGATATATCAACACATTTGCCTTTAATTATGTTTTTCATCGCTACCATTATAGTAAAAATATAATGGTTTTTCTATTCTAGATGAAAAATGATATAATCAAAGAGTTGAGGCAAAGAAAAATGAATTACAAATTAGTTTTATCTTTATTAAGTATCGGACTTCTTTTAGGAAGTTGTTCAAATAGTGGGAATGGTGGATCTACACCTTCTACCCCAGAAGAATTAGAGTACACGATCAACTTTAATGCATTCCAATTTGAAGGCAATACAACTGAAATTAGTACTGGTTCTTCAGGAAGCAAATTTGAAGACGCAATAGGAACTTTCTTTACTGATAGCACTGAAGAAGGGTTATTTAAATCATCAAGCGTCATTCCTTATGTTGGTCTTAAGAAATACGATTATCCAAAAACAGCCTTTACTGCTTTACAAGTCGGTAGTGGTAGCACTGATGGATTGATTACATTCTCTTTTAATAAAAAAATAGTGTCAGTGGAAATCACTGCGCAAGCATATTACAAAGAATGGATGAAAACTTATCAATTAGAAGAAGGAAAAGAACCATATCCTGTTTATTCAATTGATTTAGATACTACAATTCAAATTGGTAGTGAAACATGGACTCTTCCAGAAGCATATTACGATGAAACTAAGTATGAATATCATATGCCAGAACGTGATACAAAGAAGTTTACAATTAATAGCGATTCCTTAACTATTTCTGACGATGAAAATCTTGGAAGATTCTTTATCCACTCTCTTAAATTAGTTTTTGAAAAATAATAAAATATGAAGAAATTTATCGACTCATTACATCTTAGATTAAGTGACCTCTTATTATTAATTGGGCTGGTTTCTTTCGCGATTTTCTTGATTTTCGGACAAGAATTCATGCAACATCCTAACCCAAACGATGTTCCTCTTCCTTTATGGTTAGCAATCGTTTCTTTTATCATAATGATTGCGTCACTTGGTTCGTATTTATATATAGAGTTATATATTAGAAAAGAAAAGTTTAATTACTATATCGCGATTGCTTTTGCTGCTTTAGCGATTCTTAATGTTATTGCGATATTTGTTCAACCTGCTTCTAGTAGTGAAATTGTCACAATTAGATATAATCCTGATCTTCCAGAACTAGTTGGAACTCAAGAAACTGTATTATTAAGTGTTTCACCAATGCATAAGTTTGTCTTTATTTGTGAACTTATTGGAACAGCAACATTTATTTATAGTACGTTATTTGTTTTCTCTAAAAGAATTACCGATATCAAATTCATTGAATATTTAGGATACGCTTTATTCATCTTTATTGGTGTGATGTTTGTTTATAGCTATATAACTGAATATAACTGCTATATGATGACTTTTAAGTGGTTACTAAGGATTGATAAAGAAATAACAATGAGTGATTTATCAGGACAATACGCAGTTAAATCATTTATTATCCACAAGAACGCTTTTGGTATGGTTTGTATGCTTGGTGTGGTCTTTACTTTTATCAATCAAAGTATCAAACCAAAGAAATGGCTTTATCCTTTAGCGGCTTTCTTCTTTATTAATATGATATTTAGTTATTGCAAGACTGGTATTCTTATCACCGTAATCATCGCTTTTATTTATTTTGTTTATCGCTTAATTGTTACATATAAAGAACATCAAAAAAGAAACAAGATTGCTTTAATTGTTACTGGAGTAATTCTTGGTCTCGCTGTTATTTTTGTTGGTGTTCCTTATCTCACTAAAGGAAAAGTTCTTGGTAGTGTTTACGAATTAGTCAAATCCATCACCGGTGAAGGAATGACGATGACCACTAGAACATATATCTGGGACAACTGCTGGCAGTTACTTAGAAATGGGTGGTGGCTAATTGGACGTGGATTTGGTTCGATTTGTTTACAGTTAATGCCACTTAATATTGTGACTCATGATGACCACGTTTTCCCAACCCATTCATCATTATTAAATATGATTGGTGAAGGCGGAATTTTGCTATTACTTGGTTATATTGCTTTCTTAATTTATTCAGGCTATGTAATTATAAAAAGCTATAAGAAGTCCCCTGAATTTGTTGTGGCGGTCTCTTTAGGTGTTCTTTGTTTTTTACTATATTCAATCATTGAAACAATCCATTACCTAATGCTTGTGTTCCTATTCCCAATATTTGTTATCTACTTCCAAAAAGAAAAAGTAGAAGTTCAAGAGATAAAAGAAGAACACGCTTAATAGCGTGTTTCTTTTTCATATTCATTAAGGAAATCTAATAAGATTTGATGTCGATGAGTAGCGATTCTTTTTGCTTCGTCTGTATTTAATTTATCTTTGATTAATAATAGCTTTTCATGGAAGTGGCCTATAGAAGAAGATAATGGACGATTATTCTTCCCTTCATAAGCGAAGGTTCTCGCTATACCTATAGCCCCAATCGCGTCTAATCTATCAGCGTCTTGAACAATCATTGCTTCTATACTAGAAGGTTTCTTATCTTTATTTTTACTAAAAGATATTTCATTAATGATTTCTATTATTTTATCTTCATCAACTTTATTTACTTTATTATGTAAAAACTCTCGAGCGTTTTTATTATCTTCTGTATTAAATATTTTTGGATCGTCAACGTCATGAAGTAGGGCCGCTAAAGAGATATATAGAGGATTACTATTTGGATAACCTTTCATTATTTCCATAGAAAGATGATAGACACGATAAATATGTTCTTCATCGTGACCAGTTGATTCACCTTTAAATAGTTCGTGAATATAATCTTTCGCTAATTCAATTAATTGATCATTCATATCTATCTAATAATAGCACAAAAAAAGCAATTCTCATGTAGGGAATCGCTTAATTTGAATTATTGGATTTGTGCGATTTCTTTGATTTGTCGATATACTTCATATGGATTTTCAATATATTCGAATTTGAACTCTAATGGATTTTCTCTTCCATTTGAACCGCTTGGCATCATTGGAGCAGATGCATTAGCGAAGTATATTATTCCAGTATTTGGTTTTACTAATTTATCCAAGAAATCCACTCTAACATTCATTGATAAGATTGAGTTAAGTGACATTTCACGGTAATCAATCCCAATTAATCCACTTCTAATGATTAATCGATTGTTTGTCACTATATATGCGAGATTTTTATATCTAGCAAATTTAGTGAAGAAATTAATGATTGGACTCACTATTGGTAAAGCACCAAAACCCATGAATACTAATCCACCAACAAGTGATGATGAAGGATCATCAGAAGGAATGATTTTTAATAGAATTAATAGTCCGATAGTGAAGAATATTGCACCAACGAAAATTCCTAATAAACTTCCAATGACATTACCAATAAAGATATATCTAGTTCTATTTGGTTTGATTTCTAATAAAACTTCTTCATTACTACTAAGAAGCATATTAACGTCTTCAAAGGCACTTCTCATTCTATTTATTTCCCGCCATTAATTCGTTGATGAATGGAACTTCAATTGTGGCGTCAAGTCTTGGGAATAGTGGTTCGCCTTTATTAACTTGATGGTTATCTAACAAGTTCTTATTGTTGATGTTAACGTATTCTCTTTCAGATTCATTTAATCCTAATTGATCAAAGGCTTTATCAGCTGCAGTCACTAAGACTGGATGATATAGTCTACTAGCAACATAAATTGCATAAGCAAGATGATTCATGACACTAGCGAGTTTATCAACACTTTCAGGATCTTTTACTAAAACCCATGGTTGAGTTTCGTCGATATATTTATTAGCTCTATTAACGAGTTCGTTAACATAGACAATCGCGTCGGTGATTTTTAAATCATCCATTGCATTCTCATAATTTTTAATTGTGGTAGCGATAACACTTTCAAGATTTCCATCAAATTCAGTAACTTGACCTTTATATTCTGGAATTGTTCCACCGAAATATTTACTCATCATTCCGATAGTTCTATTAAGTAAGTTGCCATATGAATTTGCTAAATCCGCATTAATTCTTTCAACAAATTGTTCTGGAGAGAAACTACCATCACTTCCAAAGTTAACTTCTCTAGTTAGATAGTATCTAACCGCGTCAACTCCATAACGTTCTACAAGTGGATATGGATCAACAACATTACCTTTAGATTTGCTCATTTTGCTATCTCTCATCATGAGTAAGCCGTGGACAAATTCTCTATCAGGTTTTCTAACCTTTAAAGAATCAAGGAACATTGGCCAATAAATCGCATGGAATCTAGTGATATCCGCTCCTAAGATGTGAATGATTTCAGTGTCTTCATCTTCCCAGTATTTCTTATAAAGTTCTGGGTTGTCACTTCCATATCCTAAAGCGGAGATATAGTTAGTTAAGGCATCAAGCCAAACATAAACAACGTGTTTAGGATTTTCTCTCACTGGGATACCCCAAGAGAAGGAAGTTCTTGAGACACATAAGTCTTCTAGACCTGGTTTGATGAAGGTATTAATCATCTCATTTTTTCTACTTTCTGGGACTAAGAATTTTGGATTCTCATCATAGAATTTAAGTAGGGAGTCAACGTATTTACTGGTTTTAAAGAAATAAGCTTCTTCTTCAGCCTTTTGAACTTCTCTACCACAATCAGGACAGATGTGTTCTTTTCCTACTTGTGTATCAGTCCAGAAAGCTTCACAGAACCTACAATACCAGCCTTCATATTTTCCAAGATAAATATCACCTTGAGCAAGCATCTTAGAGAATGCATCTTGAACGACTTTAATGTGACGTTCTTGAGTTGTTCTAATAAAATCATCGTTTGTGATTTTTAATAAATCCCAAAGTTTGTAGAATCCTTCAACGATATTGTCGACGAATTGTTGAGGGGTGACACCCGCTGCTTCAGCGTTCTTTTGGATTTTTAAACCGTGTTCATCCGCTCCAGTGAGGAAGAAACATTCATAGCCTCTTTCTCTTTTTGAACGAGCAAAAACATCGGTCAAAGTAGTGCAATAAGCGTGACCAATATGTAGCTTAGCGCTTGGGTAATAAATTGGGGTAGTAATGTAAAATCTTTTCTTCATAAAACTGCAAAAAAACCGGTATTACCGGTTATTTCCTTATTTAAGTCCGTATTTACGGTTGAATCTGTCGACTCTTCCATCGGCTTGAACATATCTTTGTTTGCCGGTATAGAATGGATGACAATTGCTGCAGGTATCGACTTTGATTTCTTTAGCAGTTGAACCAGTTTCGAATGTTGCTCCACAGCTGACACATGTAACTACACAACGGTAGTATTTTGGATGTACGTCTTTCTTCATTTGTAATCTCCTTCCGCCTAGAACCTTAATGTCGTTCTAAGAAAGTTTGCTGAATAACAATATCATAATATTGAAACAGACTTCAATAATTTTTATTTAAAAATTGAACAATTTACACCCCAACCGACTTTAATGTGTATAGTTCTTTTGGGCTGATTATAACTGCTTTCGAATTAGAAAAATCATTAATATTGTTCGTTAAAATGAAATCAATCATATTCACAGATGCAACTTCATCAATGATACTGTCTTCATAATCATCAATTTTAGAATTTATACAATATGATAAATAA
>JBGURM010000105.1:0-6970 GCA_045132035.1 Bacilli bacterium
TTCTAAATATAATCTATTAACACCACAATGTGAGAAAGCACTTTTCTTAATCTCAACAGCGTTGATGGAAACATCTTTTAACGAAGGACAATCTCTAAAAGCGGATGCTCCAACAGAATAATCAAAAAGAAGAATAGAGACATCTTTTAGATTCCTACATCCACGACATACTTCATCCGCAATTTCTACTTTAAGGAAAGATATGTGTTCAATGGTTGAATTCATAAATAATTGAGGACCGTGTGGAATTTTGATAATTAGATATTTGTTATCTATTTTTGCGTTTTTAAATACAGCAGCACCAAATTCTTTAAGTTCTCTAGGAAGATCAAAATATTCTAATGATGAACAATTCTCAAAAGCAGAGTCACCAATATAGGTAACTTTCCTTTCTCTATAAATTGCTTGTTGAGCTTCGTAGCTTCCCTCATACTCTTCATAATCGTTTTTGTCATCAGCAAAAACTAGTTGTTTTAAGCTTGTACAATTATAAAATGCTCGAATTCCAATCTTGTTCGGACCATTAAACACTACTTTTTCTAGTCCTGTGCAATCATGGAAACAGCCTTCAGGTATTTCTTTTAATGTATCAACTAGTTCTAATTCTTTTAATCCATTGCAATGAGCGAATAAATTCTTGCCAAAATGATCTTCGATTTGGCATTCATCCTCTTCTGGTATCTTCTTTTGGCCTTCACCATAGGCCGAGTCATCATCAACATACCAATCTTCTTCTAGGGTGTGTAAGTCTTTTTCAAGCGCTTCGCTATCAAACTCACCATTATCATCAGAGTAAAACTTATTTAAATCAATACTATCATAGGCAGCAAATAATTCTTGAAGCCTCTTTACACGTGGAAAGACAATATGTTCAAGTTCAGAACATCTTTCAAAAGCAGAATCTCCAATATATTTAATATTGGATAAATCTATTTCTTTCAATTGTCTAGCATCCGCAAAAGCGTAGCTATCAATTTCAATTACATGAGATAAGTTAATCTCTTTTAAGTTGGCCATATTAGTAAATGTTGCGTCACCAATAAAATTAACTTCTAAAGGAAGATTTAAACGCATACAATACGGATCATTAACTTGAGTGACTAATTTTCCCTTAGCTTTTCCTCGGCTATTAATTAATAAAGGCGAATTATCATAATTCAAATCAATGATTTCTAGTAAATTGGTGTCATCCTTAAGATTAAGAATGTAGTTAAGTTTGCTTTTAAATGGGAAACTGGCATCAACCCATAATGTTCTTTTAGTAAACGTTTTTCTTACAACGGAGGATTTTTCTTCGTTAAGAGACAAGTTCTTAATAAATGTTTCAGCAATATCTCCATCGATGATTTCATCCTTATCAATAACGATTGGCATTAATGGCTTATGATAAGTGTTCGCTAACACTATTTCTTCAACAACTGCGTTTGAATGAAACGAGGCTTTTGATAGATAAATAACAATACCCTTACAAGCAAACTGTGAAATAAAATGTTCGGCGTTTTCTAACCAGTCACTCCCAGGCTTCATTCCTCTATCAAACCATACAGAGACCCCTTCTTTTTGCATATTGAAGATGTCTTTGTATATTAATTTGTAATCATTATGAGAATAAGAAATGAAGAAAAATTCATTAGAAAAATTGATAGGCGGGATAGCGTCAATCTCAAACAAATCAGCGATTGATTCGCTCTCATCAATTCGCTTAAAAAGTTCTTCAAAATTATCGATGCTCATATATTATTTATCATCATTGTTATGGAATTCTTTTTTAGCAATATACATTTCTTTATCTGCTCTTCTAAATACATCCATGAATTCTTTGTCTTCTTCAAAGTTCACTGGAGCGTAGCCAAAAGAAATTGATAAATCAAATGGATATTCTGTATGTGCTTCTTTATGTTCCTTAAAGGCAACACGTAATTTTTCAAACGCTTCTTTAATCTTGTCTTTGTTTGAATAATCGATGATAACAACAAATTCATCGCCACCAATACGGAAGCAACTTTGTGTTCCAAAAATAGATGATAACACTTGAGCAGTACCAATAATGCTCATATCGCCTGCTTCGTGGCCAAAATTATCATTGATTTGTTTTAGTCCATTTATATCAAAGACCGCAACGGTAAAATTACGAGAGAAATCTTTGTTAAGATAACTGACTCTTTCGAAGTACGCTGTTCTATTTCCTAACTTGGTTAATCCATCAATATAGGCCTGTTCTTTAACGTATTTGATATATTTTTTGAGTTCAGTTTGAGTCTTTTGAACCCTCTCTCTTAAAGTTCCAAGATCACTGCCTTCAATATTTTCGGCATATATTTCTTCGCTAGCATTAATGTCTCTAATAAGATTTTTAACGTCACCTTCAAGTTCGGACATTTCTAAAGACACTACTTCAAATTTCTTTCTAATACTGCTTGTAACCACTAAAGCTAAAAGAATACCAACAACAATTGTGGATACACCAACAATTGCAATAGCGATTGCGTCACTAGCGATGACTTTGTCATACCAAGAAGCGCTTATATCAACGGCAACAACAGAAATAACATTTCGATTAGAATCAAATACAGGACTATACGCTGTATAATACTTACCCCATCTATCTGTAAAGGACTCTTCATCAACTGTAGGAATTCCTTCATTAAATGCTCTTATCAAAGAAGATGTAACGATTGTTTCTTCGGTAAAGAAACCGCCTGGTTCATCAGATGGATCAAGTGAGAAAACATATCTGCCTTCAACTCTTCTAATTGTATAAATATAAGCAAATTCAGCATTTGAACGTTCATTACTAGTTCTAAATTCAGCTAAAATACCAAGATACTTTTCATATAAATTTGTGGCATATGCAAAAGTAGGAGTAATTGAAGAATCTTCATTAACTCTCTTTTCTAAAAAGCCAGAGATTATTAATTTTGTACCTTTTTTAATATCAGGATATCTACTTTCATCTTCAAGTTCAAAATCAAAGATTGATAGCAAATTGGTGGACGTTTCTGTTTCACCAAAAGTAAAGGATATTGAATTATGAACTAGACTATTCGCTACTAAAACCGAGTGAACTACACCAGTAATTTCATATTTTGTTTTTGTTCTTTCACCATCTTCTAAAGAAGAAAGAATTGTATAGGCACTGTCTGTAGATGTGACAACAACACCATCTAAAGCATGATGTCTTTCATCTTCTGGTAGAGCCATTTCTTCATCATAGAAATATATTTCTCCACCTAAATCATTAATAGTTAAATCTTTTAATTCATCACCATTAAGCATCGTAGCAGCAGAATTAGCGATATCAATCATCTTTCCTTGAAGAAGATCCTTCATTGAATTGACTGATTTCACCATTAACACTGTTCCAACTGCGATAGTAGCAACAAGTAAAAAAGAACCAACGCCTAAGATGATTTTGGCTGAAAGTGACATTTTTCTTTTTTTGTTTTCTACTGCTGCACTCATAGCGAATCTTTTTAAATTTTATCTTTTTTCGCGCGCATTCGCAACACGTAAGAGTCGCTTCTATTTGTTTTTTTATTTCATCCAGTCAAATAATTTACTAAAATAATTTCAATAAATATGAAAAAAGCTGCATTACTATTATTACTAACTTCACTCGTTGCTTGTAACCCATCAGCATCAAAAGATGGCGGTTCTTACGGGTTTTTTAAGCAATATGTCGATATTGTGAATAGCGATGATACAAAAGAATATTCGTTTTTTACTTTATATGATGGAGAGTCAAATAGGTTCGAATTGAGCTTTAATTATGGACTTCATTTCTTCTATGAAATCATGATTACTGAATATGACATATTAGACTACTATCATTACGCAAGTGAAGGTACTTTTAGTGAAGATTATGAAACTGCAACATTTACTTTAGACGCTCGTTCTGATAGTGAGTTATTCCCTGATGGCAAATATGTTCTTTCTCACAAAACAGTTAATAACAAAGATGCCTTTGAACTATCAGTAAATGGAAAAATCATTCAATTAACAAGTGAAAGCAAGACTCGCCCGACATATATCAGCGATGATTTTGTTGGAAATTTTGAATACCTTGTTAATGATGATGTTAAATTCAATATCGCCACATCTGTAGGTGCTTTAAAAGATGGTAGACCAGTATCAATATCCTTAAATGAAGGAGATGTGTCTTTTACTTGCAATAACATCGAAATCAAATCGGCAAGTGTATCATTTACTGTTAATGGAAACGCTGATGGAGAATATATCAAAAGAGGACCAGCGGTGTTAACAAAAAACAGCAAAGACGTTGTGCTAAAAATTGATAACAAAACATACCCATTAACATTAAATAACAAGCAGGAAGTCTCGTATTTTAATGATGAAAACAATAATTCAACATTCTCAAACGAGTATGTTTCAATCACTTTAGGAAATATGGTTGGAAACGAATATCGCTTTGTAAAATTAAGTGAAATGCAAGAGGGTGGAAAGAAAGATTCACAAGTACTTTTTAAAATAATTGATGACGGAGAAGCAGTAGTTAATAGCCAAGTTTTAAATGGCACATTAATATTTACAGCGGGCTCACAGGTCAAAATCGTTCATTCCAATAAACAAGGAAAAGATCAAATAGATTTATATAAAAATAACGAATTGCTATACTCTAATCTGACGATTTCTAATAATTGAAATATATTTCAACTTTATCAAACATACAAATATTGATATACTTTCATTGTTAAAGTGAATTATTTAATATGCTTATTAGTGTTGTAGTTCCTGTTTATAACGTAGAAAAATATGTCTCGCAGTGCTTAGAATCTTTGACTAATCAATCATTCAAAGATTTTGAAATTATCATTGTCAACGATGGAGCGACCGATAATAGTTTTTCAATATGCCAAGAATACGAAAAGAAGGATTCTAGAATTAGAATTATTACACAAGAGAACAAAGGTCTTGCTATAGCAAGAAGGACCGGAGCGTTAGAAGCAAAAGGTGACTACATCATTAATGTCGATTCAGATGACTATGTCGACAAAGAATATTTAGAAGAAATGGCTAAAATCATCAAAGAATATGAACCAGATTTAGTGTGCATGAATCACTTTGAAAACGAAGACAAACTAATTGAGAATCCTAATTTCAATAATGTTCTTTTAAGAAAAGATGATATTAAGAGAATTATTTATCCATACTTAATTAGAAACATTAGATACGAATATTTCATCCCTACTGCATGGGCAAAAGCTTTTAAAAGAGAACTCTTCACTAAGAATACATGCACAACTAGAATTCAAGTTGGTGAAGATGGATCGGTCATTTGCCCTATTGTCACTCAATCAGACACTATCTATTTATCAAATAAAGCTTATTACCACTATCGAATAACTGGTGGTTCAATGATTCAAAATAAAAAGCCAAGAAACTATCAAGATGTCATAAACACCTTTAATCATCTCAAAGAAAAACTTGGTGATGAATATGAATATTTTGCATTACAAGTTGACCGACTTGTTTGCCATCTTGCTTTTAACTGTTCGGTCACTCAATTTTATGGAAATAGAAAATACAAAGAGAGTAAGAAAATTATCTTAGAAAATCTCAATAATCCAATCATCAATCAGGCCATTAAAAATATCGATTCTCAAGGATTTAAGGGGAATTTGATGAGATATTCGCTCAAACATAGACGTATTTATTTAATGAAACTCTATAGTCATATTATGTAAGGAGACTTAGAAAAAATGAAAATTATTACCTGTGCTAGTTACTTTGGTAGTGGCAGTAGCGCCGTTACTGATTTAGTATCTGAATATACAAGCGTTCACCCTAATAGTGAATTTGAGTTTCGCTTTATTCATGACCCTGATGGCATTAACGATTTAGAGTATCACTTAGTTGAGAATCCAAATAGAGAATGCTCTGGTTATGCTTTAAAACGTTTCATCAAATTCTCTCGTTTTAATAGCGGAACCTGGTTTAACAAAAAATACGAAAAATACTTCCATGGCAATTATCGTAAATTAACCCAAGAATATGTTGATAATCTCACAGACTTTAAGTTCAAAGGCTTTTGGCAATATGATTTAGCCGCTAAAGGAAGATTTAGATACTACTTCCTTGGTGTTTTTAACAAAATCTTTATTAAATTAAAATCTGAGAAACTAAATGTTCTCCCTAAAGAAATCACTTATTGTTCTAATCCTGGAGAAGAAAAGTTTTTAGCGGTTACTCAGGACTATGTCTCAAAACTAATGACATGCCTAAATAAAGAAAATAAACCATATATGGTAATTGATCAAATTCTTCCTTCGTCAAATATCGAAAAAGGAATGAGATATTTCAAAGATGATGTTTATGTCATTGTTATCGATAGAGATCCTCGTGATGTGTATATGATTTGTAAAACTGTCTGGAAATGGGATCACATCTTCCCACATGACTCTGTTGAGACCTGGTGTAAATGGTTTAGATACGCTAGAGCGAGTGCAAAAGAAAGAAGTAAGAACAAGAATGTTTTATATCTTCAATTTGAAGACTTCGTTTATAACTACGAAAAGGTTTGTAAATCAATTGAAGATTTAACTGGTTTAAATCCAGAAGATCATAAAGATAAATTTACCAGAATGAACCCAAAAAGAAGCGTTCATAACACTCAAATTTGGAAAAAGAACACTAAGTGGGCAGATGATATTAAAAAGATAGAAGAATTACTTCCTGAATATCTTTATGACTTTAGCAAAGTTAAAGAAGAAGACGTTGTTGGAATTGACACTAAGGAAAACGGGGTTTTCTAATGAAAAAAGTTTTAATAGCCACTAATCATTTGCAATATGGAGATGGAGTGTGTCGTGCTTTAATTTCTTTCGCTAATTTATTAGCAGAAACAAATGAGTACGATATCACAATCTCTTTTATGCTTAGATTCGATAAATCTCTACTTAAAGAATTTAATCCGAATATCAAAATTAGAAGAGCGTTCAATCTTCCTTGT
>JBGURM010000106.1:0-45938 GCA_045132035.1 Bacilli bacterium
AGTTAAAAACGGCAAAAAGGTTGCGTATATGAGTGACGCTGGATATCCAGGAATAAGTGATCCATGTTATTTATTAACAAAATTATGTATTGAAAACGATATTGCTGTATCAGTTGTGTCTGGCAGTTCAGCCTTTATCAACGCTTTAGTGAGTTCTGGGCTAGACACAAGTCATTTCTATTTTCACGGCTTCTTATCACCAAAAGAAAACGAAGCAAGAGAAGAGCTAAAAAGTATCAAAAACAAGCAAGAAACCCTCTGTTTTTATGAAAGTCCTCATCGAATAAAGCAAACATTATCGTTACTTTTTGAAGTCTTAGGAGATAGAAAGGTTTCTCTTCAAAGAGAGTTAACAAAACTAAATGAAGAGAAAATCTATGGAACCTTATCAGAATTAAAAGAAATAGATGAGTCTACTTTAAAAGGTGAGATGGTTATCATTGTTGATGGAAACAAAAACACTGGCTCAATCGAAGATGAAGAGATTATTAATGAAGTAAATTACTTTATAAGTAAAGGTTTATCAAAAAAAGACGCGATTGAAGTTGTTAGTGACCTATTTGGAGTTAGAAAAAATCATATAAAAGATTTGATTAAATAGAGGAGAGAAAATCTCTTCTTTTTAATTTCTTTATATTCTTCTTGAAATAATCTCCGTACTTTTCTAAGATAGAAAAGATTTTTTATTAAGGAGAAGAAGATGGAAACTAGAAATATTGCAATTATCGCTCACGTAGACCATGGTAAGACAACACTTGTCGACCAACTTTTAAAATCTTCTTCCACATTTAGGGCAAACGAAGAATTATCTGATAGAGCAATGGATTCTAATGATATCGAAAGAGAAAGAGGAATCACAATCTTAGCAAAGACTACTTCTATCATTTATAACGACACCAAAATCAATATCTTAGACACTCCAGGCCACGCTGACTTTGGTGGTGAAGTCGAAAGAATTATGAATATGGTGGATGGCTGCTTATTACTTGTGGATGCTTTTGAAGGTACAATGCCTCAAACAAGATTCGTTTTAAAGAAAGCTCTTGAAGCGCATGTTAAACCAATCGTAGTTATTAACAAAATTGATAGAGCAAACATTAATATCGAAGAAACATTAGACGAGGTTCTTACATTATTTATCGAATTAGGAGCGCCTGATGAATTCCTTGATTTTAAAACAGTCTATACTTCTGCTTTAAAAGGCACATCTTCTTATGATTCAGATCCATCTACTCAAAAAGAAGGAATGGACGCAGTGTTACAAACTATTATTGATGAAATACCTGCTCCTTGTATGGATAAAGATTCTCCACTTCAACTCCAAGTTGCCTTACTTGACTACAACGATTTCGTTGGCCGTATTGGTATTGGCACTATTAAAAGAGGCACTATTAAAGTAAATGATAACGTTACAGTCTCTAGATTAGATGGTTCCACAACAAACTTTAGAGTGTTAAAACTCTTTGGTTTCCAAGGTCTTAAAAGATTAGAAATTGAAGAAGCTCACGCTGGAGATATCGTTGCTGTTGCCGGTTTAGCGGATATTAACGTTGGAGAAACAATTTGCCAAAGCGGACACGTTGATCCACTTCCATTAATTAGACTTGATGAGCCAACTCTTCAAATGACTTTTGGCACTAATTCATCTCCATTATCTGGAAGAGATGGAAAGCTATTAACTGCTAGAAAAATTGAAGAAAGATTATTCAGAGAAACTCAAAGAGACGTTGCCTTAAGAGTTGAAAGAATTATTAACACCGAAAGTTGGATTGTTTCTGGTAGAGGCGAATTACACTTATCAATTCTTATTGAAAATATGAGAAGAGAAGGCTTCGAATTAGAAGTTAGTAAACCACAAGTCATCATTAAAGAAATTGATGGAGTTAAATATGAACCATATGAAGATTTAACCATTGATGTGCCAAACGAATTCGTTGGAGATATCATGGTGACTATCGGAGAAAGAAGCGGCGAACTTGTCAATATGGACGCAAAAGAGACGGTTACTGTATTAAATTACATTATTCCTAGCCGTGGATTACTAGGTTATATGACCAATTTTATGACCTTAACAAAAGGTTATGGAATTATCTCTCATACTTATAGAGAATATCGTCCAATTGCTACTTCCACTATCGGAGAAAGAAACATTGGTGTTCTTGTTTCTGTAGAAGCAGGACAAGCCACTCCTTATGCGATTGAACATACAGAGGAAAGAGGAACGATGTTCATTTATCCAGGTACAGAAGTTTATGAAGGAATGATCGTTGGTGAACACCGTTATGACTTCGATTTAGCGGTCAATGTTACTCAAAAGAAAAATCTTTCTAACGTTAGAAGTAGTAACAAAGACAACACGGTTGTTCTTAAGACTCCAAGAAAGCTTTCATTAGAAGCGTGCCTAGATTACATTAATTCAGACGAATTAGTGGAAATCACTCCTTCGACTTATAGAATGAGAAAAAAGATTCTAAACACTGCTGAAAGAAAGAAATGGGAAGCCCACAACAAAAAGGCTCAAGAAGAATAATTTAACTAGAAATAAGGTTTCGTTCGAGACCTTATTTTTTTATTACAATATAAATAATATTGTTATGTGTATATTATATTTATGATATACATTTGGCTCAAAAAATTGTAAAACAAAAATTTCAATAATATTTATTATATGCGCATATTAAATATATTAATATGAGTTGAAAAGGTAAACAAAAAGACTCTCTTTTATTAGAGAGTCAATTTTGATTTTATTTAACTGGTTTAAGTACTTTAATTCCACCCATGAATGGTTGTAAAACTTCAGGAACTAGTACACTACCATCTTCTTGTTGATATTGTTCTAATATCGCTGGGAAGATACGGCTTGTTGCTAAGCCTGATGCATTGAGGGTGTGAACGAATCTTGTCTTACCAGTTGCAGAATCACGATATCTGCATTTTCCTCTACGGGCTTGATAGTCACGCGCGTTAGATGCACTACTAACTTCTTTATAAATGCCAATAGAAGGAATATAGACTTCGATGTCGTATGTTCTCGCCATTGAGTGAGAAATGTCACCAGCGGCAAGTTTTGAAATTTGGAAGTGTAATCCAAGTTTTTCAACAAGGGAAGCAGCTTTATTAACTAATTCTTCAAACGCTGCATCGCTATCTTCTGGTTTTGTGTATTGAACCATTTCGACTTTATCGAATTGATAACCACGGATCATGCCTCTTTCTTCGGTACGATAACTGCCAGCTTCTCTACGATAACATGGAGTGTAAGCGAAGTATTTTTTTGGTAAATCTGATTCACTTAAAATCTCATCTCTATGAAGATTTACTAACGCTGTTTCAGCGGTTGGAAGAAGGAATCTTTGTGGTTCTAATCCTTCAAGCCAGAAGACATCTTCTCTGAATTTTGGGAATTGTCCAGCAACATAACCACTTTGCTCATTTAATAAGTGAGGTGGAAGGATAAATTCGTATCCATCTTTTAAGTGTTCTGACATGAAGAAGTTTAAGAGCGCCCATTCGAGTCTAGCACCTAAGCCAGTATAGACCCAAGCACCACGACCAGCAATCTTAGCGCCGCGGTCATAATCGACTAGGCCAAGAGAGGTCGCAAGTTCAACGTGGTCCTTCATTTTGAAGTTGAATTCAGGCTTCTTACCAACGACTTTAATGACCTTGTTGTTCTCTTTGCCACCACCAACTAAATCATCATCAGGAATGTTTGGAAGAGCGGCTAAAAAATCATTCATTTTAGCGTCAATTTCTTGTAATTTCTCTTCAAATTCCTTATTTTTTGCAGCAATCTCTTTAACACGAGCGAAAATCTTACTTACATCTTCACCGGCCTTTTTAGCGGCTGGAACAGAGGCAGATAATTTGTTCATTTCTGCTTTGTTATTTTCGACTACTTGCATGAGTTCACGTTTCTCTTTATCCCATGAAAGGAATTCGGTGAAATCCGCGTCCCATAATTTCTTTTTGAGAGCCTCTTTTACATATTCAGGCTTTTCTCTAATTAAATTAATATCGATCATAATTTTATTGTCCAATCTATAAAATGTAACGATTAAATTTTATTAATAATAGGTTATTATTCTTCGCCTTCATTTGATGGTAAAGATGTATCAATGGTTTCAGAAGAAGAAGTATTTTCTTCGCCTTCAACTACATCAGTTTCATCATCTAATGGCGCATTCTCATCAATTTCTTCATGAGGAACAATAGCGATACTAACAATCTTTTGTCTACCTTCAAGGTTCATGACTTTAACACCGGATGTGTTACGTCCACAAATTCTAATTTGGTTGAGTGGAGTTCTAATAACAATACCGGCGTTAGTGATGCACATTAAGTCATCTTCTAAGTTAATGGCTCTAACAGCAATTAAATCACCAACTTTGTCAGTTGCTTTTAATGTTGTGACACCTTTAGCACCACGTTTTGTGATTCTATAAGTTAAGTCACCATCAGTGTCAATGACAGGTGTGAGTTTGCCAAATCCTTTGGAGGTCATTGCTAAGATATGATCGCCTTCTTCAGATGTTGTAACACCAACAACTTCTTCGTTTTCAGCTAAATCAATACCTTTAACACCACTTGCGGTTCTTCCCATTGGTCTAACTTCAGTGTTTGTGGCTTTGAAGTTAACCATTTTGGAGTTATTAGCAGCGATACCAACGATTGTGTCATCACTGATTTCTTTAACAGCAAATAATGTATCTCCTTCTCTTAAAGTAATAGCGATCTTACCGTTTTGACGGATTGATTCATATTCTTCGATAGGAGTTTTCTTAACAACACCTTGTTTGGTGACGAATAATAAGTATCTACCTTCGCTATATTCATCACAAGCGATGATACTCTTAACATTTTCACCTTTTTCGATGTTGATTAAGTTAATCACTGGAACACCTTTACTTGCTTTAGAGAATTCTGGAATCATATATCCTCTAATACGATAAACTTTTCCAAAATCAGTAAAGAATAGTAAGTCTGTGTGTGTTTTGGTGTAGACCATATTCTCAACGATATCGTTTTCGTTAGTTGACATACCTCTAACACCTCTACCACCACGATGTTGCGCTTTGAATGAATCAGAAGTTAATCTCTTCACATATCCACCACGTGTAATAGCGACAACGATATTTTCTTGTGGAATAAGATCTTCGTCATCAATGTTAGCAGCGTCGTTAGTGATTTCTGTTCTACGCTCATCCGCGTATTTTTCTTTAATTTCTAATAATTCTTTAACAACAACTTCGATTTCGTTTGCTCTACTTGAAAGAATACGATTATATTCAGCGATATTGACTTCGAGTTGAGCTTTTTCGGCTTCAAGTTTATCTTCTTCAATACCGGTTAATCTTCTTAAAGTCATTGCTAAAATAGCTTGAACTTGAGCTTCAGAGAAGCTGTATTTGTCCATTAATTGAACAGTCGCGTCTTCTGGAGTCTTGCTTGCTTTAATGATATCAACGATATCATCGATGTTATCATGACATTTAATTAAACCGACAACGATGTGATGTCTTTCTTCATCTTTAGCGAGAAGGAATCTTGTTCTTCTTTCAATAACTTCAACTTGGAAATCAAGATAAGTTTGTAACAAGACATTAAGTGGACAAATTTTTGGCGCATTATCAATTAAGCAAAGCATGATAATACCACAAGAAGTTTGTAATTGAGTGTTTTTATAAAGTTGATTTAATAAAACTTCAGGAATGATATCTCTACGAACTTCGATAACGATACGTGTTCCTTTTTTGTTAGTTTCATCTCTAACTTCAGTAATACCATCAATAATCTTGTCTCTTGCTAATGTTGCAATACTTTCAACTAAAGTGGCTTTATTTAATCCATATGGAATTTCATCAACGATGATTCTTTTTAAACCATGTTCGCCTCTTTCTTCGATGTGGCATTTTGCTCTAATAGCGATACTACCAGTACCGGTTTCATAAGCATCTCTAATTCCACTGCGTCCTAAAATAAGAGCACCAGTTGGGAAGTCAGGACCTTTAACATATTGCATTAATTCAACGTTTGAAATTTCTGGATTGTGTGCAATAGCGATGACACCATCAATTACTTCACCTAAATTGTGTGGAGGAATGTTTGTTGCCATACCAACAGCGATACCACTTGATCCGTTAACTAATAAGTTAGGGAATCTTGATGGTAAAACACTTGGTTCTTGTTCACTACCATCGTAGTTATCAACGAAATCAACTGTGTCACAGTTAATATCTCTAACCATTTCAAGAGCGATTTTTGACATTCTGGCTTCGGTATAACGCATAGCCGCTGGTTCATCACCATCGATACTACCAAAGTTACCATGGCCATCAACTAAGCAATGTCTCATCGCCCAATCTTGAGCAAATCTTGCTAAAGAAAGGTAGATTGCGGAGTCGCCGTGTGGGTGATATTTACCCATGACATCACCGACGATTCTCGCACTTTTAACGTGTGGTTTTTCTGGAGTAATCCCAGATTCATTCATACCGTAAATAATTCTTCTATGAACAGGTTTTAGGCCGTCTCTTGCGTCAGGAATGGCACGAGAGACAATAACACTCATCGCATAATCAAGGAAGGATTCTTTAACAATATCAACAGTGTTAACATCTTTTAAACCAGCAACAATACCAGCTTCAATTGTTTCACTATCGTCGTTATTTTCTTCTTCAGATTCTTCGACTTCTTCGTTTTCGATTTTATCTTCTTCAAACAACATTGTTACTTACCTCCTTCTATTAGATATCTAAGTTCTTGACGAACTTCGCGTTAGTGTGAATGAATTCTTTTCTTGGTTCAACATTGTCACCCATTAAGTCAGTGAAGACTTGTTCGGCCGCAATTGCATCATCAAGAGTTACACGTAACATTTTTCTATTTTTTGGATCCATGGTTGTTTCCCAAAGTTGTTGAGCGTCCATTTCACCAAGACCTTTATAACGTTGGAATGGATATCCAGGTTTAAGGTTCAATTGTTTTTTAATGACTTCAAGTTGGTCATCATTATAGGAATAATAATCTTTTCCGTGATATGAAACTTTATATAGTGGAGGTTGAGCAATATAAATATATCCATTTTCAATTAACGGACGCATGAAGCGGTAGAAGAATGTTAATAAAAGGATACGAATATGACTACCATCAACATCAGCATCGGTCATAATGACGATTTTGTGATATCTAATCTTAGAAATATCGAATTCTGGATCAATACCACCACCGATAGCTTGAATCATATTACCAATTTCAGCATTAGCGAAGATTCTCTTAGCTTGTGCTTTTTCAACGTTAAGGATTTTACCACGAAGTGGTAAGATTGCTTGAGTTTCACGGTCACGACCGTTTTTAGCAGAACCACCAGCGGAATTACCCTCAACGATATATAATTCACAAATACTTGGGTCTTTAGATGAACAGTCAGCGAGCTTACCTGGAAGAGTAGTAAGTTCAAGTCCACCTTTACGTGCACTATCACGAGCCTTACGAGCCGCTAAACGTGCATTTGCCGCCATAACAATCTTTTCCATAATTGTTTTAGCGAGTTTTGGATTTTCCATTAAGAATCTATTGAATTGATCTCCGACAATACCGGAAAGAATCTTTCTAACTTCAAAGTTTCCTAATTTTGTTTTTGTTTGTCCTTCAAATTGAGGATTTGGGTGTTTGACAGAAACGATAGCAACTAAACCTTCGCAAATATCATCGTAGGTTAGATTATCTTCGTTCTCTTTTAAGAATTTATTCTCTCTAGCATAAGCGTTAACGACACCGGTAAGAGCAAGTCTAAGACCTTCTTCATGTGTACCACCTTCATGAGTGTGGACATTATTACAGAAGGAATAGACATTTTTGGAATATCCGTCGTTATATTGCATTGCAACTTCTGCGTAGACATGTGAAACACTTCCACTTGCGAGTTCGATTGGTTCGCTTCCTTCACAGTAAATAACTTCCTCAAATAGAGGTACTTTATTGTGATTAATAAATTGAACGTATTCCTTAATACCGCCTTTATAGCAGAATGTTTCAGTAACTTTTTGTTCCCCTCTTGCATCGTTGACAACGATTGTAATACCTCTATTGAGGTATGCAACTTGTCTTAATCTATCTCTAATTGTGATATAGTCATAAGTTGTTGTTTCAACGAAAATAGTTGGATCTGGTTTAAAGGTAACGATTGTACCTGTATCTTCACATTTACCAACAAGTTTTAATCTATCGGTTGCATGTCCACCATTTTCGAAGCGCATTTTATAAATGCCACCATTCTTGTGAACTTCAACTTCAAGCCATTCAGATAATGCGTTAACGACAGAAGCACCAACACCGTGAAGACCACCGGAAACTTTATATCCTCCGCCTTCACCGAATTTACCACCAGCGTGTAAAACTGTATAAACAGTTTCGACACCGGATAATCCTGTCTTTCCAACAATATCAACTGGAATACCTCTACCATTATCAGTAACAGTAATTGTTTCGCCTGGGTTGATTGTGACATGTACTTCTGTACAATATCCCGCTAAAGCTTCGTCGATAGCGTTATCAACAATTTCCCAAACAAGGTGATGTAGTCCTGGGCCTGCAGTTGTACCGATGTACATGCCAGGTCTTTTTCTAACAGCTTCCAAGCCTTCGAGAACTTGGATGTTAGTGGCTGTGTAACTAGCGTCAGCTTTTTCTAATTCGACTTCATTTGCGTTCATTTCGCTAACTGAAACGTCTTTAGCGACAAATGCCTCTTCTACTGGCTTTTGTTCTTCGCTAGCTGGAGCAGCAACTTTCTTTTCTTCTTCCATTTGAAGACCTCCTTTTCATTTGTTTTTTTTAAAGTTTAATTTGGGTTGAACCCTCTATTTCAAGTTTGGTGTCAGTAATAAATACTTGTTCAAACTTTCTTAGAAATTTAATCAGTTGTTCACGATGTCTTGGATCAAGTTCAGACATCACATCATCTAGAACAACTACTGGTTTTCTATCCTTGTCCGTAATTAAGAAGTACGGGGATAATTTAAGAGCGAGAGCAACGAGTCTATTCTCACCCTGAGAGCCATAAGTTCCTATTTCTTTGCCATTTAGGCTCACTGAGATATCTTCTCGGTGAATTCCAATAGATGTTGCTTTATGTCTCAAATCACTTTCTAATGAGCGGTTAAACGCTTCTAAAGCGATACTTTGATAATCACTACTCATATTCACAAATGGACGATAAGTGATTTCAATTTTGTCTCGTACGCCCGTGAGCGCGTGCGTTATTTTAATAAGGATATCGTTGATATCCTTGACAAACATGGCTCGATAATTGATTATTGGACCGGCATATTTCACTAATGTTTCGGTCGATGCATCAAGCAAATTTTTGTCGATATTCCCTGACTTAAGAATCTCGTTTCTTTGTTTAAGAGCCTTCTCATATCTAGAAATATATTCAAGATAAATTGGGAACTGTTTTGAAAGATTGATATCAAGGAAATTTCTTCTCTCTTTTGGTGATCCTCTAAATAGCATCACATCTTTTGGCTCAAATAGGAGCACATTAACGCATTTGCTGAGTTCGCTTAATCTTGATACTTTTTTGCCGTTAACCAAGACTGAGCGACCTCTTTTGGTGATTAGAATACGAATGTTTCTTTTAATTGAACCTTCTACCACAACAGCATCGATTTGAGATATCTCACTTTTGTGGTTGATGATATCAGCGTCTTCCACCCCTCTAAAGCTACGTGCAAGTGAGAGGTAATAAATCGCTTCAACGATGTTGGTTTTTCCACTGGCATTAGGTCCAGTAATGATGTTTAGACCGTCACCAAATTCATATTCGCCAAGCACATGATTGCGGAAGTTTCTAATTCCTAAGGATTTGACAATCATTGTTATTTAATCAGAAATTCCGCTTTATTCGCCTTAACGATATCGCCTCGATATAATTTTCGACCTCGACGGTTTTCTCTCTCTCCGTTGACGAATACATCGTTTTCCGCTAAGAAGAACTTAGCCATGCCACCAGTAGGAATAAGATCGGTAATTTTTAAAAGAACATTTAAGGTAATGTATTCTTCATCTTCACGAATTTTTACTTCTCTGATAGCCATTTAAACGCACTCTAGATGTATTATACACGATATAAGGTAAAAATGGAATAATATATTCCATAAAATATTATAGGGCTTAAATACGTAATTTTACGGGTAATAGGTTTGAATTATTCAAAAAGTGTTCAATTTTTCACAAAAAGAAAAAGGCACAAAGTGCCTTTAACTAAATTTGATATTTGAAATTAATAAGTTCTAACTGGTGTGACGATTTGAATGATTGATTCATCGCTTGGATTCTTGATAACAAATGGCTTCATTTCGCCAACAAATAAGAGGGTCACATCTTCGCTTCCGAGAGCCTTAATTGCAGAGGAAACGAATTCACTGTTGAATGATATTTGTAGGTTATTACCTTCGAATTTAAAGTTTTCAATTCTTTCACTTGCAGAACCCACTTGTGTGGATTTAGCACTGATTTCTAAATAGTCTTCGCTAAGTAATAAATCAACAACGTTTTCTCTATCGATAGAAAGAATATTCACACGGTCGATAGCTTTTAATAAATCATTAGCGTTAACTTCTAAAGAATAGTTCGTAATGCGTGGAACGATGTTTTTGGTGTTTGGATATTCGCCAGCAATTAAACGTGTTGATACAGCGGTATTATCGAATTCAAATAACGCTTTCTTATCACTCAAAGAGATTTTAACTGAATCAGCGTTTTCGATTAAGTGATCAACTTCCACCATCATTTTAGCTGGGACATTAGCAGAGAATTGTAAATCTGTAGAAATACTGATTTGTTTTCTCGCCAAACGAGCACTATCGGTGGTTGTAGCAGTTAAAATACCATCGCTTGCTTCTAAATTAACAGCAGTGAGGATTGGTCTTTGTTCTTTCAAAGACGCAGCAAACGCTGTTTGAGTAACTAATGAAGAGAATTCTAATTTTGTAAGTTTGATTTGAATTCCTGTTGGTTCTAAATCGATATCTGGGTATTCATCAACTCTAATACAATTTAAATTACCTTTGAATTTACCTGCTGAGATTACAGCAATTGTAGAATCAACTACTTCAAAACTAATTTCATCATTATCAGCTTTTCTAACCATGTCTGTAATGATTTTTGTATTAACTAGTGTTGAACCTTCTTGAACATTTCTAATGACTTCACGATCATCAATAGAATATGGAACAGTTGTTTTGATTGTTATATCAGCGTTACTACCAGTAATTGATAAGCCTCTTTCATCTAAATCTAATTTAAGATTAGCTAAAACTGGATAAGCATTATTCTTTGAATTAACGGCTCTGCCGCTTATAAGCAACGCTTTTAAGAAATCATCTCTTTTAATAATAAATCTCATAGAATTACCTTCTTTATTTACTTTATATATTTATTAATAATTATTATCTGTGTGGATATGTGGATAACTCTTCAAAAATCCTTACTTAACATTCTAACACAGAAGGCTATTTATTTTTAATAAATTATTCCTTAATTTTCTTTTCTAAATCTTTAATTGCAGTTTGGAGTTGTGCATCAGTTTTCAACTCTTTATCCACTTTAGTAATTGCAGACATTACAGTTGTATGATCTTTACCGCCAAATAAATCACCTATTTTCTTAAGTGGGACATCAAGGTGTTGTCTTATCAAATACATGGAGATATGTCTCGCTAACACTATTTGACCAGATCTATCCTTCCCTGTGAGTTGCTCAGGTTTTAAATTATAGTAGTTTGCAACGATGTTTAAGATCTTTTGTTCACTTAATTGAGTAGCGATTTTTTTGCCACCTTTAATTGAAGAAAGAGCCTTAATTGCGACATCCATTGTAATAGTTTCTTCATCTAACAAATTTAAGCAATTGAACATCAAAGAGTTGAATGCACCTTCAAGTTCTCTTAAATTGTTGGAATATTTTTCTGCGATAAAATATATGACATTTGCATCGAATTTCTCGATTTTTAACCCAGAACTGATAATTTTTTGTTTTAAAATTTCAGCGCAAGTTTCAATGTCTGGCTCATTGATTTTTACAGTTAAGCCTTGAGAGAATCTAGTCACTAATCTTTCTTCAAGACCTTGAAGTTCCGCAGGTTGTCTATCTGAAGTAATGATGATACGTTTTCCCTTGTTAACCATGTCTTGATAGATGGAGAAGAAAATCTCTTGTGATTTAACCTTCCCTGCTAAAAATTGAACATCGTCTAAAAGTAAGATATCAACAGTTTTGAAGAAGTCTTTTATTGATTGAGATTCCTTCTCTCCGGTTACAAATTTGATGTATTCTTCAACGAATTCTTGAGCAGAAATATAAAGAATTTTTGCACCTGGCATTCTGTTCTCTTTGATGTCATTTCCGATAGCGTGGAGCAAGTGTGTTTTACCTAATCCGGAATGAGAATAAATAAAGAGTGGATTGAACATTGTTCCACCGTTTTTAGCAACATATAACGCCGCTTTATGTGCATCGCTATTGAAATCTCCGACAACAAAGTTAGAGAACTTAAGATCAGGTTTTACAACAGCATCAACAAAATATGAAGGAACACTTTCTTCAACTTTGATTGAAGCGTTGATCCTAGATTCTTTCTTTCGCTGACTCAAATCTTCATTTGTGACGACCTTAATTTCATAATCATCATCGTCAATTTCACTCAAGGAATCTAAAATAAGGGAAGAATATTTTCCCTCCATAACAGTTTTAGCAACTAAATGAGGAGCAACGATAACTAAAACAGAACCATTTTTCTCGTAGATATAGGAATTGGAGAAGAAGTATTCAAAGCTTCTATCATCATTCATTTTTTGTTGAATTTTCTTCAACGCCTTTTCCCATAATTTTGTTAGTTCTGTAATAGTAGTCACCATATGTTAAATCCTCTTAAGTGTGAGTAAATTATAAAATAATTGGCTTCCAATTTTAATAAAAAAATAGCGATAAAAAGTTTTCCACATAAACTATATGGGAAACACAAATCCCTAAAGGGAAATTGAAAAAAGTTTTCCACAATTTTTGAATGTGGATAAATGGTGGATTGAATGTTGAAATAGTGGATTTCTGTGGATTAAAAAAATTGTAGTTTAAGGATATCTATATGAATAAGCAAAGCTTATTCTTATTACACTACAATTTGAAATCTAATAACCATTGTTAATTGTGGATTACCAAATAAGCTTAAAAATTGTGATTAAGCTGTGGATAAGGATTAATAAGGTTACAGTGGCTAAAGATTTTATAAACAACTGCGCAATCGAACTGTTTATCATTCTTTTTTATATGTATGACATGTGTATAATGTATGTAAAAACTTGTTAACAAGTTTTTAATATATGTACGTTGTGCGCACAGGATGTGTTCTCGCAAGTTTTTGTTGTTAATTCTCAGTACTTTATTTGATGCGCATTATATGTGTAAAGACTTCAATCTGAAGTCTTTAAATGTATAAATTGTGTGTAGTTTATACACATATCTATTCTTTACCGATTTGCTGAGATCGCTACTATCTTATATATTTATGTTATGCGCATAAATTAAATAATGATTTATATTAAATCATTATTTATGAATATTTTATACACATTGTTTGCGCATTTAATCAGGAATTACTACATGTTTGCAAAAATTTTTATTCTTAATTTTTGAATTCAAAAATTAAAATTTTCGTGCGTATACATACATACACACATTTCTTTGACTTTAATTTATAAATACATTTATAATCTTTAATGCGTAAAATTTTGGAGGAATACGTATCATGAAAAGAACATATCAACCAAGTAAAGTGAAACATGCTCACAAAGCTGGATTCAGAGCGAGAATGAAATCCGCTAATGGTAGAAAAGTTTTAGCTAGAAGAAGAGCTAAAGGCCGTAAGCAATTAACTGCTTAATTTTTTCACTTTATCCATTTGGGAGTTTTTAATGAAAGTAATCAACCGAGTTAAAGATAAACAGCAATTTGTTTTAACGGTTAAAAAAGGTAAAACTCTCAAAGAGACACCCTATATTGTTCATTTTTTAGAAAATGGATCTTCTGTTTGTCGAGTAGGTATCAGTGTCTCAAAACGTATTGGTAACGCGGTTACCAGAAACAGAATTAAAAGACAAACACGAGCTATGTGTGACTCGTTAATTGATTATTCATCTCACACATTCGATGTAATTATTGTTGTTAAGGCTGATTTCTTGAATTCAGATTTTAATAGCAATAAAGAAAAGCTCAATATTTTATTGAGTAAGATAGGAATTACAAAATGAAAAAAGGAACTAAAATTGGTTTAGGGATTGGCATGCTACTCCTTGGAGTAGTTGCGGTCACAAGTTGTACTCAATCATTCTGTTCCCCTACCGATTCTGCAAGAATCATGTATGCTTTTGAACCAGGTATCACTAGATACAAAGCTGGTGCTAGTAACATTACATTTACAGATGCTGAAACTAGTAAGACATACCAGATTCAAAACTATGATGCAGTAGTCGCTACATGGAACAATGATATTGGCGGTTTTAGTTTTGGTGAAAACGATCACTTAAGATATCTTAACGATATTATTAAGTCATCTAAGGACAGTGGCTATGTCACTGTTAGTGAACATTCGATTCCTTATTTCCAAAAATTAGATGAAGTTGTTTTAGAAAGCATTCTTTTGGAAGCTGCTAATAGAAAAGGCGAAAACATCGTTAGAGATTTAAATAACGAAGAACAACTCGCTTTGTTCAATCGTGATGTCTCTTTCTATAGCTATGCTAAGTTCATTTCTAATGACAGTGCATCTATGTGGAAAGTATTTGATGATTATGATGCAAAAGTTAGAACCACAGTTGCTGCTGACTTATGCCCAAGTACTGACTTCTTAAGAGTTTATAAGAGCAAAATCAATGGTTATGCAAATACATATCGTACTTGTTTAACAACAAAAGAAGATAAATACGGCTCTTATGGATATGACGCAAGTGGCGTTTATATCAGTGCAAAATCTTGGAGTTATGCATGGTCAAAAGGCTTCTTTGAAGGTCTACTTGTTTATCCAATTGGCTGGTTAATTGACCAAATCAACTTTGGATTTAGAGGTGCCGGTGCTAGTGGCGGTGTTGCATCATTATTCAGTATCGTTTTAGTCACTTTGATCATTAGATCAATTATGTTACTTGCTACTATCAAACAAACAGCAGGCAACGCCAAAATGACTGAGTTACAACCAGAAATTACAAAGATTCAAAACAAATATCCAAACGCTAATACGAACCAATACGAAAAACAACGTATGGCGGAAGAGATGAATGCTTTGTATAAAAAGAACAAAATTAATCCTTTCACAAGTTTAATTGTGATGGTTGTTCAATTCCCTGTATTTATCTGTGTATGGGGTGCTTTGAGTGGATCAAGCGCAATTACCAATGGTACATTACTTGGACTACACTTGTCGTTAGGTATTAAAGATGTTCTCTTTGTTGCGTCGAACTGGACAGCAGTTGGAAATTATTCCGCTGTTACAGCTATGTTCTTATTCTTATTTATGGCAGGAGCACAAACAATTAGTATGCTTTTACCACAATGGATTCAAAAAGCCAGAGCAAAGAAAGTTGCTAAATTAGGTAAGAACCCAGCTCAAACACAACAAAATAGAACTATGAAAATCTTCACTTATGTTATGTTAGCAATGATTATTTTCATGGGATTCTCACTCGTTAGTGCAATGGGTATTTATTGGTTTGTCGGTGCGTTATTCTCAATCATCCAAACCTTAATTACACAAGCAATAACAAGCAAACAACAAAAGAAATAAAACGAAGGAGAATATATATTTTATGGAAATATATACAGGTAAAACTGTTGATGAAGCCTTAACTAAAGCTTCAGAAACTCTTGGTGTACCAATGACCGAACTTATATATCGTGATACTGGTAAGACTGTTGGATTATTCTCAAAAAAAGTTCAAGTTGAAGTATATGATCTCGCTGATGTAATCAGATATGCTGAAGACTACTTATTAAACGCTACAGATGCCTTAGGCATTGAAAGCTCTGTTAAATCTAAACTTGATGACGATGTAATTAGAATTACATTAGATAGCACACACAATCCAATTTTAATTGGAAAAAATGGTGTTACTCTTCAAGCGCTTAATGAATTAGTGAAACTCGCCACTAATAATTATTTCCACAGAAGATTTAGAATCTTACTTGATATCAATGGATACAAAGATAACAAGTACACCAAACTTGAAAGGCTTGCTAGAAAAGTTGCTAAAGATGTTCAAAAGAGTAAGACAACTTATACTTTTGATCCAATGCCAGCCGATGAAAGACGCGCTATTCATAACGCTTTAAATGGTTGGAGAAACATCAGAACCGAATCAGTCGGTGAAGGCAGCCATAGACAAGTTCAAATTATTTACGTTGAAGCAAAAGACAACAAATAATTAACTAAATGCACCCTCTGGGTGCTTTTTAGGAGATAAAGAAAATGTTCGAAACAATCGTCGCCTTAGCTACTGCACCACTAAAGAGTGCTCTTCACATCATTAGAGTTTCTGGTGATGATTGTTTTGACATTGTCTCGAAATGCTTTTCAAAAGACATAAGAGATATTAAAGAAAGAACTCTTTTGATTGGTCATATTGTTGATGAAGGAAAGATAGTTGATGAAGTTGTTTTAGCTATCTATAAAGGACCTAAATCATTCACTGGTGAAGACCTTGTAGAAATTACTTGTCACGGAAGCGTTTTAATCGCTAATGAAATCATTCAACTACTACTTTCAAAAGGCGCAAGACTAGCGGTAAATGGAGAATTTACATCGCGTGCTTTCTTACACGAAAGAATTGATTTAATTCAAGCAGAAGCCATTAACGACGTCATTAATGCGACCACAAAAGAGGCAAAAGAATTATCAATCCTCTCCTTAAAAGGAGAGACAAGCAAACTAGTTGTACCTATTAAAACTAGAATCGCTGATATATTATCTCTAATTGAAGTTAATATTGATTATCCAGAATATGAAGATATTGAAGTCGCTAATAAAGGGCATGTTGTCTCTTTGGCGGATGAATTAGTGCCACTAATTGATAACTTAATCTCCGATGGAGAAAAAGGATTAATTATTAAAGAAGGCATTAAAGTCGCTTTGGTGGGCAAACCAAATGTTGGTAAATCCTCTTTATTAAACGCTTTATTAGGAGAATCTAAAGCGATTGTTACTGATATCGCAGGAACAACTAGAGATATTGTTGAAGGTGAAATAAACCTCAATGGAGTTGTTTTACATTTATTAGATACAGCGGGAATTAGAAACGTTGAAGATAAGGTAGAATCTATTGGAGTTGAGAAATCAAAAGACGCGATTAATAACGCGGATTTGGTTATCGTCTTATTAGATGCATCTAGTGAACTAGATGAACAAGACAAAGAAATACTCGATTTAGTAAAAGATATTCCTCATATTATCGCTTATAACAAAGTCGATAAATTAGATAATAAACCAACTGATGGAATCTCTATTTCCGCGCTTAATAATGACATCACTCCACTTAAAGATGTGGTCTATGAAAGACTTGGTTTAAAAGAAGAAACATTTAAAACTCCTTCTTTAAATAATGTTAGACAACTAGGCCTACTTAAAAACATTAAAGAAAGCCTTTTAAAAGCTAAAGAGGACGCCTTAAACAATCTTCCAATTGATTTAGTTAGTGTCTCTCTACACGACGCTTATAATTATTCTTTAGAGATGTTAGGTGAATATAATCAAACCGATATCTCAAAAGAAATATTCTCAAGATTTTGTGTTGGTAAATAGATATGATTTTTGATTCACATTGTCATTTAAATGATGAAAATCTTTACCCAAGAATCGATGAAGTAATCGAGGCCGCTAAAAAGACTGGAGTAAAGAAGTTTTTAGTTGTCGGATACGATAAAGCATCATCATTTTTAGCGGTTGATATCGCTAATAGATATGAAGAATGCTACGCTGCCGTTGGCTTCCATCCAACTGAAATTGAAGGTGTTACAGAACAAGATTATCAAGATGTAATTTCTTTACTAACAAATAAAAAAGTTGTCGCGATTGGAGAGATTGGACTCGACTATCATTGGGTCAAAGATCAAGAATTAAGAAAGCGACAAAAACAGTGGTTTATTAAGCAAATTAATCTCGCTAATGAGCACCATTTACCAATCTCAATTCATAATCGAGAAAGCACAGAAGACTGTGTTGAAATTTTAAAAGAAAATACACCAAAATATGGAGGTGTTATGCACTGCTATTCTGGTAGTGTTGAAACGATGGAAGTCGTCATAAAATTAGGGCTCCATATTGCGCTTGGAGGAACGGTAACTTTCACTAACGCAAAGACTCCAAAAGAGGTTGCGGAAGAAGTCCCACTAGATAAATTATTAATTGAAACTGATGCCCCATATTTGACCCCTCATCCACATCGTGGAGAGAAGAATGAACCAAAATATATTTGTCTTGTTTTAGAAGAAATTGCAAGACTTAAAAATATGTCAAAAAAACATCTTGAAGATGTGATTTATAAGAACACTTGCCGCTTATTTAATGTCGATGAATAAGATTAATATTGATGGAGTTTTAATTGTTGAAGGCAAAGATGATGTAAGTTATTTGTCTAACTTTGTAAACGCTTTGTTTTTCATTACTAACGGATATGATTTAAGCGAAGAAAAAATAGATTTTTTAAAGGAAGCAAATAAGAGAAATAAGCTCATTATTTACACAGATCCTGATGAAGCAGGTGAAACGATTAGAAACACTATCAAAAGTCGAATTAATCCAGTATTTGAGGCAAAAAGTCAAAAAATTATCCGCAAAAACAAGAAAAAATTCGGAGTTGCTGAATTAGAAAAAGAAGAAGTATTGAGGTCATTAGAGCCTTTTGTTAGTAAGACCCCATTAGTGAGATATAACTATGGTCTAACTTCTATCATTTCTTTAAGTGGTAACCCGCAAGAAACTAGAAGTAAAATTATTAGTCGATATAGGTTAATAGATGGAAACAACAGATTTATTGAAAACGAACTCAATATTTTAAAAATTAGTCCTAAAGAATTAATGGAGTTAGTTAATGGAAATTAATAGAGAAAACATCTTTGATTTAGTGAATAAATGTTCAGTTAGACCAGATAAAGATTATGGCCAAAATTTTCTTATTGAACCATCTATTTCAGAAAAGATTGTTGACTCCCTTGAACTAAATAAAGATGATTACGTTTTAGAGATTGGACCTGGTCTAGGATCACTTACTCACTTCGCTTTTAATAGGTGTAAATTAGATGTCTGTGATATCGATTCAAGGATGATTGATTTTCTAAAAATATTTTATAAGGAAGATATCAATTATATCCTTAATGATGTTAGAAAAATTGATGTCTCAAAATATGATAAAATTATTGGTAATCTCCCATATAATATCACGACCGAATTAGTGGTTTTTCTCTTAATGAATTCTAACGCTAAAAAGATGGTCTTGATGTGTCAAAGTGAAGCATTCAATCGCTTCTTTGATTTGAGTGGAGAGAACTATGGACCAGTGTCTATTTTATTACATTTATTAGGAGACTCAAAAAAGATTTTAACTGTCAAACCTGGTAGCTTCTATCCTGCTCCTAAATGTAATTCTTTAGTGTTTGTGTTCGATAATAAACCAGCCACAGATAAAGAGACTGCGATTAATGTTTATAAGATGTGTAAATCACTTTTCTTAAATAGAAGAAAGACAATATTAAATAACTTATCGAGTTACACAAATAAAGAGAAAGCAATTGAGGTTTTAAAAGAGTTAAATATTGAAGAAAACAAAAGACCAGAAAACATTTCTCCAAATGATTATTTAAAAATGTATCAATTAATTAAAAATAAATAAGGTTTATAATGAAGGTGACTATTTATGGCAATTTCAGTTAAAAGTTATGCAAAAATTAACATCTCTTTGGATGTTGTTAAAAAAAGAGAAGATGGATATCACGAATTAGATTCCATCATGCTTCCAATTGAACTTCACGACTCTATTATTATTGAAACACTTAAAACAAGTGATGATAACTTTGTTACAGTCGATGATTTTTCAAATGGATTAATTCATTATAATCTCGCCACTACCGCTATTAACTCTATGGCGGCAAAATATGGCTTCTCTACTAAGTTTAGAATTTATATTCACAAAGTTATTCCAATGCAAGCTGGTTTAGGCGGGGGAAGTAGTAACGCTGCGTTTACAATGAAAGCAGTTAATTCAATGCTTAAATTAGGCGCTAGTGAGCAAGAATTAATCGAATTAGCGACACCTTTAGGTGCTGATATTCCATTCTTCATTCCTTGCGTTCCATCAAGATGTAGAGGAATTGGAGAAAAGATTGAACCAATTGAAATTAAGAATAACTACTATGTCTTATTAGTTAAACCATCTGCTGGATGTTCTACAAAAGAAGTCTTCAAAATTGCGGATTCAAAAGAATATAGACATCCAGATATTGAAAACGTCTTAAAAGCGTTAAAAGAAGGCGATGATGAATTACTTGCTAAATCAGTTGGTAATTCTTTAGAGGACGCGGCAATATCTTTAGTGCCAGAAATCGCTCAAATCAAACAAACATTGTTAGATAGAGGATTAAAAATCGTCCTTATGAGTGGAAGTGGTTCAACCGTTTTTGCTTTAAGTACTGATTTAAAATTATTAAAAACATTAAGAAGAGAATTAGAAGACCATTACTTTGTTGAAATCTGCAAAGTAAAGAAATAGAAGGAGGAAATGTAATGAAAGATAAATACGTTGTTATTTTAGGTGCTGGACGTGGTTCAAGAATGGAATCAAGAGATCCAAACCACTCAAAAGTTGCTTATCCAATATTAGGAAAACCTCTTATTAACTTTGTTATAGACGCAGTTAAACCACTCGGATTAAAAGATTTATATACAGTTGTCGGTTACGGCGGTAAAGCCACGGAAGAATGTGTTAAACATCACTCAAAAGTTGTTTGGCAAAAAGAAATTCTTGGTACTGGTCACGCCTTAATGCAAGTGAAAGAACTTCAAGGAAAAGAAGGAGATGTTATCGTTGTTGGGGGCGAAATGCCACTATTAACAACTGATACATTAATGAGGGTTTATCATAAGCATGAGAAAAACGGTAACGCATTAACAATTTGTACTTCTGTTTTAGAAAATCCATCAGGATATGGTCGTATCATTAGAGAAAAAGGAAGCTATCGCTTACTTTATATTCGTGAAGATAAGGACTGCTCGCCTGAAGAAGCGGAAATTATGGAAATTAATGCTGGAATATACATTATTGATAACGCTTTACTCCAACAATATCTTCCAAAATTAAGTAATAATAACGCTAAAAAAGAATTCTATTTATCAGAATTAGTTAAGTTATTCTCTAATGATGGTCATAAATGTGAAGCATACGTTTTGGAAGACGCTCAAGATATCTTCTCTGTGAGTGACAGATTCCAATTAAGCTATGCTGCTAAAGTTATTAGAAAAAGAGTAAATAAAAAATTAATGGTCTCTGGAGTGTCCTTAGAGGACCCAGAAACCGCATATATCTCCCCAGATGTTATTATTGGTAAAGACACAGTTATTATGCCTAACACCACTATTTTGGGGAAATGTATCATTGGAGAAAATAACTTCATTGGTCCAAACACTATGATTGTGGATTCTACAATCGGAAACGACAACAGAATCATTTGTTCCTACGTTAGAAGATCAAAAATATCAAACAATAAAGAAGTTGGACCATACACCGATATGGAAGATGAATCCTTATGCTAATAATTGATTCATTTGGTAGAAACATTTATATCGATGACAAACTTGTTGGATATATAGGAGAGAACGTCTTATATATCAATGGACAGAAGTTTGCGGAGATTACTGATGAAGGTGAAATATTCTTTCCTCCAAGGAAAATAGGATATGTTGATGATGACGGTTCAATTATCATTAACGATAAGGAAGTCGGCTATATTGATGGAGATAACAACTTTGTCTTCTATCATTCAGTGATGAGGTAAGTGGTTAAATCCACTTTTCTTTTTGAACAAAAAAAGCAGCCACCGAAGTGACTGCTAGTTTTATATAGTTGGCTGAAAACTATTTCTTTCTTGGGCTTCTAATTGCGGCTTGTGCAGCAGCAAGTCTTGCCACAGGAACACGGAATGGTGAACAGGAGACATAGTCTAAGCCTGCATCATGGTAGAATTGGATGGAATTTGGTTCTCCACCAGTTTCACCACAAACACCAACGTGTAATTCTGGTCTAGTAGCTCTACCTTCTTTAACAGAAAGTTTGATTAATCTACCAACACCGTGTTGATCTAAGGTCTTGAATGGATCTTCTTCGAAAATCTTGTTGCCATAGTAATCTGGTAAGAATTTGGAAGCATCATCACGGCTGAAACCAAATGTTAATTGTGTTAAGTCGTTTGTACCGAATGAGAAGAATTCTGCTTCTTCAGCGATTTCTCCTGATAATAAGGCTGCTCTTGGGATTTCAATCATTGTACCAACATGGTATTTCATGTTAACACCAGCGGCTTTAATGACTTCGTCAGCAGTTCTTGTAACGATAGCTTTAACGAACTTGAATTCCTTAATGTCTAAGGTTAATGGAATCATGATTTCTGGTTCGATATGTAAACCTTTTCTTGCGTTAACAGCGATTGCAGCTTTAACGATAGCTCTGGTTTGCATTTCACCAATTTCTGGATAGGAGACGTCTAAACGGCATCCTCTGTGACCCATCATTGGGTTGAATTCATGTAATTCTTCGATTCTCTTGTGAATGAATTCGACTGTGTGACCGGTTGCTTTAGCAAGTTCTTCGATCTTGTCTTCTTCTTGTGGTAAGAATTCGTGTAGAGGTGGATCGAGTAAACGAACGTTGACATTTAAACCATTCATTTCTTCGAATAAGCCTTCGAAGTCTTTTTGTTGTAATGGTTCGATTTCTGCTAATGCAGCGACTCTTTCTTCTTTTGTTTCAGCAAGAATCATCTTTCTGAATGAGAAGATCTTGTCTTTGTCGAAGAACATATGTTCTGTACGACATAATCCGATACCTTCAGCACCGAATAATTTGGCTTGGTGAGCATCTCTTGGTGTGTCAGCATTTGTTCTGACTTTTAATTGTCTTGCTTCATCAACCCAGGACATTAAACGTCCGAAGTTACCACTGGAGAGGTCTGGTGCAACTTTCTTAATGTCACCAGCGTAAACACTACCTGTGGAACCATCTAATGATAAGACATCTTTATCGGTGTAAACTTTACCATTAATTGTTAAGGTTCTTGCTTCTTCATCGATTAATGCAGCAGCGCAACCTGTGATACAGCATTTACCCATACCACGAGCAACGACAGCGGCGTGAGATGTCATACCACCACGCATTGTGAGAATACCTTCACAAGCAATCATGCCTGCTAAGTCTTCTGGGGATGTTTCAGCACGAACGAGAACGACTTTTTCACCAGCAGCGTGTCTGGCTTCTGCTTCTTCAGCAGTAAATGCGATAGCACCTGTACCAGCGCCTGGGCCAGCTGGGTTACCTTTAGCGATTAATCTGCTTTGAGCAGCGGCTAAATCGTCTTTATCAAAGTTTGGTAATAATAATTTGTCGAATGAAACTGGATCAATTCTGAGGACTGCTTCTTCTTTTGTGATTAAGCCTTCATCAACCATGTCGCACGCCATCTTTAAGGCAGCAGCTGGTGTTCTCTTTCCAGAACGTGTTTGTAAGAAGTATAATTTTCCTTCTTCGACTGTGAATTCCATATCTTGCATATCACGATAGTGGAGTTCCATGTTTTTAATTGTCTTGACGAATTGTTCGTATACTTCTGGCATACGTCTCTTTAATTCATCGATGTGTAATGGTGTTCTGATACCTGCAACAACGTCTTCACCTTGTGCGTTTGGTAAGTATTCAGCAGAAATTTCTTTTTCACCAGTAGCAGCGTTTCTTGAAAAAGCAACGCCGGTACCGGATGTTTCACCTTTATTACCGAACGCCATTGATTGAACGTTAACAGCGGTTCCCCATGAATATGGGATTGAGTATTGCATACGGTAGATGTTAGCACGTGGGTTGTCCCAGCTTCTAAAGACCGCAGCAACAGCTTCCATTAATTGTTCACGTGGATCTGATGGGAAATCTTCACCAAATGTTTTCTTATAGTATGCTTTGTATCTAGCAACTAAATCTCTTAATTCTTCGGTTGTGACTTCTGTATCGAGTTTGTAGCCTCTTTCTTTCTTTAAATCATCAAGCATCTTGTCCATTTCGGTTCTTGGATGACCTTTGGCGATGTTTGTGAACATAAGGATGAATCTGCGGAAGCTATCCATCGCGAATCTTTCATTGCCTGTTTCTCTTGCTAGAGCAGCAGCAGTGCTGTCATTTAAACCTAAGTTTAAGATTGTGTCCATCATACCTGGCATACTAACACGAGCGCCAGAACGGACTGAGACTAAAAGTGGATTGTGGTCGCCACCGAATGTTTTTCCGGTTTTCTTTTCGACTTCTTTGATTGCCGCGAAAACTTGTTCTCTAACAAATTCTGGAATCTTTTTGCCACTTTCATAGTAGAGTGTGCAAGCTTCTGTTGAAATTGTGAATCCTTCTGGGACTGGGACACCAATGTGTGTCATTTCAGCTAAGCCAGCACCTTTACCACCTAAGAGTTCCTTACCTAATCCGTAAGCTTCCTCAAAGGCGTAAACGTATTTCTTTTCAGCCATAAATTTCCTCCTAAGGGCATATCTTGTGAGCGTCTACGTATCACGCTCACCAGCGTAAATATTTTATAACAAGCGCGTGCATATGTGATAATAGAAATTCAAAAAAATCAAAAAAACAAAAAAGACAAGCAATAATTTGCTCGTCTTAATCGTGTAAAATATGTAATTTTTTAGTCCTTAATTAGTCCTAAGATTCCACCAATGAGGAAGAATAGATTTCCTGTTAAAACACCAAGAACAAGACATAATATATACATAACCTTGTTTTGGATTTTTGCGGTGATGAACGCTAAAACAGCACCAATTAATTCAAAGACCGCTAAAACGATCATGAATATACCCATACCAGCGGATATTGAAGTTAATTGAGTCATAACTTGATTAACTTGTTCTGCTGTGTAACTTGGGTATGCTTGTTGAATAGCTTCTCTTACTTGGTTGGCATAATCTGGATTTCCAATATTAATGAACATTACTCCAACTAAAATTGTGAAGATGATACCAATCAAAGCAAGGACTCCACCGATGATAAGAACTACATTTCCAGCTTTTCTCATTTTTTAAAACTCCTTACATCTTCCTATCTTAGCATTTTATTAACTTAAGTTATATAATTATTTATGGAGATTTTAGTTATGTCTGATAAGAAACCATTAGTGTTAACAATTGATTTTGGAACACAATCCCTTCGAACAGTTTTAATTAACAAAGACGGAGAAATTGAAGCAATCGTCAAAAGAAAATATGATCCTGTATATATTTCAGTAGCAAAAGGCTATGCAGAACAGGATCCAGATTTTTACTTTGAGAACTTAATTGTGGCTTTAAAAGAGTTAGCAAGTAAGAACAAAGATAAACTAGATAGAATCAAAGGCGCCACTATTGCGACTTTTAGAGATTCTTCTATTCAATTAGATAAAGATTTAAAACCGGTAAGAAAATCAATCCTTTGGCTTGACCAAAGAATGGCAAAAGGATCAGAAAAGATTCCAACACTCTATTCGTTAATCTTTAAATTAGTGGGAATGGGTGAAACCATTAAACTAAATAGAAGTAGAACTATGGCACACTGGTTAAAAGAAAACGAACCAGAAAGTTGGGCAAAAACATATAAGTACGTCAATATTTCCACATATTTAACTTATAAACTAACTAATAACCTCGTTGACAGCGCCGCAAACCTAACAGGCCACTATCCAATCGATTTCAAACATAGAAAATGGTATGGAGAAAAAGCATTAAAAGGAGTTATTTTCGGAATTCCTAAATCAATGCTTTTTGAATTAAAACAACCAGGAGAAGAGATTGGAGAAATTAGTGAAGAAATCTCTAAATTAACCGGATTACCTGTAGGTATCAAGCTATTTGCTTCCGGAAGCGATAAAGCTTGTGAGACTATTGGACTTGGTGCACTTGATAAATCCGTTGGCGCGATTTCATATGGAACAGCGTCCACGATTGAAGTTTCAAATCAACAATATCATGAACCAGAACCATTCCTTCCAGCCTACCCAGCAGCGGTTCCAGGTTGGTATAACATGGAAGTTCAAGTTTATAGAGGATATTGGATGCTTTCTTGGTTTACCAAGAACTTCGCATCAGAATTAATTGATGAATCCAAAATCCAAGATATGGCGGTTGAAGAGATGCTAAATGAAAGAATGAGCCAAATTCCACCAGGAAGTGATGGACTCGTCTTACAACCATATTGGGGACCAGGATTAAGAAGACCTTTAGCGAAAGGCGGAATCATCGGATTTAGTGATATCCATACAAGAGAGCACTTATATCGTGCGATTATTGAAGGAATTGGATATGCGCTTAGAGAAGGCCTTGAATCTATTGAAAAGAGTCAAAAACATAAAGTTAAAGAACTGATGATTTCTGGAGGAGGATCTCAAAGTGATGCGATTTGTCAAATCACTGCGGATATCTTCAATCTTCCAGTTAGTAGAGTCCAAACATTTGAAACGACTTCTTTAGGAGCGGCAATCGCAACATTTGTTGCGTTAGGAGAATTCAAAAACGTTAATGATGCGATTAAAGCAATGAGTCATAAAACAACAACATTCACTCCTAATCCTGATGCGGTGAAACAATATGAAGACTTATATCGTAAGGTATATCTCAAGATGTATCCACAGCTAAAAGATGTATATAAACACATCAATAAATTTACAAAGAGATATTAAAAAAGAGGCGGAAACCTACATGGGAATCCGCCTCTTTTGATTGTTATTATTCTAATTCAAACGCTCCAGTGTATAAGTTGTAATATACACCTTTTTGAGCAATCAAATCATCATGTGTTCCGCGTTCAATGATGTGACCGTGGTCAAGGACCATAATCGCATTACTATTTTGAACTGTTGAAAGTCTATGAGCGATGACAAAGACTGTTCTGCCTTCCATTAATTGATCTGTACCTTGTTGGACAAGTTTTTCAGTACGTGTATCAATTGAGGAAGTAGCTTCATCAAGAATCATAACTGGAGCATCTGCGACCGCTGCTCTAGCGATGGACAATAATTGTCTTTGTCCTTGAGATAAGTTAGAACCATCACCGTTAAGCATAGTGTTGTATCCTTCTGGTAAACGAGTAATGAAGTCGTGAGCGTTAGCGATTTTAGCTGCTTTGATACAATCTTCATCTGTAGCGTCTAATCTACCATAGCGGATGTTGTCCATTACTTTTCCAGTAAATAAGTTAGTATCTTGTAAAACAATACCTAATGATTTTCTTAAATCAGCCTTCTTAATCTTATTAATATTGATTCCATCATATCTAATCTTTCCATCAGCGATATCATAGAATCTATTAATTAAGTTTGTAATTGTTGTTTTACCTGCGCCTGTAGCGCCAACAAAGGCGATTTTTTGGCCAGGGTGAGCGTAAATAGAAACGTCTTCAAGGACTAATTTCTTTCCATCATATGAGAAATCAACTTTATCTAAGACGATATCTCCTTTTAATTCACGATATTCGAGTTCACCATTTTTATGTTGATGCTTCCATGCATAATCATGAGTGTGTTCTTCTGTTTCTTCAAAAGTCCCGTCTTCATGATATTTGATATTACAAAGATATACATAGCCATCATCTGTTTCAGGTTTTTCATCAATGATATCTAAACAACGTGAAGCGCCCGCCATACCCATAACAACGAAAATGATTTGTTGTGAGAATTGGTTAACGTTATTAGCGAACATTCTACTCATCATTAAGAATAAGGCAATCATGCCTGCAAATCTTGGTGCGTCACCAGAAATCACTTCAAACCCACTGATGGACAAGTTTCTCCAGTTAAAGACATAGATAAATGCACCCATTAATCCACATAAAATATATAGGAAGTTGCCTATATTGCCCATAACAGGCATCATGATGTTACCGTGAATGTTAGCGCTTGTGGCGTAGTGTCTAAGCTCACTATTGAGGTTATTAAACTCTTCAAAACTCTTCTTTTCGTGAGAGAATACTTTAATAACTTTTAAGCCTTTAATTGATTCCTCAATTGAGCCTTCAACTTGACCTAACGCTGCTTGTTGCTTAATGAAGTATCTTGAAGATTTACCTCCGACAACTTTAACTACACCAAGCATGACGAAGAATCCGACCACTACTACTAAGCCCATCCAGACAGATGTAATCATCATAATGGTAAAAACCATTACAGACACTAAACCTGTTTGAATTAAGCTTGGTAAAGCTTGAGAAATAAATTGTCTAATTGTATCAATATCGTTTGTATATAATGACATAATTGCTCCATGAGCGTGTGTGTCAAAATATTTAATTGGTAAATCTTGCATGTGTGAGAACATCTTTTTGCGGAAGTCATTTAAGAACTTGTGAGTAACAATCGCCATTGTTCTATTCCAAGTCCAACTTGCAAAAATACCAACGAGGTAGATACTTCCTAAAATAATTAATAATCTAGTAACATTTGTTTCAATAACAAATCCAAATGTTGATGAAACACTATAAACTTCAGTGAATGGGTTTGTCCCTTGTTCTCCAGCTGCAGTTAAAGCGTTAGTCGCTAAAGACATAAATACTGAAGATGATAAGTTACCAAAAACGTTAAACAATAAACAAATAAGTGAGAGAATTAATTGCCATGGGTAAAGCTTAAATAATTGCTTAAGAATTCTCTTCATTGTACCCTTTTTGGCTCTTCCTCTTTCTTTAATACGAACTGGTGGCATTATTTATCACCTCCCACTCTATTTTGAGTCGAATAGACTTCTTGATAAATTTTATTAGTTTTTAATAGTTCTTCATGTGTGCCAATCGCGTCAATTTGACCATTATCCATAATGATAATTTGATCGGCATCTTCAATCGAACTAATACGTTGTGCGATGACGATTTTTGTCATCTCTGGAAGGTCTTCTTTTAACGCTTTACGAATTAACCTATCAGTTTTAGTATCGACTGCACTTGTCGAGTCGTCTAAAATAAGGATTTTTGGCTTTCCAACAATCGCTCTAGCGATACATAATCTTTGTTTTTGTCCACCAGAGAAATTAGCGCCTCCTTGTTCGACCTTACTCTTTAAAAGTTCAGGCTTTCCTCTAACAATTTCTTCAGCTTGAGAAATTCTACAAGCTTCCCACATTTCTTCTTCTGTAGCGTTCTCGTTTCCCCATCTTAAGTTGCTTTCAATCGTGCCGCTAAAAAGGAAGTTCTTTTGTAAAACGACAGCGACATTTCTTCTTAAGGTTGTGAGGTCATATTCCTTAACATTATGGTTACTTACAAGCACAGATCCTTCACTCACATCATATAGTCTTGAGATTAAATTTATGACAGAAGTCTTACCAGAACCTGTTGAACCTAAAATTCCAACAAATTGACCACTTTTGATATGGATATTGATATTTTTTAAGGCATATTGTTCAGCATTTTTCTTATATTTAAAGTTAACATTATTGAAATCGATGTCACCATTTTTGACTTCGAAGAGTGGGTTCTCACAGTTTTCAATTGTTGGTTCTTCTTCTAATACTTCGGCAATACGTTTGATGGATTCAATTGATAACGCAATCATGACCATAATCATAGAAATCATCATTAAAGACATAAGGATTTGAATACCATATGTGATAAGAGCAGACATTTGTCCAATTGATAAGGAACCACCAACCCAGTCAAATCCATCCCAGTGGGCGGTTGTGAAAATAATGTATGATCCTAATCCTATAATTAAAATATTAGATAAATGGATTGATGTGTTCAGTAATGGGTTATTTAAAGCAACGATTTTTTCAGCTTTAATGAAGTCACCCATCATTGAATCACTAGCGTTATTAAATTTATCCTTCTCAAAGTCTTCTCTAACATATGATTTTACCACTCTAATTCCAGAGACATTTTCTTGAACTGATTCATTGAGTTTGTCGTATCTTTTGAAGACTCTCATGAAGATTTTCATCGCATGTCTAATGATTAAGAATAAACCAAAGGCGACTATTGGAACTAATCCAACAAATATGAAGCCCATTAAGCCTCCACCAACGAATGTCATTACTGCAGAGAAAATAAGCATAAGTGGTGCCCTAATGACAATACGAATCATCATCATAAACGCCATTTGGACGTTATTAATATCTGTTGTCATTCTAGTGACTAGTGATGAAGCTGAGAACTTATCGATATTTTCAAATGAGAAGTTTGTTAATTTCTCATATAAGTCACTTCTTAAGTTCGTTGCTAATCCTACTGATGCGATTGATCCATATTTACCACCAAAGATTCCACATAATAGTGAAACGATAGCCATCGCAATTAAAATCAAAGCGATATAAAAAACTGGAATACCGCTTTCGACTTCAAAAAAGCTATTTGGTGTTGTTAGTAATTTAATCTCGTCGACAAATATACCCATTATGAATGGCATAGCGCATTCCATTGCGGCCTCGCCAACCATGAATAAAGGAGTTATAAGTGCGTATTTTTTATATTGCCTAACACTTTTTAATATTAGTTTTATTTTTTCAATCATTCCTTTACCTCCTATTTATATAACATTTTCATGATGATTTCGCTGCTTGGACACTTGAACCTCTTATATCCAATATGGATTCTTGTGTAAGATAGACCTTTTATTAATGACAAGATACTAATAGCGAGTTCTTCATCATTATGGTCGTTGAAGTCTCCTTCTTCTTTACCGCGCCTAATTAACTCAAGAATTTTAGAAAACATTGGGGTTCTTTCTTGTTTTGGAACGGAAAATAAGCTTTTTTGTAAGTGAATGTTGAGGAATAGATATATCTTCCAGGCATTCTTCTCATCAACCGCTTTTATCTTCTTCAATGTTTCTTTAAGAAGATCATGCATTACATATTTTGCTTTTTGTTCAAAGCTTATTCCTTGAATCATTTCATTAATAAACGGCACAACCTTCTTATTTATAACAGCGAGATACAACTCATCTTTACCTTTAAAATAATGATACAAAAGACCATGTGAACATTTTGCTTCTTTAGTAACTTCGTCCAAATTGACTGCATCATATCCTTTCATAACAAAAAGACGTAACGCACTTTCAAGAATTAAGTTAATTCTTTCGTTTCTAATCTCTTCAAATTGTTCTTTTGTCTTTGGCATAATTTTATTGTTGACTAAAACGTCAATGAAAATGATAGAACTAATTAAAAATCATTTCAATATATTTCATAAGAAATAAGCAAAACGTTGTGATTTAAATATTTTTTTAACAATAAATAGCAACTAATATATAATATTAAAAGGTGATTATATGAAAAATTTTGTTCTTATCTCTCCAAACTTCCCAGAAACCTATTATCAATTCGCTGTTGCGTTACGTAATGTTGGCTTTAGAGTATTAGGTATTGGCGATCAACCATACAATGAATTGAAACCTGAGTTAAGAGATTCTTTACATGAATATTACAGAGTTAATAACATGGATGACTTTAATCAAGAGAAGGAAGCTGTGGGTTATTTTGAAAGAAAATACGGCCACATTGATTATTTAGAAAGCAATAATGAATATTGGCTTAGAAAAGATTCTATTTTAAGAGATTTATTTTCAATTGATACTGGTCTAAAAGAACATGAATTAGACACTTATCAAAGAAAATCTTTAATGAAAAAATGCTTTGAAAAAGCCGGAGTAAAAGTTGCTCCATATGTCTTAGTTGATGATTTTGAGACAATTCAAAAGTTCGCTGATAAATATGGTTTTCCTCTATTTGTAAAACCAGATATTGGTGTCGGAGCTGAAGAAAGCTTCAAAATTAGAAGTAATGAAGAATTAAAGGCTTTTTACGAGAAAAAACAAGAAAATGTTCACTATATTTGCGAAACTTTCGTCTCTGGTGACATTGTAACTTTTGATGGAATTGCTGATGAAAATAGTAATGTCGTCTTCATGGCGTCTCTTGAATGTCCTCCATCAATCAGTGATGTTCTTCATACTGGAAACGAGTTCTTCTATTACTCTAATCCATTCATTGATCCAGAGTTTGAAAAAATTGGACGCGCAACAGTAAAAGCGTTTGGTTTAAAAAAGAGATGTTTCCATATTGAATTCTTTAGAGTTACTAAAGCAATCAAAGGCTTTGTTAACGTTGGAGACATAGTTGGTTTAGAGGTTAATATTAGAACACCTGGAGGATACACTCCTGATATGCATAATTACGCTAACTCAGTTAACATGTATCAAATCTATGCTGACGTTATGGCAGACCTCCATCCAACCCCAGTTTGTTCACCAAAATTCTATTTAGCTACCGGTAGTAGAAGAGATGGAGTTCAATACTTTTATTCTGATGAAGATGTTAGAAGAACCTATGCCAAAGAGATTTGTGGCGCTGGAAGATATCCAAAAGTGTTATCCGGAGTTATGGGTGATTCTTTCTATATGGCAAAGTTCAATTCCGTTAAAGATGTTGAGATTTTCCATGAATATGTGAACAGGAAAAACGTTCCAGAAGCACATAGAAGCGGCCAATCAATGTTCAACAAAAAAGGATCAACCGGTGAAAACATCTGCGACACTCATATCGATGGAGCATAATTAATGAAAGATAACAGTGTTCTTCAATATACTCCCGTCAAATGGGAAAAAGCATTTAAATCAGAAAGAGATAATCTTCTTTTTGAGTTACCAAATTTTAAAGTTTCTATAGAACATATCGGTGCTACATCAGTTAATAGCTGTAGAAGTTTTAGAAATGTCGATTTATTACTATCAACCCATAATTATGGTGATGTCTCCACTATCGCTATGATTTTAAAAAGCAAAGAGTATAAAGAAATTAAAGAGTTAAGCACATTAGATTGTATTGTCCTTGTTAAGAAAAGCAAGGTCTATGGATGTGGCATTACTTTAAGAATTGTTCAATATGCTTCAATGACATATCGTAGATTCACTTGCTTTAAGATTTTCCTTAAACAAAGCTACGACTGTGTACAAAGATACAATATCTTTAGAGAAGCAGCGATTAAAACCGCAAACTTTGATGTTAAAGAATATAACAAAGTTAAATACAATTACATTAACTCAATATTAGATGAAAGATTTAAATTTGAATAAGATGCAAGGAATAATCATCACCAATCAAGACATTGGTCATAATGCTTATAAAATAAAAAGATTTACCGAGGAAGGAGAAAAACTCGGGATTTCTTTACTTCACTATGTTAATGATGGCACCCTTGCAGTTATCAAAGATAATAATATTCACATCAAACTTCCAAAATCGGACTTCATTATCTATTTAGATAAAGATATCTACCTAGCAAGAATATTAGAAAAGGCTGGATATCGATTATTTAATAACGCTGATTTTATCAAAATGTGTGATGATAAAATGCTCACAAATATTATGTGTGCTGACGCTGATATTAGGATGCCAAAAACAATTGCAGGACCACTATTTTATTCTCCTAAACTTGTAGAAAGTAACCTAAAATTCCTTGATTCGATTATTGAAGAGCTTGGATTACCACTTGTTGTTAAAAGAGTTTATGGCTCTTTAGGAACTGGTGTTTATCTAGCAAACACAAAAGAAGAATTAGTGGAGCTATATAAGCAAAATTGTTATCAACCAATTCAATTCCAAGAATACATTAATAGTAGCTATGGAAAATCACTTAGAGTAATTGTAATCGATAAACAAATTATTGGAGCGTTTCAAAGATATAACGAATCAGATTTCAGAAGCAATTTTGGAACACATGCTGATAGTAGACCATTTGAGTTAAAAGACAAATATTTAGATTTATCTAAAAAAATAGCGGAAAAGTTTGATATTGAATACGCTGGAATCGATTTACTCTTTGGAGAAAACGATGAACCGGTATTATGTGAGATTAATTCCAACGCCTTCTTTGAAGAATTTGAAAAAACAACAAAGATAAATGTCGCAAAGTTATTTATGGAAATGGTTAAAAGAAAGATTTATGAACAAAAACAAAAAGAGATTTGAATATCATTCAAAAGACTACAAGGACATTAGAGAATATCCAGTAACAAAGGATTCTGAATTTTTAGAATTTCTTTTGACAACATTAAAAGATCAATCTCGTAATTCAGTTAAATCGTTACTTTCAAACCACCGTGTCAGTGTTGATGGAGCGCCTATTTCTCAATTTAATTTCAAACTATATAAAGGCGATGTTGTTATCGTTTCTAAAAACCCAATCAGAAGGAAAACACGCAGCAACCTACCTATTATTTACGAAAATGATGAGATTATCGTCATCAATAAACCTAGTGGATTATTATCAATTGCTAGTGATAAAGAAAAGGGTTCCACAGCGTATAGAATGTTAACTGAGTATGTTCAACAAAAGGACAAACATAATCGTATTTTTGTAGTTCATAGATTAGACGAAGACACTTCAGGTGTTTTGATGGTGGCGAAGAATCCAAAGATTCAACAAGCTCTACAAGATAATTGGAATGATCTTGTAAAATCTAGAGGATATTATGCGATTGTGGATGGTGTCTTAGAAGAGAAAAGCGGCACTATCAAATCATATTTGAAGAAGAATAGTCAGAATATGATGTACTCTTCTAAAAAAGCTGGAGATGGACAATTCTCCGTTACACATTACAAAGTAATAGATGAAACCCCTAACTATTCTTTGCTTGATGTCCACATTGATTCTGGAAGAAAAAATCAAATTAGAGTGCACCTTGGTGATATCGGTCATAATGTTATTGGTGATGATAAATACGGCAAACCAACAAACCCAATTAAAAGATTAGGATTACATGCTTATGAACTAGAACTAGTTCACCCTCTAACTGGCAAAACAATGAGATTTGTTGCCCCTATTCCAAAAGAATTTAATCAATTGTTCCCTAACTTTAAAGGGAAGAGCAAATAAGACGTTTCAATATAAGAAACGTTTTTAATTTTCTCTAAAAATACAAAAAATACTTTTTTAATTTTATTAAAGTGCTTATATCGGTATAATATTTAAACATGAAGAACAAGTACCTTAAGTCATTTTTCAATAGCGCAATCTCAATCCTACCTATAGTAGCGATTGTCTATTTGCTTTCCTTAACTGGTTTAGCCACTATTAGAACTGATGACTATATTATGCTCGCAATCGGTGCTTTTATTATGATTGCTGGTTTATCGTTCTTCCAAATTGGTGCCCAAAATAGCCTTATCAAAGTTGGCGAATATATGGGTGCTTCTTTATCAAAACAAAAGAAGCTAATCATCGTTATTGTCTTTGCGTTTTTACTTGGTGCTTTAATTACTTGTGCTGAGCCAAGTATTTTAATTATTGCTAACCAAGTCCAGATAAATAAGTGGATTCTTATAGGGTCTATTGCTGGAGGAGTAGGTATTTTTGTTGTTATTGGAATCTTAAGAATTGTTTTCCAAAAGTCACTAAACCTATGGTTCTTACTCTTCTATTTAATCGTTTTCATGCTCATCTGTATTCTTCAAGCAGATCCTAATAACCATGCCTATTTACCATTTATCTTTGACGCTGGCGGAGTTACAACTGGCAGTGCTACTGTTCCATTTATTTTGGCTTTAGGCGCCGGTGTTGCTATGACTCGTGGTGGTAATAAATCACAAGATAGTTCGTTCGGTTTGGTTGGGTTGGCCTCTATTGGACCAATTATCACAATGGTCATTTTAATCTTAGTTAATCCAGCTTCATTTTCAGCTTACAAAGTCACTCTTCCAACTGAAGCAACAATCTTAGAAAAGTTTGCAAACACTCTTCTCCCATCTAATGATTTTTCATCTTTAGGTTCATTAATTGAAGTGGCAATGGCTTTAGCGCCAATCCTCATTATTTTCTTTGTTTATGAACTTATTTATATCAAATTATCCGCAAAGAAAGCCCTTCTTTTGATGAATGGCTTTGTTGTTTCATATATTGGTTTAACACTATTTTTGACTGCTGTTGGTTCCACTATGTCCCCTATTGGATTACAGGTTGGTAGAGAACTCGCAAAAGAACCAGATTGGCTTATTATCTTAATCGCATTTGTGATTGGATGTGTCACTATTCTTTGTGAACCTGCAGTCCATGTTTTGACAACTCAAATTGAAGATATGAGTGATGGTCAACTTAAAAAAGGAACAGTTCTTGCTACTTTATCTATTGGTGTTGGTGTCGCTATTTGTTTATCGGTCATTAGAACACTATTTAATTTCTCAATCATGTACTATGTTATTCCTGGATATATGATTTCACTTATTATGATGTTTGTTGTTCCGGATTTATATACTGCGATTGCTTTTGACTCCGGCGGCACTGCTTCCGGTCCAATGGCGGTATCATTTGTTTTACCGCTTATTGTTGGTTTATATAGTGTTAGAGGCACTGCAATTCCTGGTGATGAAATTGCTGCCGATGGTTCAATTGCCTCAAGTGTCTCATTTTATGAGAATGCCTTTGGGGTTGTTGCTTTAGTCGCATTAACTCCAATTTTAGCAATTCAAATTTTAGGCTTAGTTAGCAAACTTAAGAATATTTACGCTCTACATGTTGTTAGAGATCAAATTCACGATGTTCGTAATAATGAAATTATTCATTTCAATTAAGGTGTAGAAGATAGTTATGGCAGAAAAAGAGAAGAAAGAAAAAAAGGAAAAGGCTCCAAAAGTCAATAAGACTGTCGCGCCTAAAAAAGAGGTCGTTGAGGAAGAACGCCCTGCTTTTGAAACGCGCGAAGATATCAAACGCCTTGTGCTATACACAATCATTGTTCCTCGTGGACAAGGCGATAACATCATTCGTATCCTTAAAGCTAATAGAACTTCAGCGTATTTTCTCCAATATGGAGAAGGAACCGCTAATAATGCGATTAGAGAAATTCTAGGTGTTGAAGACACAAAGAAAGATATTGTTTATTCTCTTGTAAGAGAAGACTTAGTAAAAGATATTAAAAAAGAAATCGATGTCTACTTTGTAGCAAGCAAGAAAAACAAAGGTATTGCATACACAATTTCATTAAAAACAATCGTCGGAGTTAAGATTTACAAATTCTTAACCCAAACAGTTAGGGGGTAATAGTCATGGCAGAAAAAGAAATTATTAGACACGAAGTCGTAGTGGTCATTGTAAATGAAGGTCACTCTGACAAAGTCATGGACGCAGCAAGAGATGCAGGCGCTAGAGGCGGAACAATCGCTCACGCTAGAGGAAGTGGCAACAAAGACATCGAAAAGAAATATGGCATTGTTATTACTCCACAAAAAGAAATGATTTATATTTTAGTTAACGAAACTATTAGAGACAAAGTCATGGAGGCAATTAATAAGGCTGTTGGATTAGACACTCCAGGTCAAGGCATTGTTTTTAGCCTACCAGTTGATAACGTTTCAGGATTGAAACTAGAGTAAATTCAATGAATCAATCAACAAAAAGAGAAGCTGAAGTTTCTCTTTTTTTTGTATCTATTATATAATAGTGAGGCTATATCGTCTTGGAGGCTATATGAGAAAACATATCATTACCTTTTTTGTGCTTGGAGCATTGCTTGCTTCTGGATTTACTTTTTCTATTAAAGAAAACACTATCAAAGTATCCGCTGCAGATGTTTTACAAGCCCCATCTCAAACATATATAAATAATGACGCAGCAACATATTACGCTGAAATTGATGATTCTCTTGAAGGTAATGCACTTTTAAGTGCCTTACAAGATTTAAATAAAACAAAAAGACAACATACAACCGGTTACAACGCTATTTTATATACATCTGGAAAATATACCGATTATGATGTGAATCATGTCCAATATGACTCAAAAGGTCAACCTTATAGCGACTATATCACTGGTTTTTATTCTGGAACAGTTGCTTTAAAAGCAAGTGGAATGAATAGAGAACATGTTTGGCCACAAAGTCATGGTGGCAAAAAGATTGAAAACGACATCCATATGCCTAGACCTGCTATTGAGTCTGAAAATGGATCGAGGGGTAATTCTTTCTATGTTGAAGGGAAATGTCATAGTTCTAATGGGTGGGATCCTGCAATGGAATCGTTTGGAGATGAAACATATAGAGGAGATTCCGCCAGAATTATTTTCTATTGTTTAGTTGGATATTCTGGATATTCATTAATTGATGAAGATAGCCACACAACTAGTAACAGTAATCCAGACTTCATGATGGGAAAATTAAGTGACCTTCTTAAATGGAATTTGAATTATGCGGTTCAACAAAGAGAAATGAATAGAAATGAAGGCGCTGAATACCTTCAAGGTAATAGAAATCCATTCATCGATCACCCTGAGTATGCATGCCGTATTTGGGGAAAATACAACGCAGAAACCCAGCGGATTTGCTCTTCAGGCACTCCAACAGTGCTAAAAAATGTTGTCATTAAAGAGAACAATAAACAAGTTAATGAAATTACTTTAGAAAGTGAAGAATCAAAGACTTTTGAAGGCTACGTTGATAATGAATTTAATAGCAAAATCACATGGTCACTTTTAAAAGCAAATAAGGTTGATGCATATGATGGCGACACTAAACTTGAAATTGCTAACGGAAAAGCTACTGTAACTGCAAGCGATAAAAAAGAAACATTATATTTAAAAGCCTCATATACATATGATGACGAAGGAACAAGCAGAACTATTTCTTCGTATGTAAAACTAACTACCAGAGGTAGTGGCTCTAGCACTCCTAGCGGTGAAAGCTTCTCTATCACATACACTGTTACAGGTAAAACAAATATTACAATTGATGGAGATGAACCGACTGGTTCAAGTGCAAGTTATTCTCAAACCTATTCAACCGCTGGTCAGATTACAGGTGGAAAGAATGCGATTTTGGCTTTGTCAGGTTATGAAGGCAATTCAATATCAGGAATTAAACTTAAAATGCACTCAAATGGTAAAAGTGGTGCTGGTAGTTTTAAAGCTACAATTGGTGATGATGAAATAGCGTCCACGAGTGGTGAATTCAATAAGTGGTATGGGAACGATTCATATGGAACCGATTGGAGAGAAATTGAGGTTACAAATATTGATTCAACTCGAGTAGTAGGTGATAACGAAGATATCGTTTTAAACATTACCGCTTCCACGAATTCTTTATATATCAATTCATTTACAATTACATTTAATCAAGATAGTGAAACACCACCAGAACCTCCATATGAAGAAGATGTGGTTTCTAGTATTTCTGTTGATTTGTCAAAAACAAAAACTGAATATGAAGTAGGAGACACATTTACTAAACCAGTTGTCACTCTTACTTATGAAAGTGGTAAAACTGAACAAGCAGAAGAGAGCTATATTAGTTGCTCTGGATTTGACACTAATGAAGTAGGTAGTCAAGTAATTACAGTTACTTATAGTAAAAATGAATGCACTAAAACAACAACATATAATGTTACAGTTAAAGAAAAACCAGTAGATCCACCTGTCGACCCAGAAGATCCTCCAGTGGACCCTGGGGACCCACCTGTTGATCCAGTTGACCCACCAGTGAATCCAGAAACACCAAAGACTAATAATGGCTGCGGAGGTAACGTTATGGTTACAAGTGTTGTCCTTTCTTCACTCGCGTTAATGGGAATAATTCTAATAATTATTACCAAAGTAGTTAGAAGAAAAAAGACCAATTAGGTTAAAAAAGTTACTTTAATCAAAAAAACAATTATAATAATATTAATTAAAACACATAGGGGGAAATTGTTATCATGGCAGAAAAGAAAGCGGTTAAGAAAGCAGTTCCTGCAAAGAAAGAAACAGTCAAAAAGGCTGAACCAAGCAAGAAACCAGCTGCAAAGAAACCAGAAGCCAAAAAACCAGCACCAAAGGCAGCAGAAAAGAAACCTGCAGCAAAGAAAGAAGAAGTCAGCTTCCGTACCTATCACTTAGTTAAGAGAGCAGATGGTAAATGGGAAGTCAAATATGCTGGCGGACAAAAAGCTATTAAACTCTTCGATACTCAAAAAGAAGCTTTAGAGTATTCAAAGAAAATGGCGGAAAACCAAGATGGCAAAGTCTTAGTTCATAACTCCAAAGGTGCGAACAAAGGCCGCATTAAGAAAAAGAACTAATATCTTAATAACAAAAAATAAAAACTACTGACCATATTATTTCGCGTCAGTAGTTTTATTTTGTGGCTTTAAGAATTCTTTGATACAAGTAACAGTCATTCCTTCTTCACTTACTTCATCGAAGTAAATAGCCCATCCTAATTCATTACCATTATTAAGAGCTTCATCTTCAACAAATTGTGAACGGTAGTTATGCACAGTGAAGTAATCACCGGTTTGGAAGAAGTCATCATCTGTGATGTAATAACCTCTTCTAGTTGTTTCTTCGACTATATTGCCTTCTTCATCATACATTTCATAACCGTTTCTAATCATTTGTAATTGCTTATAATCGTAGCTTCCAGCGTAATTAACGGCGCGATTGCTATATCCTTGAACATAAGTTGAGTTTGCGGTTGCATCAACAATGCTTCCTTCTTCCATGTTGTCTGCCATATGACCTTTTGTTGGAACTCCAGTCCATGTATTAACTCTATCAACTCTATAAAGTCTACTATCAACATGCCACATTCTTACACCATATTTAATATTTGGATGTGGTCTACCATCATATATGTATGTGCAATCATGTTCGTTAAGTCCATCTGGAGTGAATAATTCAAGAGCGATATATTCACCAAATGCTGAACCGCTAAATTCTGGAGAAAGAAGAATGAATTCTCCGCTTTCTTCGATTGGTTTAACGCGAACCCTACAAGTTTCAGTAGGAATAATTGCTTTTGCCCAGCCTAATGCAAATCTAGAAAATGGGTCATGCGCACCAACGTTATAGTCTTGCATTGAGAATCCTAATGCAGGAGAAGCAACGCCACTATAATCGTAATAATCGTTTAGTCCGAATAAGTGACCTGTTTCATGAATGAATGTATGGGAATCAACAGCACAATCAGTGAGGTCTCCAGTTCCATAAACTCCTGAACCAGTTCTTTCTTTTACATATGCTCTTTGAGCTTCTGTTTTTGTTCCATATAAGAAGTCGTAACTTGCCCAGAAGAAATCGTTAACGCCAGGATTAATTAAGCTTCTTTGATTTTGATCAAGTAATCTAGATGTATACGCCCACATATTATCAACGTTATTCTTGTGCTTAACGTAATATAATCCATATTGGTCGTAGCAAGCATAGATTAGAACTAACCCATCAAGAAAACCGTCTTTATCACAGTCATAAGACGAATAATCTTCAACGTTTTCTTTAGCCCAATTACAAACATCATATAATAAGTATTGTGTTGAATCGTAATTTGAATAGTAATCTGATGAGTTTTTATTCGTTTCATACCAATCAGTTACAAATCCATCAATATTTAATCGACCAAATGAGTCTTTATAGTAGTAAGTTTTAACGCTTTCCCAACCTGTTTCTTCTTCGCTGCCGAAATAGGCTTTTCTAATGTCATCTCTAACATTTTCTCTATGGTCTAGAGCAATATATTCTGTTGAATCATTAAACCAAACAGGAACCACTAAGATTTTAGCGTTACCAACACTTGGAGTGTATGAAGAAGGATATCCTAAATATGTGTACATTGAATATCTAGAATAGTCTTTATATGTATGAGTTGAATATTTACTTTCGATCTCTGAGATTTTAAGGTTGTCATAAGCGTGGTTATAAACGTCCACTCTATTAGGATCGAGTGGTGCAGGTTCTTGGTTACATGCTAAAAGCGTCATAGTGGTGACGATAATGTTTAATAGATGTAGCCTAACTCTTTTCATATATGCATGTAATTATACGCATTATGAGAAAAAATGCAAAAACAAAAACCAGAGATTGAATTCGCATCTCTGGTTGATGTTCTTTTTTGGAACTCTCTTATGCCTTGCAAAGAACGAGGTGTTTGAAGAGTAAAACCCAAATTAAGTCGAGCCAGCTGAACACTGGAATGAGTAAACCAAAAATGAAACCTAAAATGTTTCTTAAATCTGGTCTTTCAAGAAGCGCACTCACACGAACTACGATTTCTGTAATCCATCCGACGAATGGAATAAGAAGGAGTAAGAATTGAATGAGTCTTGGAAGCTGTTGGAATTTTTTTGCCATGACAAAATCTCCTTTGTATACATTTATTATTTCACTTTCTTTTTTTGCAATAAATAATTAATTAAGTTTTTTGTATTTTAAAAAGAAAAATCAGATACTTCCTACAAGTTTTATTATATGAAAGAGAAATAATTTTTGATTCAATCAAGAAAATAATTGTCTAGAAACACTAAAAAGAATAATATTTTAGCGTTATGGCGAAAAAGATTACCCCAATTGATACTCACGCACCAAACAAAAGAGTCTGGATAAGCTTATCACTAATTATGTGGATTGGCTCTTTATTTATGAAATTGATTAATAGAGCAAAAGTTAAGAAATTAAACAAATTACCAAAGCCACCATATTTATTACTTTCTTCACACGCTTCAATGATGGATTTCTATTTAGCAATTATTGGTACTTTCCCACATCAACCGTATTGGGTGAGCACTGTCGAAGAATTTATTTACCGTTATTGGCTATTTAGACGCATGGGTGTTATTTCTAAAAGAAAATTCACAAACGATCCTAAAAGCGCAATGTTGATGCTTGAGGTTTTACAAAAAAGAAAGAAAATCTTAGTTATTTATCCAGAAGCTAGATATTCACTTGTTGGTGAAGAAGAAAGAATTGATAACGGTTTAGGAAGATTTGTCAAAATGGCAAATGTCCCAGTTGTTTATATGTCTTGCCATGGTGACTATTTATATCAACCACAATGGAGCGATAGAAAAATTAGAAAAGTCCGTCCAATTGTTGGCGAGATGGAAACTATTGTTGAAAAATATGATGTTGAAAACTTAACCGCTGAAGAGATTCAACAAAAAATCGTTGATGCTTTCAAAATTAGCGAAGAAGAATGGATGAGAAAAAATAACATTCGTATCACTTATCCAAATAGAGCGGTTGGTTTGCACAAGTTATTATATAAATGTCCACATTGTGGCACTGAATTCGAGATGTCTAGTGAAACGCATTTCTTGAAATGTAATCACTGTGGTGCGACTTACGATTATTTAGAAGACGGTTCACTTAAACGTGTTGATGGAGAAAGTAAGTTTAATTGGCCAAGTGAATGGTACAAATGGGAAAAAGAATGTGTTAAACAAGAAATCATTGATGGCACTTACCACTTTGAAGATGATGTGAGAGTGGAAAAACTTATCGGTGCAAAAGTTGGCTTTGTTCCAATGGAAGGCAAATTCCATTTAACTCATACGATTAAAGACGGAATTATTGTTAAAGGTGATAACTTTGAATTCGTTCGTTCTTCATTACAAAGTTATGCGATTCATATTGAATATAACTATTTAGGAAGAGGTGCTTTCTTAGACTTAGCAACACCTGACGATACCTATTTCGTTTATCCTTTAACGAAGCCAGATTATATAACAAAAGTCCACTTCGCAGTGGAACATATCTACGACTATTTGAAGTCAGATATGAAAAAAGAGTAAAACATAAAGAAGTGTGATAATCGCACTTTTTTATTTTAAATAATGCACTTCAATTGTTTATAATGTAATATAAACTAAACCTAAAAAGTGTATGGAGCAAAGAAACAACATATTCAAAGAACGAATGGCGTTCCTTTATCCTCTTTATTTGATTAGAACTAAGAAGTTCACCAAAAAGGACGTAAAGAGAATTAAGGATAACATCTCCGCAAGTACATCGATTATTCGACTCATCTCAGCGGTTCTTTTGTTTTTGTTTTCTATCACTATGTTTATTGCAATGGGTATGGAAACTGGATGGAATCAGGCCAGTAAATATGGCCCTACCTCTATTGCCGCTCAAGTTGCCTCCATTATTGGAACTGCCACTTCTATTACGTTAATCATTCCTTCTTTATATGGGAAAAACGAACACGTTAATGCAATATTAAATAGATTATCTATTTATACAATGTATATTGGTATTGCTTCTCAAATGCTTTTAGGTATTTTTGCTGACGCTCAGATGGGATTTACTACTCATAATGAATCTTTGTCAGCGTCTGTTATCTTCTTCGCTGTTTTAATGCTTATTCAACCTTCTTATTGGCTTGACGCTTTACTACTTGATGGTTTAACAATAGCTTCATTCATTGGATTAAGCGTCTATTGTTCGCTTACATTTGATATGAAAGCATTACATTATTACATCCTTTTTGCCTTAGCGTATCCACTTTGTTGCTACTTTGTTATTACGATTATGTTCTACGCTGAATGTCAGCATTATAAGGAAGTTTTAGAAAACGAAAGATTAACCGATAAAGCCTACTATGATAGCCTTACACAATGTAAGAACCGCCACGCTTTGACAAAATACTTAAAAGAAAACGCCAAAAGATGGGAAAAAGAAGAGAACGTTAATTTGCTTATGGTTATGTTCGATATTGATAACTTTAAGCTATATAACGATCAATTCTCTCACCTTGGTGGAGATTATTGTCTAAAGTCTATTGCTGAAGCTGTTAGAAGAGCGTTCCCTTCACCAAGTTTGGACTTCTTCAGATATGGTGGAGAAGAGTTCTTGTTGTTCTTTGAATTAAACGATCCTAACGACGCTCCTAAATATGTTGAACAAACTAGAAAAGCAATTAAAGAGCTTAAATTAGAAGCTCCTAAAGGCGCTCCAAAAGATATGGTTACAATATCAGTAGGTGGACTATTATTAAATAATGTTCATGGGTTCTCTTTTGAAGAACAAATGAAACTTGTGGATAGTTATTTATACACCGCGAAAGCAAACGGAAAAGATGTTTCTTGTTTCAACGGTAGTTTGATTAAATAATTAATTATTAATATAAAATATTAAAAGCAGAGTGAATTACCACTCTGCTTTTGCTAACTCATCAACGTGATTTCTAATTGAATCAGGGAAAGAATTATATAATTCAATGAATGTTTCAACTAATTCTGGATCGAACTGTGTTCCGCTATAAGTTCTTAATTCGTTAAGAGCCTTTTCATCGCTTAATGCTTTTCTATAGCTTCTATCACTGGTCATTGCATCGAATGTATCACAGATTGTAACAATTCTAGCGGAATAAGGAATGCTTCTTCCTCTTAACTTATCTGGATAACCAGTTCCATCATATTTTTCGTGGTGGTTTCTAGCAACTTCTTCGAAGATTTTGAATTGTCTAATTCCTTTAAGAATATCTCCTCCAAGTGGAGCGTGAGATTTAATAGCTTCATATTCTTCAGGTGTTAATTTTCCTGGTTTTGTGATGATTGATTCGGAGATACCAATCTTGCCAACGTCATGAATCAAACCAGCAAAATATAGCTGCTCTGCAGCGTTAAAGTTATAGCCGAGCTTTCTAGCAACTCCTTTTGCGTATGCTGCCACTCTAAATGAATGACCGTTCGTGTAGTGGTCTTTTGCATCGATTAATAACGCTAAAGAAGATAAGGTTTCTAGAGTTAACTCTTCATATGCTTCTTTTTCTTCATCTAATTCGTGGGTACGACTTTCAACTTGAATTTCTAGTGACGCTTTTAATTCATTTAATTCATCTAATGTTTCAACTAATTTGACATAGTCAGGTGTTTCAATTGTAAA
>JBGURM010000107.1:0-6774 GCA_045132035.1 Bacilli bacterium
CGATTAACATTAAAAAAGAAGGAATGAGAATGATTCTTAATCCTTCTAATTAAATAGTTATAAACAAGTTGTTTGTCTTGATATAAAACAAACCAAACCGAGGGACTCTCGGGGATAGCCCATCTAATCTGAAATCGTTAGATTTCTTGAGTGGGAACCCCCCCTATCTTCTATAAGTAGGGGAGGATGTCACTGTTCCGATAAATTTTGTTTTGTCACTAAATAAACTTAGTGGTTCGCTGCTAGAATTATTGCCGCATCCGGCTAAACTAATAATTGCCATAGCAGGAATAACTAGAAGTAATGATTTTCTATTCTTAATAATTTCTTCTCTTTCTTTTATGAAATAATATCACATCATTGTCACAAAAGTGTCACAAGCAACAAAGGGGTACTTTTTTGTATAGACACCAAGAGAAAATTAAAATATTTTGAAAGTGTGGCACATTTGTGACACTCACTTGTTTATAATACCTAGCGAGAGGAGATAACTTCCGTGAGAGAAGATTTATTAAAAGGCTTAACTGAAGAACAAATCAAAATGGCGAAGGCGTGTAGTAACGCTAGTGATTTACTTCAACTCGCAAAAGACGAAGGCGTCGAATTAACTGATGAGCAACTAGATGCGATCAGTGGCGGATCTTGTTTTGGTCCTCAAGAACAAAGCATTAACTGTCCAAGTTGTCACATGGGTAAAGGTTTTGTTATTCAACTTGATGAAGATGTTTATGAATGCAAGTCCTGTCACCTTGTTTTCCGTCCAAGCCAAAACAGATAATTGTTCTCTGGATTTTGTCAAATGAAGAGCTCGCTTAAAAGCTCTTTTATTTTGCAAAATAACGGGTTTCTTGATATGTTTTTGAACAAAAATAACTGGTTTTTATATCAAGTAGAACGTTATTTTTGATGAATTAAAAATAAAAGATAAATTAAGAATAAATCAAAACAATTTTAAAATATTGTTTTTGTGACACATTTGTGCGGCTTAATGTGGTATGATATTGCTATCCTATCGAGGAAAAAATGGAAGTATTTACAAGTTATCTATTACAAAACTGGGCGTTAATTCTTGTTCTATTAGCGTTTGCTATTATGCTCAAGGTAACTGTTTTTCTTGAAAGAAAAACCATTTTTAAAATGTATATTTTAATTATTGCTATCTTTGCTTTATCAATCATTGTTTTCACCGAATTCTATTTAGCAGAATTAAAAATACGTAATGATATTCGTATTGTGATGATGGCAATTAGATATAGCGCTACTCCATTAATAATTTCTATGGTGTTATACACTCTTGTTAAAAGAGCGCGTTGGTATGTTATTATCCCTGCTATTTTACTTTCAGTGGTAAATATCATTTCTATTTTCACAGGTATCGTCTTTAGTCTTACTGAGACTGGTGAACTTCAACGTGGTGTTCTTGGCTATCTTCCATATATTGGAGTTGGAGTATATAGCTTCTTACTTGTTTTTGTTCTTATTCAGCAAAGCAACAAACAAGCAACAGAAATCATTCCAATTGCCTTCTTAGCGTTTACTTTTGCTACTGGTTTAATTTTCCCATTTATTATTGGAAAAGATTATTCAAAGATTTTCTGCACCACAATTGCGATTGGATTATTTGTTTATTTCGTATTCCTACTTTTACAATTAACAAAGAAAGATGCATTAACTGGTTTATTAAATCGTCAAGCGTACTATGCGGCGATTAAAAATAGAAAAGACATTACCGCTTTTATTTCAATTGATATGAATGGTCTTAAAAAAATCAATGATAATGAAGGCCATGTTGCGGGTGATGAAGCTTTAGTAACACTTGCATTATGTTTCTTGAAGTCAGCAAGAATTAATCAATTCGTCTACCGTTTGGGTGGAGATGAATTTATGATTGTTTGTCACAAGACTTCTAAAGAAGAATTAAGTAGTGTCATTGAACGTATTAAGAAGAGTGTTTCTGACACTAAATATAGTTGTTCAATCGGATATAGCTTTGCTATTAACGGAGAAAAAACTTTAGATGAAATGATTAAAGAGTCTGATGAAATGATGTATGCGGATAAAGCAAAATTCTATTCAGATTCATCAAAAGATAGAAGAACTATCTAATATACTTACTAAATTGAAACATTGGGTTGGTAGATATTGCCAATCCTTTTTTAAATAAAAGCACGTCTTTATTTAGAAGATGGTTTATAATAGTGGTAGTTTTAAGGATTTTATAGTTATGGAAAACATTTTTTTAGACAGTGTAGAGAATTATAAATTATCTCTAGCAGTTTTTACTTGTAAGAATGCAAAAGCGGTTATTCAAATTGTTCATGGAATGCAAGAACACAAAGAAAGATATTACGCTTTCGCTGAATATCTCGTTGAAAACGGTTATAGTGTGGTCGTTTCTGATTTAAGAGGACACGGAGAGAACGCTCCAATACTTGGCCATATCGCGGACGATAAAGGTGAAGAATTGATTATTGAAGACCAAAAGAGAATCTATGCTTATATCAAAGAACAATTCAAAGATTTACCAGTCGTGTTATTTGGTCACTCAATGGGTTCGATTATTTCTCGTGTTTTGTTACAAACAAACTCTAATGACTATAAGAAAGTTATCTTATCAGGATATGTTAGTCCAAATCCTGCTAGCCCAGTCGCGGTCTTTTTAGGAAATGTTGTTAAAGGATTAAGTGGAAAACAAAAATCATCAAAGATGCTTGCTTCTTTAGCTTTAGGACCATATACAAAAGCAGTTAAAGATAGAAAGACTGATTTAGATTGGTTAAGCACTAATGAAGAGAATGTTAAGAAATATATTGAAGATCCTCTTAGTGGAATTCCGTTTAGTAATGGTTCCTTCAGCGCTTTATTCCACTTATTAAATCAAATGGGCAAAGCAAACAAATACGTTAATGTTAATAAAGAATTACCAATCCTTTTAGCGGGTGGAGAAGATGATCCATGTACTGGAGGAGAAAAAGGTAGAGCGGATAGTAAAGCGTTATTAGAGAAAGCCGGATTTAAAGATATTTCTGTTATTACCTATAAAGGATTAAGACACGAAATCTTAAATGAAAAAGAATATATGCAAGTCTATAAAGACATGCTAGATTTCTTAAATAAGTAATCTTATTTATATTGCAAAGTCCTGAGAAAAAATCAGGACTTTTTCTTTTTTATTTTTTGTGTGGCACTTTTGTGGCAACTTTGTGATATGATTATCCCACTGTCTTTTTTTGGAGGAAGAGAAAAATGAACAAGAAAACAATATTAATAGGATTATCAGTTAGCGCGCTTATGACCGCAACAATAGCAACTGCTATTGGTAACAAGGACAACATTAAAGCATTTGCGGAAGATGTCGCCCCAGGCAATTACACTGCAGTAATTGATAGCAACAACAGATTAAAAACTACAAATTTTGAACAACGCTATGCATTCCAATTGCATAACGGGAGTGAATATGGATACTTTACTGGCAGAACTGACTGGCTAAATATAAATCCGACCGGAGTATATAGCGATTATGCTTTCTCTTGGCGCAGGCCAGCAAATCAGTCAGATAATTTCTTTATGATTCAATTAGTTACAAATGACAAACCTTATATTGTTGAAGGAAAAGACTGCCTTTTAAGAGGGTTTCCAGGTGCTTATAGGATAACAACCGTGTATTCAGAGTCATCTGATAACTTAGATTTTGATGTATGCCCAACTTATGGATGGACAACAAAAAGCCTTTCAAAAAGCGGTAACTTAATAACAGCGGTTGCTGAAAAAAATGTTGGAGCGACAAAATATAGTTCTAACATGGATTGGTGTTTAAGAGAAGAAGGCACCATCTACATTAAATCAATTACTATTGATTATACATGCCCAGTTAATGTGTAACACATTTGTGACAGTCACCATGATAAAATACTATTAACAAAGGAAAACTTTGAAAATAAGAAAAGATTTATTAATAGGTTTAACTGAAGAACAAATTGCAAAAGTTAGGAAATGTAATAACCAAGACGAACTTTTAGCTGCTGTTAGTGGGGGAATGTGTACCTCTACTCCTAATGAACCATGCAATTCATGTGGTTCATGGAATGTTGAATGGGAAAAAGAAATGACTAACGTTTCGTTCCATCATCAGTTTAGATCAATCTTTAAAGATTGTGGCGCGGTTTGGTACTATCTTTAGATAAAAATAGTAGCTCATAAATTGGGCTACTTTTTTACTACCACAAAGGTGTTAAAACTAATCCTTGTGATTATGTTTCTTTAAGAACTCAACTAGATTCTCTTCATCTAATGGTTTAGAGAAATAATATCCTTGAATATAATCGATTTGTTTTTCTTTTGCTAAAGCGAGCTGCTTATCTGTTTCAACTCCTTCAATAACGATTGGGATATTTAAGTTTTTAAATAAGTTAATTGCAGAGTCAAAGAAGATGCCAATACGAGCGGATTCATCTAATAAAGTCTTATCAAGTTTGGCAATAGTGAATGGAAGAGTGATGAATCTAGCAACATTAGAGTAACCACTTCCAAAATCATCCATTGCAAATTGAACTCCATATTGGCCTAAGTCATTCATGAATTCTTGAGTCTTTTCTGGATATTTAACCGCGATTGTTTCGGTGATTTCTAGACACACTCGTTTTGGATCAATTTTATATTTCTCAATAGTGTTAATAAATCTTTCACTTGGATTGATGAAAAATTCAGCACAGGAAACATTGATTTCAAGTATTTCTATTTGAGGATTACGCGATAAGAAAGCGCATGTTTCTTCAAAAACAAAGTTATCGATATCGTTTGCTAATCCAGCACTTTCAGCGATAGGAATGAATTCACTTGGTCCGACATAACCAAGTTCACTATTGGCGAGTCTAATTAAAGCTTCAAAGTGATTAAAGATTTTGCGTTTAACGTCATATATTGGTTGATAAACCATATATAAGCCGGTTTTTGTTTCTAAACATTTTTCTAATAGTTCTTTAATCTTTCTATCTCGATGGATCTTATCTAAGAAATCTTTATCTAATTCGATATAGTTAGAATCTCTAAAATTAATGGTTGCTAGTGAGTGAGATAAGAAATCATTATATGAATCTGAATTCTTAAAGACATTCTCATTAACAAAATAGAAGAGTTTAACAGAAACGTTGATTTCTTTATTATCAATTAGAATTGGAGAAGAGAACTTTTCTTTAAGAGCGTTTAGCATCTCGAGCTGTTCTTCTCTTTTCTTAAGTAGAACAACAAATCTCGCTGATTTGGTTTTAAAGATATAGGCTTTTTTATTAATGGTTTCTACTATTCTTCTAATTGTGGACAATAGTTCGTTAGCGGCAAGATGGCCAAACATCTTATTAAACATTCCAAAGCTATCAATTTCAAAGATGATGTAGTACTTTCTTTGTTTTTCAAATCTTTGGTTATTTATATATTCTACGAAAGCATCATTATTAAAAGCTTTAGAAATACGGTCAACTTTTTCATCTGGATCATTGACTGTAACAACAGCGACAATTAATGAAAGTGTATATGATAAACCCGCGAGTAAGTGTTCTGGGAAAAAGAACTGGATGATAATAGCAGCAGAAACAATAGCAATGACCGTAAATAATACAAGAAACGCCCTCTTTGATAATCTTTTTCTATAGTAGAGAGTGTATAAAAGAGTGGAGAAAACATTTAATCCACTTATGACATAAATTAAGAAATATAGTGGACCTCTTACGATGTTATATAGACCAGGACTATATTCGCTTAAGGTGAAAAACATGTGGTGACCAGCGTTAGAGAAAACAATAATTCCAAACGCTGCTGAAGGGAGAATTGTTAAAAAATATAAAGGTGAATCTCTAAGTGATTTGCTAACTGAATAAAATACGTATGCGAATAATAAATAAGATAGGAATACTTGTGAGAAGTAATAGAAGTCATTAATCACTTCATGGACTTCAGTAGCGACATATGGAGTGTCTAATAACACTGACGCGGTGATATTTAAGGAAACGTTAACAATTACTATCGCAATACAAACGCCAAACAGTTTGAATACTGCAACTGGGAACTTCTTTCTTATGTAGTATCCAATTGCTAGAACCGTTAGGAAGACGAGTGAACAGAGCTCAAAATAGTAATTATAATGCATCTAAATACCTCTTTGATGTAGTCCTTTAACAAAATAATTATATCAACTGAAATTCATGTATCAATTAGGAAATAATAAACATTTTTATTATTAGAAAAACAGCTTGAATCAAGTAGTGTAATTCAAATATTGATATAGATATATATCTAAAAAACGAGTGGTATAAATAGCGGAAAAAACGTGAAAAAAGAATTTAATAGTTTTTGTTTGAATTTTCTTGAATTAATTAATATTTATATGTATTATGTAGTTGTCTAGGAGGTAAAAGGACATGCAAATACAATGGTTTAGTTCAAAGGAAAAGATTGGATCAGCGTCTTTCTATAGCACGAATATCACGCTTAACACAATCGCATCAGTGCCATTTGAGTACGCTTATCGCGTTCAAGTTGGTCTTGATGAGAAGGGAAATGTTGTGATTAGACCGCTAACGAAAGAGAAGGTTCAAAGCGGTGATTTGGACGAATATACCATTTTGCAAATGTCGGTAAAAAAGACCTATTCTAGAATATCATCAACTATGTTGATGAAAAGAATTTCAGAGGCGCTTAATATATCGCTTTCTGATAAGCCAATTAAGTTTGATACAACCTGCCTTGACACGCGCAGGTGCTCATGTGTGCGCATATACG
>JBGURM010000108.1:0-2042 GCA_045132035.1 Bacilli bacterium
GGCAAAACTATAAGTTTTACCTCCACCCCAGACTATCTGGGGGTTTTAACTCGCTCATCGTGTTGCACGATGGCTCAGACAAAAAAACCGCTTAAAGCGGCTTATTATCCTAGTAGATGCGAACATCTCCAACTTGTCTAACTTTTCCTACTTTGTATGATTCATAATCATCGTCACAGTAGTAAATGAAGGTGTTACCGACATATTTTACTTTACCTCTACAGTATGAATCATAGTCATCGTCATAATAGGAGATAAACATGTTACCTATATATTTAACCTTACCTCTACAATAGGAATCGTAATCGTCATCGTAATAAGAGATAAATGTGTTACCAATATATTTGATTTTGCCTCTACAATAAGAATCATAATCGTCATCATAATAAGTGATTGATCCACCACTGACTTCGATAACTAATTCATCATTATAGTCTAAGCTTACATCTCCACTTACTCTTCTACTTGGAGAAGCGGATGTTGAAGTAATTCTTCCATCATAAGAAAGTCTAATATACATATTCTTTTATTCCTTTTGTGTCTATTTAGATTATAAAAAATGTATTCTTACAATCAAAGAAAAATATATAAAAATCATGCATCAAAAAAAGCCGTCCATTAAGGACGACAACATCAATATAAAAACTAATATGATTATTTTAAGAATCTTAAGTACATATATTTAAAAACTATAACAATTAATCGTTTTCTTTAATTATTTGTTCACAATATTCTCTTAATGGTTTTATATCTTGGATAGCAGTCCTATACACTCTATCCATTTTTAGAGTTTGATATCCATGCGCTACCCAATCTCTCATGCCTTTTATATCTTTCCATGGCATCTTATTGTATTCAGTAACAAACTCTTCTGATAGCGATTTGGCCAATTCACCTATTTGAAGTATATCAAAGCAAATGGAATTTTGAGTTTTCCTGTCATTATAGAAATATTCTTCAGTAATATTCGAGATATCTTCTTCAATATTCAAACAATGTCTAATAATACATTCCGCTATTCTTTTGTCTTTTATACTCAGCATATTTTAATTTTATCCTCCTCTATTTGTTCTAGAAAATAATGATCAATTTCAGAATCAATAGTTACTATATCAACTTCTTTCCCAAGTGCATTTCGTAGTTCATCATGAAATGCAGACAATTTCCATAGAGTTGTAACATCCCCTTCTTCACAATAGATATCTACATCACTATTTCTATTGGCCTCACCTCTTGAATAACTCCCAAATAAATATGCTTCTTTGATATTGTGCTTTGCCAATATAGGTCTAACTATATCTTTGATTTGTTTAATTGTTAGGACACTATGTTCAATATCTTCCAAAATAAGATTTGTCAAATAACTGTTCCTATTTGAAACATTATCTAATTTCTCAATTAGTTTAATATCGCTCTTTTTTACTCTAAATGGATACATCTTATAATTGTCTTTGTTATATTTACTTATGTAAGTAGCGCGTTTTTCATCCATATTTTTTATCCTCAATTGTATGTTATCATATATGTTATCAATTGTAAACTTATAAGAAAAATTCCATCCACCAGTTGTCCAATTTTGCCACAACTAACATGTAGATAATCTATATTCATTATGTTAAAACATCCTCATCAGGTGAGGTTTTTTATGAAAAATAGTTTGTTATTGTTTTGTTTTATTTCAACACTCTCTTTAGTCGCGTGTAATCAAGGAAATAGTCCAACAAAAGTTGAGTATTCAATGTTTTATCAAAAAATACAAGAGATAGAAGAAAACCATCATTCTCACGCCACGATGAATATTACATATTTTGATGATTTATCTGGAAAAGGCGTAACAATAAAAGCAACACTCAACTATTCATGGAACGACGAACAAAATAAATACATTCCAGATGAAGAATATGAATATGATCTCACTGATGAAATTAATAGAACTGTGACATCCTCCCCCACTTATAGAAGATGGGGTCTTCCCACTCAAGAAATCTAGTGATTTCAGATTAGATGGGCTATCCCCGAGAGTCCCTCGGTTAAGTTTGTTT
>JBGURM010000109.1:0-4317 GCA_045132035.1 Bacilli bacterium
AAAGCAAAAGTAGATGACATTTTAAGTAATACTTCTGTTAAAGAAGCGTTAGCGAATTATAGAAATAATATTGTTTTAAATGAAAAAGTAAAACAAGATAAAGACAGAGAAAGATAGGAGGAATTAGAATGGCATATTCAAAGAGAATACCACCAATAAAAATTAAATTAAATGTTGATGAGTTTAATAAACTTGTTGAAGTATTAAATAATATGATTGATTATGAGAATGAAAGAATTGCTCAAAAATCATCTAAAATGAAAGATAAGTTATTAAGATATAGTGTTCCTATTACAGAAGAAGACGGAACAGAAATGGTAGATATGAGATTCTATAATAATGAAATAACTGATTTATTTTATATTTTATTTTATGGAATTGAAGATATGATTTCTATTGAAACAAATTACTTTGATGTATTAGTCAGAGTAAGAGAAAAAATCAAAGAAGAAAAAATAAACAATGAATAGTCTAATTTAGAATAGGAGGTGCAATATGGCGAGTAAATTAAGACTAATTACAGACCTTTATGGAGAAACCTTAACTCAAATAAGTAATAATCCAGATGAATGGATGTCCTTTTTGGAATGTGCTGCAATGAACTACAAATACCCTTTTAATGACCAAGTTTTAATTTATGCACAAAGACCACAAGCAGTTGCCTGTGCAAAGATAGAGGCTTGGAATAAACAAGTAGGTAGATGGGTTAATCGTGGTGCAAAAGGAATAGCACTTCTTTCAGAAGATAATGGCTATACTAACTTGCGATATGTATTTGATATTGCAGATACTAATAGTAAGTTTGGTAAAAGTTTTAGATTATGGTCAGTATCAAAACCTTATGAATTAGACATAATAGAGTCATTGGAAAACAAGTACGGAGAACTTGAAGATAAAAGTTCTCTGGGACTTGCAATTAAATCAGTATCAAAGATAATTGTTGAAGATAATATACAAGATTATTTAGAAGATTTAATGTTTTATAGAGAGAATAGTTCTCTTGAATCACTAGATGAAGAAAGTGTAAAAACATTATTTCAAAATGCACTTTCAAATAGTATTGCATTTTCAATGATTAAAAGGTGTGGATTAAATCCTAATGAATATTTTACTCATAAAGACTTTGTAGAAATATTAAGTTTTAATAGTTATGACACAATTACTAGAATAGGTGTTGCAACAAGTGAAATATCAGAAATGGGACTTCGTGAGATTTATAATACAATTAAAAATCTGCGAATTAACGAAATAAACAAAATTCGCACATTTGATATAGATAATGATTTGTCTTATGATGTAAGCGAAAGCAGGAATACTGCCGAAAGGAGGAATAATTATTATAACTTACACACGTCAAGGGGATTATCAGATACCAGATCTATCAGTACCAGAGAACAAGATTCAAGTAGAGGGCAAATACGCAATGATGAGGTTAGAATACTTGAAAGAGAACAAGAAATCTCTATACACAACTCTACTAATGAGCAATCAACTTCCAAACCACTTGATGAGCATTCAAGAAACAGCAATGGAGAGAATAGAACAGATAGTATCAGAGTTGAAAGAGAAAGAGAAGATAACAGAGAAGATGAAACAACAAGACCCAATGAAATGGACAGGCTTAATGAACAACTTGAAGAAGTCAGCAGAGGAGATAGTAGCGAACGAGTTGATATACGCCTAAACATCTATGAGCCAGATAAGTCTAAAACTTCTTACGTTGTATTAGATGAAAAGATAAATCAAATATTAAGTACAACTCCACATTTAAGAAAATCAAATAAAGAAATTAAAGATTTTATTAACAATGAAAAAGATATTAGCAAAAGAGCAGAGTTCCTTAAAGGAATATTTAATTCGGATTATACCGGTGTTATAGTTGATGACCAAATGTATGGTTATAAAACTTATGACAACGGTATTTTATTTTGGAAAGGTAATTTTTTATCAAGAGATACAGAAAGTTTTGTTAGTTGGGAAGATTTAACTTATCACTATGAAGCAATGGTATTATTAAATCAATTAAATGATAGAATTGAGCCTTTGCCAAGTATGACAGACCAATTATCTTTAATTGATGATAATAGTGAAAAGACTGTATCAGATTTAGAGTTTACACAAGAATTTGTTGATAGATACTTAACTGAAATTGGAACAGAAACTAAATATGCTATTTATGAAATGTTCCAAAAAAGTCTATCAACAGATGATAATATCAATTATCTTAAAAATCTTTATGGTATAGGTGGAGCAAGTGGAACTATCAAAGGCTCTGGTATAGGAATAAATTATGATTCAAAAGGTATTCGCTTTTATCGTGGTTATTTTGACGCTAGTGCGACAGAACAACTATTTAAGTGGAATTATATTGAAAAGAGAATAAAGACGCTTATACACGAAGATAGATACCTTAATTCAAAGGAATTAGAAGAATATCCTAATTGGTTAGAAAAACAAGAACAAGAAAGAGAATTTGCAGAGGCAGAAAATAATATGACAGAAAGTATTGTTCCTGAACTAGCTGAAGAAGAATATGACTATCAATATCATTTAGGAGATAAAGTTTATATTGGTGCAGATGAATATGAAATATTAAATATTGGAGATTTTAATGTAGTTTTATACGATTATCAATATCCATTATTTAATCGTGAAATGTCAAAAGAAGAATTTGATAGGAAAGTAAAAGAAAACCCTGCAAACGACCATCTTAAAGTTAAAATAAGTGATATTGCAGAACAAAAACAAGAAGAAAAAAACGAAGTAGTAGAAACAAAAGAAGAAGAAATATCAGTTCCTACTGAAATAGATGATGTTGAAGTAAAAGAAGAAAACATTATTCCAGAGTTTGAGAAAAAGAAAAGTAATAAAATTAGAAGTTTTGATATACACCCAGAAATACCAAGTTCTGATCGTAGTCAATTTAGAATTGAAAACGATAGTCTTGGAGAGGGAACACCAAGAGAAAAGTTTAATCGTAATGTAGAAGCAATTAAAGTTCTAAAAAAATGTGAAGAAGAAGATAGATTTGCTACCCCAGAAGAACAAAAAATATTATCTCAATATGTAGGTTGGGGAGGACTTCCACAAGCATTTGATGAAATGGATTCTTCTTGGAGTAATGAATACAACATTTTAAAGAACTTACTTGATGAAACAGAGTATTCACAAGCACGAGAATCAACTTTAACGGCTTTTTATACACCACCGGTAGTAATTAGGTCAATGTATAAAGCATTAGAAAATATGGGACTTAAAACCGGTAATATATTAGAGCCTAGTTGTGGAACAGGAAACTTTATAGGTATGCTTCCAGATTCATTAAAGGACTGTAAGTTATATGGTGTTGAACTTGATTCAATAAGTGGTAGAATAGCAAGACAACTTTATCAAAAATCTACTGTTGCAGTTCAAGGTTATGAAGATACTAATCTTCCTAATTCTTTCTTTGATGTAGCAGTAGGAAATGTTCCTTTTGGAGATTTTAAAGTATTAGATAAGAAATATGATAAGAATAAGTTTTTAATTCACGATTATTTCTTTGCTAAAACACTTGATAAAGTTAGACCGGGTGGAGTTGTAGCATTTATAACTTCAAAAGGTACACTAGATAAAGAAAATCCAAGTGTAAGAAGATATATTGCACAACGAGCAGACTTATTAGGAGCAATAAGACTACCTAATAATACTTTTAAAGCAAATGCCGGTACAGAAGTCACATCAGATATTATTTTCTTACAAAAAAGAGATTCAATAACTGATATTGAGCCAGATTGGGTATATCTTGGAGAAAATGAAAATGGAATAAAGATGAATCAATATTTCATAGATAATCCAGATATGATAATGGGTAATATGGAAATGATTTCTACTAGGTTTGGTTATGACTCTGCTTGTATATCTGATGGTGGTAATTTAGAAGAAAAACTAGAAGAAGCAATTTCAAATATACACGCCGAAGTAAAAGAATATGAACTAGATGATATAGGGGAAGAAGATAATTCTATTGAAGCAGATTTAACTGTTAGAAACTTCTCATATACCATTGTAGATGACCAAATCTATTTTAGAGAAAACAGTAGAATGTACCCACAAGAACTTGCAATGACTACTGAAAATAGAGTTAGAGGACTTATTGAAATAAGGGACTGTGTGAGAACTCTTTTAGAGTATCAAACAGAAGATTATCCAGATGAAGATATAAAGAGAGAACAGGCTAAATTAAATTGCTTATATGACGCTTTTACAAAGAAATATGGGCTAATCAATAGCAGAGGTAATAACTCTGCTTTTTCTAACGATTCAAGTTATTATTTA
>JBGURM010000110.1:0-4776 GCA_045132035.1 Bacilli bacterium
TCGCTTGCTTGATGGTGATCAAGAATTAAAACTTTAACTCCATTATTATGGAGATATTCAATCCCTTCAAAAGCGGTAATTCCATTATCAACAGTAATCACTAAATCATATTTAGCGTCGACATATTCTTTCGCATGAGCTAGATTTAAACCATATCCATCGATATATCGATTTGGTAAATAATAATCGACAACGACATCTAAATATTCAAACATCTTTACTAAGATGCTTGTCCCCATCACTCCATCACAGTCATAATCACCATAAATAATGATTTTGCCTTTTTTAGAAATGACATCTTTTACTAAAGAGACTGCTTCATTGATCGAATCAAATTCATGACCATCTTTAAAATTAAGGAGATTAACATCCTTATTGAGTAAAAGATATTGATTATAATCAATATGGTAAAAGTCTAATAAACGTTCTAATAATGATTTGTTCATAATAGTAAAAAAGCTACACAATGAAGTGTAGCTGAAATCAATTAATCGTTAATACCAATAAAGATAGCTTCTTCAGGTTCTGCAGACTTCTTAACAGTCGCTTTCTTTCCTTTACGTTCTTTTCTTGGTTTGAATTCAAATTTAATTCCAGAGAACCATTTAACAAGTAAAGTGGCACATGGAACAAATAAGACAGTCACAGTTAATAAAGCAAATAATGAACCAAGTGTTGCTGCTAAATACATATATGATTGACTCATGACTCCAAAGCCAAATAAGTCAACGAATAAGTAAATGACTAACGCACTAGTTGCAAGCATTGGCTCAAAGGCCATTCCTAAAGCGGATTTAGCGAGTTCTTCTCTATGTTCTTGAGAAAGGTCACGACTCTTATCGTCGATGACAAGTTCTCTCTCCTTATTCATAAGGAGGACCATTAAGTAATAAGAGAAGATGACAACAATTGGTAAAGCAACAGCGGCGCTAACAGGAGTAGCAAAACCAATAACACCCATTAAAGCGAGTAAACCAAGAGTGGTTGCTCCACTTGTAACAGCAAAGACAATTGTTGCTAAGCCACGAGTTAAACGATATCTAAGCATGAAGTAAACTGTTAAGGCTAAGATACCGATTGATGTTGCTAAAGTAACTTTAGTCCAATCAACTGTGGCACTTGGAATGACTGTTTCTTGAACTTTGAAGGAGATGACATTAGAAACACTACCACTGAATAAAGATGGATCACTTTCGAATTCGTCGATGATTTCTTCAATAGTTCTAGCAGCAGTTGCTTCTTCACCTTGAAGTTTAGCCATTCTATTTAAAGAAATGATTTCGCTTAATTTAACAACATAATATGTTGTGGAATAATTTGTGGTTGTACTTTCAACTGTTTTTGATTCAGTGACAACGAATGTATCATATGTTGAATTTTTAGCGACATAGTCTTTTAATGGCTTATATTCTTTTGTTTTATTATCTTGAACTTCGATAATTGAAAGAATTTCGCTATCTAAAGTATGTTCATCGAGTTTAGATTTACTATCTTCGTCTTCAACTTTGATTTTGTTTTGAACATAAAGTTCATTATTTGTCACTTTGCTTGGAGCTTGTTTAATGAGGTTTCCACCCATTAATGAAGCTGAAAGGATGACTCCAATTAGGGCAACCGCAAAGATTGAACCACCAATAATAGAAACTGGTTTCTTTTTGACAGTTAAATCCTTATTAGCGTATTGACCATAATATCTTTGTTTTTCTTCCGCCATATGGTTTGGAACGTTTTTGGAATCAATACCAAAGACTTCGTAATTTCCAATGAGTCCTGTAGCGTTTGTGCTTAACCACATTAAGCCTTTAAGTCCAAGTGTACTAACGATAACGGAAATAATTGAACCGAAGGTAAGGATAGAACCAAATGAATGTAAGGCACTTCCTCCAAGTAAATATGTTAATAAACCAATAACCACTGAAACGACATGGATATCAATGATTGGTAATAAGCTCTTTTTGCTTGCTTCAGTGTTAGCTTTCTTTAAAGTGTGACCTCTATAGGTATCTTCTTTGAGTTTGTTTAAGTAGATGATTCCACTAGCGACACCTAAACCAGCGACCATAATAATTGCAGCGACCGCCAACATGTTATATTCAAGTCCAGCAAGAATCATGAAAGCAAAACCTGCGAAAGCAGAAACGATTGAAGTTGTAACGATGCTTAAAGCTCCTAAACGATAGAAGAAGAATAAGAGTAAGCTAGCGATAACAACAGCGGCGACCATCGCAGTTAAGGTTGAATTCCAGACAATTTTACCTTGAGAAACAACTGCTTCAACGGTTGGATCAACCCAAATCTTTGTCTCATCAGTTAAACCTTTAATGCATTTAACTTCATAATCTAAAGAAGAAGCATTGAATAAATTGAGTAAGAAATCAGCTTGGTTAAAGGCGGCTTTAACTTCGTTAGAGTCCGCAACACCATTACCGTTACTATCTTGGTAACCACAAACTTTTGATAAAGCGTTCTTATTTGAATCGTAATATAAACCAGCTTCATCAGCAGGATCACATTCGAATGTTAAGAATGTTTTTTCACTTAATTTATTAGTTTCTGTAAGAGTTTGATATGTATCACCAGTTTGGTAGTTATAAATCATATAGATTCTTGCTACTTTTGTGGCTTCTTCCTCTTCGGATTGAGCTTGTTGTTCTTCTGGGTTGTCGATTGCACCTTTGACTAATGTTTCCCATTCGGTGTAATCGGTTTTGATTGGGAGGATAACGGTTGGGTATTCATTAACAGAGACATTTTTGAGGTAAGCATTTCCATTTCTAAATTGATCGCCAGTAACGACATCGTTTTGATTGTTCATTAAGGCGAATGAACCACTGAAACCTAAATAGGTAACAATTTGAGTGTATTGATCTTCATCAGCTTTGAAGGTGACATTGATAATATCGTTGCCACTTGTTTTGATGTCATAGGAAGAAACACCACTACTAATGAGTCTTTGTTCCATGACTTTCGCCATCTCTTTAGCGGAATTTTCAGTTAAGGCTGCGACTTCAGTTTCTTCGTCTTCTTTTTCTCTTTCGCTTAATTGGAAAGTAAATTGACGGCTGACTGAATGCTCACTATTAGATGAATATCTTTGAATTAATGTAGGCATCAAAGCGAAAACTGTAACTAAGGCAGTTGCCGCAATAATAATGTGTGCCCATAATCTTCTCATGTTAATACCTCCGAGGTTTAATATAAACCTATGCGTAAAATGCTAATTAAAAAAATACACTAACTCCTATCACAATGCAACATAAATGTGCATACGCGTATAAAAGAGAATGTAGTGATATACACTACAATAGAGAACCTTGATATGTAATTTTAAGATGTTGATAAGCTTTATCTCTCGCTACTCTTCCTCTTGGGGTGCGGTCAATAAAACCAATTTGGAGGAGATAAGGTTCATATACATCCTCTAAATTCATAATTTCTTCACCAATCGCATTTGCTAAGCTTTCAAGGCCGACTGGTCCACCTTTAAACCTTAAGATTAAGGTCTTTAAATATCTAATATCGACATCATCAAGTCCAATGGAATCGACTTTTAAGGCATCAAGTGCTTTGATTGTGTCTTCGTAATTGACACTATCACGATGTTGATAATTGGAAAAATCTCTAACACGTCTAAATAGACGATTGGCAATTCGAGGCGTACCCCTACTTCTTTTAGCAATTTCAAGTTGTCCTTTTTCATCAATTTCAGTGTTTAACACTCTTGATGTTCTTTTAACAATATCCTTGATTTCATCAACAGAATAGAAGTTAAGTTTCTCAACAATACCAAATCTAGCACGTAAAGGAGCGCTTAAATCACCCGCTCGAGTAGTTGCGCCTATTAAAGTAAATGGAGGGAGATTAATAGAAATTGATTTTGAATTTGTGTCTCGATTAATAACGATATCAAATCTAAAATCTTCCATTGCTGAATATAAAGATTCTTCAACCACTCTAGGAAGACGATGAATTTCATCAATAAATAAGACATCTCCTGGTTCTAAATCAGATAGGATAGCCGCTAAATCACCAGTCTTTTCAATTGTTGTACCAGTGACTACTTTAATATTAGCGCCCATCTCGTGAGCGATAACGTGGGCTAAGGTAGTTTTACCGAGTCCAGGAGGACCGTATAGTAAAACATGATCAAGTGGTTCGTTACGATGTAAAGCAGCCCCAATAAAAACTTTGAGGTTTTCTTTGAGGTCTTTTTGTCCAACATACTCTTTTAGAGTAAGAGGTCTAAGAGACGAATCAAGACTATCTTCACTACTATTTGGTTTAGCGTCTAATAACCTACTCATAACTATTTAAGTTTCCTTAAGGCGATACGTAAAATATCTTCGTTTGTAGCACCTGGTTCATTGATGGTTGCAAGTACTCGATCAATAGCAGCACCTTTAAAGCCTAATGATTTTAAAGCATCATAGACTTCTTCATATTGTTTTGGATTACCTTTTGAACCGGTAATTTCACCTTTAAGATCTAAGATAATTTGGCCAGCAGCTTTTGCTCCTAAGCCTGGTAATTTCTTTAAGAAAGCAACATTATTACTAGCGATTGCGTTAATCACATCATTTGGAGTTGTCGCGCTTAAAGCGTTAATAACGGTCTTAGGTCCTAAGCCTTTGACCTTGATTAAAGATAAGAAAACATCTTTTTCTTCTTTGCTTTTAAAACCGATGAGATAATTCTCATCTTCTCTAACAACATTATATGTATAGACTAAAACTTCTTCATCGATGTGATATTCATCGATATGACTGACGAGTAATT
>JBGURM010000111.1:0-14894 GCA_045132035.1 Bacilli bacterium
AACTTCAAGTCCTTCAAATGAAAAAAGACGCTGAAAACGATATAGCTCGTATGGAAATGGAAGCGCAAGAACAAATCAAAAAAGAGATTGTTAATGTTGCTTTAGATGCATCCGCTGAGTTACTAGGAAGAGAAGTATCTTCTAAAGACAATACCCGTTTACTTGAAGAATTTGTTGAGGAAGTTAAGAAGAACAAATAATTATGAAAGAAATTACTTCACGATACGCTCAAGCTTTATTTTCTTTAAAAAGAGATTCTAATACCTTAGAGTCAACTCAAAAAGAGATTAAAGAATTAAAGAAGGTTTTTAATGAAAACCCTGATTTCATCGTGGTCTTAGATTCCTCATATTATCCAATCGAAAAGAAGATTGATATTATCGATAAAACCCTTGTTGGAGTGGATGAAGAAATTGTTAATCTAATAAAGATTATTGTTAGAAATCATCGCGCTAAATATGTTATTGATATTTTTGATGGATTTAATTCTTTAGTGAACGAATATCGTGGTGTAGTTGAAGGCTTAGTCTATTCAACTGAAAAACTAAGTGAAGAACAATTAGAAAAACTCAACCAAACAATTAGTAAAGTAGAAAAACGACCTACTGAACTAATTAACAAAATTGATCCAACCTTAATCGGTGGAGTTAAAGTCGTTATTAATGATCATATCTATGATGGAAGTATCAAACATCATATAGAAGATATGAAGATATCCTTACTCAAATAGGAGGACAAGATATGAAGCTAAACACAAATGAAATTAGCGCTTTAATCAAAGAACAAATAAAAAATTATCATCGTGAAATTGATAGTAGTGATGTTGGAACGGTCATTACTGTTGGAGATGGTATTGCCTTAGTCTATGGACTAAGTGAAGCAATGCTTGGAGAACTTTTACTATTCCCTAATGATATTTATGGATTAGTGATGAATCTCGAAACCGATCACGTTGGTGCTGTTTTATTAGGTGATGATTCTTTGATTAAAGAAGGTGACGAAGTTAAACGCACAAAAAGAGTTATGGAAGTTCCTGTAGGAGATGCGCTTCTTGGTAGAGTAGTAAACGCTCTTGGTCAACCAATCGATGGACTTGGACCAATTGAAACAAATAAACTTCGACCAATTGAAGTTATTGCTCCAGGAGTTATCACTCGTAAGAGTGTTGATACTCCTTTAGAAACTGGTATAACAATGATTGATGCGATTACTCCTATTGGTAGAGGACAAAGAGAGTTAATCATCGGTGATCGTCAAACTGGAAAGACCGCGATTGCAATCGATACGATTATCAACCAAAAAGGCAAAGGTGTTTATTGTATTTATGTCGCGATTGGACAAAAGAATAGTACAGTTGCTCAAATCGTTGATAAACTCAAAAAACACGGAGCGATGGACTATACATTTGTTGTCAGCGCTACCGCTAGTGAACCAGCTCCAATGCTATATGTTGCTCCTTATAGCGGAGTTTCTATGGCGGAAGAGTGGATGTATCAAGGAAAAGATGTCCTTATTGTTTATGATGATTTAAGTAAACATGCGGTCAGTTATCGTACCTTATCGCTTCTATTAAAAAGAAGCCCAGGAAGAGAAGCTTACCCAGGTGATGTCTTCTATTTACATAGTAGATTACTTGAAAGAGCGTGCAAATTAGATGAGAAATATGGTGGTGGATCAATCACTGCTTTACCAATTGTTGAAACTCAGTCTGGTGATATCAGTGCTTATATTCCTACTAATGTTATTTCTATTACCGATGGTCAAATCTTCTTAGTTACTGACTTATTTAACGCTGGTCAAAGACCTGCTATTGACGCTGGATTATCAGTTTCCCGTGTTGGTGGAGCAGCTCAAACAAAAGCGATGAAACAAGTCGCAAGAAGCTTAAAAATCGATTTAGCGAGCTTTGAAGAAATGAAATCATTCTCTCAATTTGGTAGTGATTTGGATGCTTCAACTGTAGCGATATTAAAGCACGGTGAAGCCTTATTAGAAGTTTTAAAACAACCACAATATAATCCATATCCACTAGAAAAAGAGATTACATATCTATTCTTAGCAAAAAATAAATATTTGGATAATTTAGCCAAAAATAAAATTAAAGACTTCTTAACCAATGCTTATCAATATATCGAAATTAATGGTAAAGATGTTTTAAATGACATCGCTACTAATAAAGAGATTAGTGAAGCTAATGAAAAGAAGCTTATTGATTTAATCAATAAATTTGTTGAAATTAATAAAGGTGAATAATGTCTCAAAACGTTGTCAAAATCAAATCGAGAATCAAATCTGTTAGTGGAGCATATAAAGTTACAAGTGCGATGAAACTTGTTTCTACTGTTAAACTTAAGCAGTGGAGAAATAAAATGCTCGCTAATAAGGAGTACGCTGAGCAATATGATGAAATTGCTAGATTACTTTTACTATTCTCTAAAAAGATTAAATCACCATATTTTGAGACTAATGAATCTGATAAAAAATTATATTTAATAGTTTCTTCAACCTTAGGGTTATGTGGAAGCTACAATAACAACATATTCAAAGTTAGTGATGCAAAAATCACTGAAAATGACGACGCGATTATCTTAGGACAAAAAGGTATTGCTCATTATGAAAACGGAGACTTTAAAGTTATTGATGATTTTAGTGAATCATATTCAATTGATAATAAATCCATAATCAATAACATTATTAGTTTTGTTTTAGAAGAATATAAAAAAGGAACATATTCTGAAGTTCACATCATCTATTCAGAATATAAAAACTCCTTAGTCTTCTTAGCGAAAGATTATCAACTTCTTCCACTTAAATTTGAAGTTGAAGACACTAATGAATATCCTCCAATCATGGAGCCAAGTCCAAAAGAATTAGTTGACACTCTTATACCTTTCTATATTGGAACTCAATTACATTCCAAACTCTTAGAAAGTGAAGTGTGTGAACAAGGCGCTAGAAGTAACGCGATGGAAAACGCCACAAATAACGCCAAAGACTTATTAGAAGAATTAAAAATTGAATTTAATAAAGCTAGACAAGCTGCTATTACTCAAGAAATCACTGAGATTGTGGCGGCAAGTAAAGCAGTATAAGGAGGTCAAACTCAATGAAAGAAAAACCAGTTGTTAAAGGAAAAATCGTCCAAGCTGTTGGACCAATTGTTGACGTTGAATTTAAAGATCAACATCTTCCAGAACTTTTGACTGCTTTAGAGATTAAATTACCTAATGGTAATAAACTCACTACTGAAGTAGCTCAACATATCGGAGATGATGTCGTTAGAAGTGTCGCTATGGGACCAACTGAAGGATTAGTAAGAGGCTTAGAAGTTATTTCTTTAGAGCACCCAATCGAAGTTCCAGTTGGAAGAGCAACACTAGGAAGAATGTTTAATGTTCTTGGTGAACCAATTGATGGACTTGAATTAGGTGAAGTTAAAAACGCTAAAAGAATGTCAATTCACCGTAATCCTCCACAATTTAAAGATCAATCAGTTAAAACTGAAATCTTTGAAACTGGTATCAAAGTTATCGATTTACTTTGTCCATATGTTAGAGGTGGTAAAATCGGTTTATTTGGTGGCGCTGGTGTTGGTAAAACTGTCCTTATACAAGAATTAATGAATAACATCGCTAACGAAAAGGGAGGTATCTCTGTTTTCGCTGGTGTTGGTGAAAGAAGTAGAGAAGGTAATGACCTATATTACGAAATGAAAGAGAGTGGTGTTTTAAGTAAAACCGCCCTTATCTTTGGCCAAATGAATGAACCTCCAGGAGCAAGAATGAGAGTTGGCTTATCTGGACTTACTATGGCGGAATATTTCCGTGATTATGAACATTCAGATGTCCTTCTATTCATCGACAATATTTTCCGTTTCACCCAAGCTGGTAGTGAAGTTTCTGCTCTTCTTGGTAGAATGCCTTCGGCAGTTGGATATCAACCTACTCTTGCAACCGAAATGGGACAACTTCAAGAAAGAATTACTTCCACAAAAGATGGATCAATCACTTCTGTCCAAGCAATTTACGTGCCGGCTGACGACTTAACTGACCCTGCTCCTGCCACAGCGTTCTCTCATTTGGACGCTAAAACAGTTTTGGACCGTTCCACAGCAGCGTTAGGAATTTATCCTGCAGTTGATCCACTTAATAGTAGCTCAACCGCCCTTGATCCTCAAATTGTTGGTAAGGAACATTATGAAGTCGCGCATGGCGTTATAGAGATTCTTGAAAGATATAAAGAACTCAGTGATATCATTGCGATTTTAGGTATGGATGAATTATCTGATGAAGATAAGATAATTGTTGAAAGAGCAAGAAGAATTCGTAACTTCCTCTCTCAACCGTTCCACGTTGCCTCTCACTTTAACGGCATTCCTGGAATTTATGTCAAAGTTGAAGACACTGTTAGAAGTTTTAAAGCGATTCTTAATGGAGAAGCTGACGATCTTCCAGAAGTTGCCTTCTTATATGTTGGAACAATCGAAGAAGCTAGAGCAAAGGCAGAAAGTTTAAAATAATGGATAAGAAACTTAAAGTCATCATTTATACCCCTTATGGGTTATATTTACAAACTGAAGCAGACTATCTTAGTACCACTTCAGCGGTAGGAGTGATTGGAATATTACCTAATCACGCTCCTTTAGTGTCGACTTTAGAAATATCCAAATTAGTTATTAAAAATAACTCCACCGAAAATATCTATGCGATAGGTGGAGGAGTTATTCATATTAAAAAAGACCACACCGTAGTTTTATTAGTCAATTCAATTGAAAGTAAAGATGATATTGATATTGAAAGAGCTTACGCTGCTAAAAAAAGAGCGGAAGATCGACTTAATGGTAGTGGTGATGAAATAGAAATTAATAGAGCCAAATTGAGCCTACTTAGAGCGATTAATCGTATTGAAGTAGGCGCTAGAAAATAGGAGGAGTTTATTTATGCATCCATGGCACGACGTAAAAGCAAGTAGAATTACACCAGACAAGTTTTTGGCGTTAATTGAAATCTCAAAAGCAAGCAAAAACAAATACGAATTAGATAAAGAAACCGGACATTTAATTCTCGATAGAGTACTTTTTACAAGTACTCACTATCCACAAAATTATGGTTTTATTCCAAGAACTTACGCTAGAGACTATGACCCACTTGATGTTTTAGTTTTATGTAGTGAAAGTATCATTCCAATGAGTTTTGTGGAATGTAAACCAATCGGTGTTCTTATTATGACGGATAACGGATTATTTGATGAAAAAATCATTGCTGTTCCTCTTAATGATCCGTTTTATTCTCCATATGACAATATCACTGATATCCCAAGTCACATTATGGATGAAATTAAACACTTCTTCTCAGTTTATAAAACTCTTGAAGGTAAATCTACTGCAGTAGATGAAGTGAAAGATGTGACTGTCGCTAAAGAGATTATTGCGGAATGTATCAAACAATATAAAGCGGTCATTGAACCAACTTATTTAGCAAAAAGAAAAGCACAAGGGTTTTAAATGATTCATATCGTTTTATATCGACCAGAAAAGCCACAAAATACTGGTAACATCATGAGAACATGTGTAGCAATCAATGCGACACTTGATATCATTGGTCCAATCTCCTTTTCATTAAATGAAAAAGATCTCTTACGAGCAGGGATGGATTATATTGAATCACTCAAATGGAATTTCTATCCAACTTATGATGACTATTTAAAAGCGTATCCTAACGCGGATACATATTATGTGACGAGATATTCTAATAAAGTCTATTCAACGTTTGATTTCTCAAATAATATCAAAGACATCTTCCTGATGTTTGGAAGAGAATCAACCGGAATTCCTCATGATATATTAAAAAGTCATCCAGATCGATTACTTAGAATTCCAATGGTCCCAGAAGCGAGGAGTTTGAACCTATCGAATTCAGTAGCGATTGTGGTCTATGAAGTATTAAGACAACAAGGATTCAATAATCTAAGTACGGCAGAAGCAATTAAAGGTGAAAACTTTTTAATTAATGAAACTAAAATTGAAGAATGAAAATTTCTTCTTTTTTATTAATATTTTTTTCTATATATGTCAAAAAAATGATTATATAGACTTAAAGTCTATATCTTAGTGAAAAATATATAAAAAAATAATTTGAAAAATATTAAAGTTATATATTATATAATATATAAAAAATTTTTAAAAACCTATTGACATTTGCTAAAAAAGGACTATGATATAGGTGTTTTTAATCAATACCTCGTCCTAAGCACGACGTTAAACTACTGAAAGAGAGGTATTGTCTATGAAACATTATATTCTTACCGCTGTTGTAGACGGCGAAGATGTTAAGCTAAGAAAATCCGTTTTCACTAGTAGAGACGATGCTATTGATTATATGTTCAACTACTATAAGAATCATTTCATCTATAACTTACAAGTTGAAGACGAACACATTATTGCTGGTAACAAGCACAGCATCGAATACGTTTGTGATTATTACAATCGTTTCACAGTTACTCGCTTATAATATTTAGCTAAAACAAATAAAAAATATGACCATTAGTTTCTAATGGTCTTTTTTAGTTCAGTCTTTTTTGATCTTTTAATAGAGTTTTAGTTTCTTCTCTTACTTCATGAAGAGTGATAGTTTCATATTTTAATAAATTAACTTGTCCAAGAGAGTCGCCTTTTTTGACATCTTTGACATCAGCGATATAAATATCTCCGCTTTCTAAAGAAGAAAGGATTAAAGCGATTTCTGAGGCCACTAAAATGACTTCTTGAGATGGATCTTTATCAAAGATAATGACATGAGCCCCGCTAAAAGAGGCGACATGAAGATAAATATCATCTCGATTAGCTTTTTTAAAAGTTAAATAATTGTTTTGTTCTTTGTTTTTTCCAAAACCAATCTTAATTCCTTTATAAGTAATGAAATATGGAAGTCGAGCGTCGACTTCTTTCTTTCTTTTATTATTACTATGAAGATGTTTAGGAAGATATTTTTTATATAATTCTTCAATTTCTTCATCTGAATAATAACCAAAGATATTTAATATGTGATTAAGTTCTTCAATGTTTTCTTGAGCGATTCTTATTTCTCTATCATCATTTTCAATCGTTCTTTTTGCTTTTTTATATTTATCAAAATATCGATTCGCATTTTCATTAGGAGATAAAGAAAAATCATATGTATCCTTGATAGTTTCAAGATAATCATTTAATTCATCGCTATTCATTAAAGTGAGAATAGTTTGACCGATATCTTTATATTCAAGTTTTTTAGTAGCTTCTTCTTTTTCTAATGTTAAAACATTAATCTTCTTAGATAATGATTTCACTTTTTGTTTAAGGTGGTTATATAAAGGAAGAGCTTTTTCTTTCTTTCCTTTTTGATTTATTTCACTTAAATAGTGGTTAACATTTCTTTTATATTCTTCGTAATCAAATTCTTTTAAGACAAGATTTGGATTTGGTTCTACTGATTCATATTTCATCCCTTTTAATAAAGGTCTCGCGGCACTTAAATCCAAATAGTGTTTAGCGAAAACTACATTCTCTTTTTCGTCTAATATAACTAGATTATTAATAGTGGGAATTAATTCTAGAATTAAAAAGTAGTTATCTTTTTGATAAAACTCATTTGTTTTATTTAAAGAGAATTTAATGACTCGATCAGAATTAATTTGCTCAATATTAGTGATATAACTTCCTTTAAGATATTTTCTTAAGTTGTCATTTAAATTTCCAATCGTGGTGTGTTCATTAATCGAAGCATCAACAAAAGAAATAAATGGGTTATTATGATTAAGTGACACAAGTAATTTTTCTTTATTATAAAAAGAAAATGTCAAAAGAATGTCACTAGAATTAATGACAGAAATATTAGAGATAAAATTATTCAAAATCTTATCTTTTAATTCATTAACAATGATTGATATTCCTTTTAAATTGAGCTTCGGTAACATATTTTTATTATTTCACTATTTTTGCTTTACTAAAAGTAATTGTTGTAAGTATAATAAACACAATATATGAAAAAAGGTTTGCTTGTTATTCTTTCAGGACCATCAGGTGTAGGTAAAGGGTCAGTTCGTCGTTACATCACCGATAACTTCAATCTCAAACTCGAATATTCTATCTCAATGACTACCCGTCCAATTAGAGAAAAAGAAGTCGATGGAGTTGATTATTATTTCGTGTCCAAAGAAGAATTCCAAAGGAATATTGACGCGGACAATTTCTTAGAATGGCAAGAATTCGTCGGAAATCGATATGGAACCCCAAAAGATAAAGTCGAAGAATTAAGAAATAAAGGTAAACATATTCTTCTTGAAATTGAAGTCAATGGAGCAGGAGAAGTATTTAAAAAGGTCAATGATGACCGTGTTATCTCATTCTTCTTAATGCCTCCTTCACTTGATGCTTTAGAGCAAAGAATTCGTAGAAGAAAAACAGAAAGTGAAGAAATCATTCAAGAAAGACTTCAAAAAGGTAAAAAAGAGATGTCGATGACTGATCAATATGATTATATTATATTGAACGACGATGTCGCGAGGGCCGCTCAAGAGATAGTCGATAAGATCAAAGCAAAAATGAAACAATAAGGACGAAAGATGAAAATAATCGAATTGTTAATCGAACATAATACATATTCATTGAATCGTCCTTTTTCTTATCTTTATAAAGGAAATAAACCAGTCGATAGAGGATATCGTGTTTTAATAACATTTAATACCCAAGAATTAGTGGGTTATGTTTTAAATGCTAAAGAAACAAATAAAAGTGTCAAAGAATTAGAAGAAGAACTTGGCTTTAATATTTCTGAAATCATTGATGTCATTGATTCTTCTCCTTTATTAAGTGAAGATTTAATGAAACTTGCTGATAAAGTAAGCGAATATTATCTTGCAAGCAAGATTTCTGTTCTTCAAAGTATGCTTCCTCCTTCTTTAAGCCCAAGAAGAAGTTCTTTGAAAGCTCCAAAAATTGCCTATGACTTATACGCTGAAATAAATAAATATGATGAAAGCGAATTAACTTTTAAACAAATTGAACTTCTTAGATTAATCAAAGAAGAAGGAAAAGTATTAAAAAAAGAGATTAAACAAATTTCGATATTAAATAAGTTAATTGACAAGCAATTAGTGAAAATCACTAAAGTTGAAAAAAGAAGACTAGAAATACCTGAATATGATGATTCTAAGCCAATAACATTAACTATAGATCAAACTAATGTCATTAGCGAATTCAAAAATAGTGATGACAAAGTTTATCTTCTTGAAGGAGTGACAGGAAGTGGTAAAAGTGAAGTTTATCTTTCTTTAAGTGAAGAATATCTTTCAAAAGGCAAATCAGTTTTAGTGTTAGTGCCAGAAATCTCACTCACTCCAATGATGATGAGAAATTATATTTCTCGTTTCCATAACAAAGTCGCAATTCTTCATAGTGAACTTACTCCTGCTGAAAAATATGATGAATATCGTAAAATCGCTAGTGGGGAATGTAAGATTGTTGTTGGCGCTAGAAGCGCAATCTTTGCTCCTTTAAGTAATATCGGTTTAATCATCTTAGATGAAGAACATGTTGAAAGTTATAAGCAAGATGTTGCTCCTTTTTATCACGCTCGAGAAGTAGCGATTATGAGAGGAGAGATGCATAACGCGAAAGTTCTTTTAGGTAGTGCAACTCCTTCTTTAGAAACTCGCGCAAGAGCAGGTAAAGGTGTTTATCATCTTCTTAAATTAGATAAAAGAATAAATAATCAACCATTACCAAAAACAACAATTGTTAATCTTTCCGATTACCATAACATTGATAAAGAAAGCTATATCTTCTCATTTAAAATGAGAGAAGCGATTAAAAAGACATTAGATAATCATAATCAAGTTATTTTATTAATTAATAGAAGAGGCTTCGCTAGTAGTGTTACTTGTCGGAGCTGCGGATATATTTTTAAATGTCCAACTTGTAATATTCCTTTAACTTATCATCGAAGTGATTTGATGCTTAAATGTCATCACTGTAATTATGTTGAACCTTCTATCGATAATTGCCCAATATGTGGCTCTAAATATTTGATGAGAAGTGGATTTGGAACAGAAAGAATTGAAGAAGAAATTCATCGATTATATCCAGAAGCACGCACGCTTCGTTTAGATAGCGATTCGGCTAAAATTAGAACAAAGATTCCAACAATTGTTGAATCATTTAGAAAAAGAGAGGCTGATGTTTTAATTGGAACACAGATGATCGCTAAAGGGCATGATTTCCCTGATGTTACTTTAGTTGGAATTGTTATGGCGGATATTGGTTTATCTTTACCAAGTTATCGAAGCGCTGAAAGAGTGTTCCAACTTATCACTCAAGCAGTTGGTAGAAGTGGCAGAAGCGATAAAAAGGGAGAAGCGATTATTCAAGCGTATAACCCTTCTCACTATGCGATTACTATGGCAGCTAGACAAGACTATGAACTTTTCTATAGAAAAGAAATGGAAATGAGAAGAGCCCAATCTTTCCCTCCATATACTTTCTTAGCAAGTGTCACGGTAAGTGGTAAAAACGAAGAAAATGTCATTCAAAATACTTATGTATTGATTGATAAATTAAATGAAGAATTAAGTGAAGAGGCGATTATTTTAGGACCAACAACTCCTTTTGTCCCTTATGAGAACAATAATCATTTACGTTCAATTCTTATTAAATATAAGAAGCCAGAAATAGTAAGAAATGTCTTGGACCGATTAATAAAAGCCAACTCTTCAAAAGGTTCGATATCTCTAATAGTTAATATTGACCCTTACAATTTTTAATAAAATTGGTATGATTATATAGCGAGGATTTTAAGATGGTTACAATTAATATTTACGGATTAGATCAATTTGTTGTTGGCGAGCTCAGTGCAAGAATAAGCAAGGATATCGCTAAATTATATGAAATGGATGAAGATGAGATTCATTTCATTTCCACAAACAATATGGTGTTTCATGAAGGAAACGAACAAACTTCATGGAGAGTTTTTGTTGAAGTTACCGCTCCTAAAAAAGTCGAAGTACTTCAAGAACAAATGTTTATGTTATTAAAACATCACATTTCTGAAGTCGCTATTCATCTTGATGTTTTATTCAAATATTATTCAGTAGACCATCATTTAAATAGTAGAAATAACGAATATCCTCTTTTCTTGGAAGATAAGAATTTAGTTAATTTTGATGAAGAATACACCGAAGATATGGAAGAAGGAGAAGGCGAAGATGAGATCTACACCGGTGATATTTTCGAGAAAATCATCAAATAAAAAATTAAACTCTATCTAAACTTTTTTAAAAATTTCTTTATATGTACACGCCTAAGTGCATAAAATATCTATATGAACGAATTTGAAATTGGCAAAAGTATTTTGTTAAAACTAGTAGTGGATGAAATGCCATTCGCTTTAGTTTTGCGTAAATCATTTAAAAAACTCGATGTTGATCCTGTCACCAGATCAAACATTACCGCTTTAGTGGGATGTGAATTAAGACATCATTATATCTTTGATAATCTCATTAATCGTTTTATTGGTGAAAATATTGAATTTGAAAAAACAGTCTATTTAAGATTTTATTTGGCAAATCATCTTTTCTTAAGAAGATTCAATGATAGTGAACTTCTCGCTTTAGCGAAAATTGATATGCCAATGACTGAAGTTGATGACTTACTCAAATTCATCGACTCCACAAATGAATATATTCCAGAAGAATTAGATAAGGCTTCTCCAGAATTCTTATCTTTAAGATATAATACCCCAGCTTGGGTTATTAGAATGTGGCAAAAACAATACGGCAAAGGCGTCGTCTTTAAGGTTTTAAAAGTTAACTACCGTCAAAGTATCGCCTCAATCCGTATTAATGAAAAGGAAGTTGATATCGATGATTTCCTTTCTCGACATCCTGATTATTCAAAAGCACCAGTAAATGGAATGGTGGTTTATCAAGGTAGAGGAAACGCTAAAAACTTAGAAGAATTTAAACAAAACAAAATCTTCTTCATGAAAATGGCGACCAAATTCATCCTTGATTCTTTAGAATTAGATCCAATTAAAAAAGTTGCGATATATTCTGAAACTCCAAATAACATTTATCTTGAATTAATGACAAGATTTGGAAAAGATTACAATCTTGATTTAGTGATTAATCACACTCAATCATTATTTGAAACTAGAAATGTCGCTAAAGAAATGGGATATACCCATTTATATATTTATGAAGCAAATTATGAAAACTTACTTACTTGTATTTCAAAGAAAGTTAATGTTTTCATTTGCTTACCTAGAAGTTCTACTTTAGACCTTCTTAGAAGTACTCCAGATTACTTCTTAAGAGTTAAACAAGAGCAACTCGACACAATTATTCAAGAGGAATTCAAATGTCTTGAAGAATGTTCCAAATACGTCGAAGTTGATGGTGAACTTGTCTACATGATTCCAACATTATCAAGAAAGGAAGCTGGGAATTTAATCGCGAACTTTATCGTTAAACATCCTAACTACTCTCTTATCGAAGAACATCAATTTTTCCCATTTGAAAGCTACGACTCTTGTATGTATTACGCTAGGCTCAAAAAAATGGGAGAAAATGAATGATCAATTTATATGGGCTTGAGCTTAAAAAGCTCCAAGCGTTACTTGAAAAATACGGACAAAAGCCTTATCGGGCAATTCAACTATATACTTGGATATATGAAAAGAAAGTCACTTCTTTCGATGAAATGAGTGATGTTTCTTTATCTTTTAGGGAAGTCTTAAAAAGAGATTTCTGTCTTTCTTTACCAAAAATTCACACTAAACAAGTGAGCCAAGATGGAACAATTAAATTACTATTAGAACTTGAAGATGGCTATAAAGTTGAAACAGTCTTAATGAGATATAATTACGGCAACGCCGTCTGTGTTTCTAGTCAAGTTGGCTGTAATATGGGCTGTTCATTCTGCTCTAGTGGAATATTAGGAAAACAAAGAAATCTTTTACCACATGAAATGGTGGGAGAAGTTTTAGTTATCAATAATCTTCTTAAGGAAGAAAATAGAGGAGAACGTGTTACTCATATCGTAGTTATGGGAACAGGTGAGCCATTTGATAATTATGAAAACGTTATGGACTTTATTAGAATTGTTAACGCTCAAAAAGGCTTAGCAATCGGCGCTAGACATATCACTGTTAGTACTTGTGGTCTTCCAGAAAGAATTAGAGAATACGCTAAAGAGGGTCTACAAACTAATTTAGCAATTTCTTTACATGCTCCTAATAATGAACTTAGAAATAAATTAATGAAGATAAATAAAGTATATCCGTTAGAAGTTCTTTTCCCTGCAATTAAAGAATATGAACAAATTGCGGGTAGAAGAGTAACATATGAATATCTTTTACTTGAAGGAATTAATGACACGAAAGAATGCGCTGAAGAATTAATTCAATTAATTAAAGGAACAAACGGATATGTCAATTTAATTCCATATAACGAAACAAATAAAAACGACTATAAACGTAGTAGCGGTAATCGCGTCCATACTTTCTTAGACATCTTAATGAAAAATGGTGTCAAAGCGACAATTAGAAAAGAATTTGGAAGCGATATCGACGCAGCGTGTGGTCAACTTAAAGCTAAGGTAGGTGATTAATATGAGTTATTTATCAGGTAATTATTCCTATCAAATTGATATTGGAAAAGTCAGAACCACTAATGAAGACAGCGCGAACGCTGTTATCAATTCCTTTGGCAATGTTTTACTTGTGGTGGCTGATGGAATGGGCGGAGCAAATAAAGGCGAATATGCTTCTTCTACATTAGTTAAAAATCTAGTTAAAGAATTTTTAGATTTAGAAAAAGAATTAGTAAACGCTAAACAAATTAAGAAATGGTTAAACGCTATTATTATTAAAGTTAATAATAAAATTTACGCTAAATCACTTAAAGATAAAGATTTTAAAGGAATGGGGACAACCCTTTCTTTATGTATGATTGTTAAAGATTTATTAGTCACTGCTCAAGTTGGTGATAGCCGTATTTATCAAATCAAAGAAGGTAAATTAACTCAATTAAGTGTTGATCAAACATACGCTCAATATTTAGTTAATGAAAAAAAGATTGCTCCTAAAGAAGCTAATACTCATAAAGATCGACATATGTTAACTAACGCTATTGGAGTTAAAAGAAATGTCAGTATTGATTTAAATGAATTTGAATATAATGGTGAAAAAATCTTAGTCTGTAGTGATGGACTATATAATAATGTCAATTCAACAGTCATAGAAAGTATCCTTAAAGGAAATGATTCAGTTGATCGTAAATGTTTACAGTTAATCGCATTTGGTAACGCTAACGGTGGAAGCGACAACATGGCAGTTGTCATTTGGGAGAGTCACGAATAATGATTCCTGAGTTCAATAAACTCATTCTTTCTCGTTACATCATCTCTCGTCACATCGCTAGTGGCGGGATGGCGGATGTTTATGAAGCTAAAGATATCGTTATCGATAAGCTTGTAGCCTTAAAGTTTTTAAAAGAAAAATCAATCGATAACGGTTTAGAATTAGAACAATTTAAAAATGAAGCTCGAATAACTTCAATTTTTAATCATCCTCATATTATGAGGATATATAATGTCGGAGAATATAATTACGTTCCCTTTGTGAGCTATGAACTACTTAAAGGAAAGAGTTTAAAAGAAATATTAGATAATCGCGGAAAATTAACTTTTGATGAAGCGATTGATTATATGCTTCAAATTTTAGATGCGGTTAGTTATATGCATGAAAAGAGTATTCTCCATAATGATTTAAAACCAGATAATTTATTTGTACTAAGAGATGGAAGCATTAAAATCTGTGATTTTGGTATTGCCACTCATATTTCTACTAAAGAAAATGAAGAAA
>JBGURM010000112.1:0-10536 GCA_045132035.1 Bacilli bacterium
TATTTCAAACAGGACTACAACTATTTGTTTACAATTGCGTCTAATTTATCAAAAGAATTATATATTTCATCAGCGAGTTTAATTTGGGTTCTCGCTCTAATTAAATTGTGCTCAGGATAATCAGTGTGGAAATAAATATCCCCTCTAAGATAATCTTCTAAGAATCTCATTGCGATTTCTGAAGCTAATAAGAAAACAGAGAAAGATAATAATGATTTTTCACATTCAGTTAAAGAATCTTTCATTTCTTCTAAATATCCTTTAACATAAGCTTCAAAAACATCAAATCTAATATTTATCTTTGATAAATCTTTACTATCTTCATATTCACCAGTGAATAAACTTCTAATCGCATCACCAAAATCATAAAGATAGCTTCCTGGCATAATCGTATCTAAATCGATAACTGCGACGAGTTCACCACTATTTTTGTCAAACATAACATTGTTGATTTTTGGATCGTTATGAGTGACCGCGTTAGCGATCTTTCCTTCTTTAATTCCATTAACAACTTTTGAATATTCATTACTGTGTTTTTTAAAGAATTCAATTTCTTTTAGACAAGTATTAACTCGATTTAATTTGTCTTCTTTAACTGCGCTTAAAAAGTCTTGATATCTTTTTTCTGTATCATGAAAATGAGGAATAGTCTCTACGAGTAGAGAAGCATCATATTCTTTAAGTGTTTTATGCAATTTACCAAAGGCTTTCGCGGCTTTATAAACAATATTTAAATCATCAATTCCTTCATAAGTAACCGCGGAATCAATGAACTTATATACACGATAATATTTACTATTATCTTTAAAATATAATTTGTTATCTTTTGTCTCAATTACTTCAAGTGATCTTTGTCCTTTTTCTCTTAAGAAGTTTGTCACTCCATAGATGTTAGACATCAAACCATCAACATCTTTAAACGCTACTGTGTTAATTTCTTGAAGAATATATTTTTTCTCATCTTTAGTGATAAATAATAAAGTGGTATTAATATGACCGTTTCCAATCGGTCTATATTCCTTTAAGTCACTACCTAAATCAAACTCATTAATAATCCTATTAATTTCCATAGATATTTCTATTATTGTATCAAATTTTTATGAATACAACATAGCAATAAAAATATATTACTTTTTAATATAAAAAAGAGTGAATGAATGTTATAATTTCAAGGTGTTTTCTTAGGGGGATTCACCATGAAATACGATGTCATAATTGTAGGCGCTGGTCCAAGTGGATATATGTGTGCTTACGAACTCGCTCATAAAAGAAGTGATCTAAAGATTCTTCTTCTTGATCGAGGTAAGAATATTTATGAAAGACATTGCCCTGTTTTAGAACACAAACTTGATCGTTGCCCAGTTAATCAAAAGGGTTATAGAGAGTGCTTCCCAGCTTGCTCCATCACTAACGGATTTGGCGGAGCAGGAGCCTACTCTGATGGAAAATTTAATATTACTACAGAATTTGGTGGTTGGCTTACAGATTACATGTCCCCAGAAGAATTGATGGATATCATCGACTATGTTGATCAAATCAATCTCTCTTTTGGTGCGACTGAAGTTATCACTAATCCAGAGACCGATAAGGTTAGAGAAATTGAAAGAAGAGCGATGTCTGTCGGTGTCAAACTCTTAAGAAGTAAAGTGAGACATTTAGGAACAGAAGAAAACCTCAAAATCCTTTCAAGAATATATGATCATTTAAAAGAAAAGATTGAGATGAGATTCTCCACTAAGGTGGTTGATATCATCGATGATGATAATGTTGTTAAAGGTGTCAAACTTGAAAACGGCGAGGTTCTTGAGGCTAATTACGTCGTTTTAGGTGTTGGAAGAGAAGGTTCAAAATGGTTAAACGAACTCTTTGATCGATATCAAGTCAATATGAGTCAAACCCAAGTTGATATCGGTGTTCGTGTTGAATGCCCTAACCTTGTCATGGAAGAAATCAACGAAAATCTTTATGAAGGTAAATTCGTTTATAAGACATCTGTTGGTTCCACAGTTAGAACATTCTGCTCTAACCCAGGCGGACACGTCGTTATGGAAAACTACGAAGGTGTCGTTAACGTTAACGGCCACTCCTATAACGATTCTAAATATTCAAGTCATAACACAAACTTTGCACTTCTTGTTTCTCATAGATTTGAAGAACCATTCAAGAAACCTAATGAATATGCTTTAAAAGTTTCTTCCTTAGCTAACCAACTCGCCTGTGGCTCTGTTATTGTTCAAAAATATGGAGATATTAAACTAGGAAGAAGAAGCACAGTTAAAAGAATTAATGAAGGGTTTGTTAGACCAACACTTAAAGAAGCGGTTCCTGGTGATTTAGCCTTAGCTTTACCATATAAAACAATGAGATCAATTATTGAAATGATTGAAGTCTTAGATAAAATCACTCCGGGTATCGCTACTGAACACACTCTTTTATATGGTGTTGAAGCTAAATATTATAGTGCTCACCCAGATATGGATAACAAACTTGAAGTTAAAGGAATCAAAAACTTATATGTTGCAGGAGATGGAGCAGGTCTAACTAGAGGCCTCGCACAAGCCAGCGCCTGTGGAATATATATCGCCAGAAATATTATTGAAAAGAAGGATTAAGTTATGTCCAAATATGTTGGTACAGTTTCAAGAGGAATCAGACTCCCAATCATCAAACAAGGTGATGATTTAGCATCACTCGTCGTTAGTAGCGTACTCTCCGCTAGTGAAAACGAACCATTCCCACTTCATGATCGAGATGTAATCGCCATCACTGAAAGTGTCGTTGCTAGAAGTCAAGGTAACTACGCAAGTGTTGATAACATTGCTACTGACATCAAAAACAAATTCCATGGAGGAGAAATTGGAGTTATCTTCCCAATCCTCTCAAGAAATAGATTTGCCATCATGCTTAAAGGTATTGCTAGAGGCGTAGATAAAATTTATTTAATGCTCTCATATCCAAGCGATGAAGTTGGAAACGCTTTGTTAACTTATGATGAATTAGATGAAAAAGGCATCAACCCTTATAGTGATGTCCTTGATTTAAAGAGATATCGTGAATTATTTGGCCATAAAGTTCATGAATTTACAGGTGTTGATTATATTGATTATTATGTCGATTTAATTAAAAAAGAAAATTGTGATGTTGAAGTGATTTTTGCTAACCAAGCTAAGACCATTTTGAACTACACAAAGAAGGTCTTAACTTGCGATATCCATACAAGAAACCGCACGAAACGTATTTTGAAGGCTAACGGAGGAGAAATCGTTTTAGGTTTAGACGATATCCTCACCACTTCAATTAATGGAAGCGGATATAACGAACAATATGGACTATTAGGTTCTAATAAATCCACCGAAGAAATCATTAAATTATTCCCAAGAGATGGCCAACCTCTTGTTGAAAATATTCAAAACCAAATCTTAAAGAAAACTGGTAAACACGTTGAAGTTATGGTTTATGGCGATGGAGCGTTTAAAGATCCTCAAGGAAAAATTTGGGAACTCGCAGACCCAGTTGTTTCTCCTTTCTATACAATTGGATTAAAAGGAACACCAAATGAATTAAAACTAAAGTTCCTAGCTGATAATGAATTCAAAGATCTTAAAGGCGAAGAATTAAGACTCGCTATTCAAAAGAAGATTAAAGAAAAAGAATCAAACCTTGTTGGCCAAATGGCATCCCAAGGCACCACTCCAAGACAATTAACTGACTTGATTGGTTCGTTATGCGACTTAACTAGTGGTTCCGGAGATAAAGGCACTCCAGTAGTCTTAGTCCAAGGCTATTTCACAAACTATTCAGAAGATTAGAACTTTTTGAAGCAATACAAAAGGGCAGAAATACTTAAATCCTGCCCTTTTATTTTTTGAAATATCTAGTTCTTATTTTCTTCGTGCCTTTTTCATCTTGTACATTTCTTTATCGCTTAAGCCCACAACAGTCTCAATTGATTGAGTCTTTTTCGTTGCAGTATGGCTACCAACAGAAATGCTTAATTCAAAATGCTCATTCTTATATTTTTTAGCGTTATGAGTGATGTTTTTAACATAGATCGCTGCTTTGAGTTTATCGGTCTTTGGAAGAACCGCTAAAAATTCATCGCCACCCATTCTAAAGATTAATGCACCTTCAGGAAGTGATTCTTTAATTACATCTCTAGCCCAACAGATATATTTATCTCCAGACAAGTGTCCATATTTATCATTAATTCTTTTAAGTCCATCACAGTCAGCGGTAATAATGGTAAGTGGAACATCTAAATTACCTTCATGTTCTTTTGAGAATTCCTCAAAATACATTCTGTTATATACGCCAGTAAGCTGGTCAGTAATTGATTTATATCTTAACTCTTGGCGAAGTACTTCTTGGTCGGTGACATTATTAATAATTGCAATAATACCAGTTACTTCACCATTTTCATTTTTCAAAGGTTCTTTGATAATTTGTAAATAGTCAATTCCTTCATCAGTGTCTTCTTTAATGACATAAGTCATTCCTTTACCACTTTTAATAACTCTCGTATCGCTTTCTTGAGCGATTCTAGCGTTGTTTTTATCTTTACGAATATCAAAATCAGTGAGGCCTCTAATAGATTCGCCTGGTTTTAATATGTGATGCCATCTTTGAGAACAGAAAGCGTATCTTCCATCAATGTCTTTAACATAAATTAAAGAAGGCAACGCTCTTAACATTCTTGAGAAGTCATCAAAGCTTCTTGAGTTAGAGAACGCAATTGTGTTTTTAATTCTTTGAAGAACAATCTTTTTGCTCTCCCCTTTTGTAATCATTCCAACCGCTAAGTCACATAAATATTTATCGTCTTTTTCAACGTGTTCGTTGTCGGATAGTAGGATTACAGGAATAGAGAACATGTAACTATTTCTTTTCTCTAAATTCTCAAATAATTCATCAATATAAGGGACTTCTGAAGGGTTATCGACAATTAAAGCCGATAATTGATTAAAAGAATCTGAGAGTATTTTTTTAATCTCTGTCTTATTATGAGCAAATAAAAGTTCATATTCCTCATTAAGGACATCAACTAAATATTCAAGCCTAGGTGAATTCTTGTTAATCAAGAATGCAATTTTTTTCATGATGTTATTCTTCTCCTTCTCCCTTGTCTGCTAAAGAGGAATTAATGATAATATATTTCCCCTTATGTTTTAGGAACACTTCCACTAGTTTTGGATCAAAATGTGTTCCTGATTCTTTTTCGATTTCATCAAACGCCTCTCCTATTGGCATTGCTTCTTTATAACATCTTTTACTCACTAAGGCGTCAAAGACATCAGCAATCGCCATAATCCTAGCGGATAATGGAATCTCTTCTCCCTTAAGGTTATTTGGATAACCGGTTCCATCCCACTTCTCATGATGGTAAGTTGCAATATCACTAACAAAGTTAAGATATTCTTCATCAGCGATTCCACTTAATACTTGTCTAGCGACCGCACCACCCATAGAGGCATGTTTTTTAATTTCTTCATATTCTTCAGGAGTTAGTCTTCCTGGTTTTCTTAAAATCTTGTCTGAAATAAGAATTTTACCGACGTCATGCATAGGCGCTAAATTGTAAAGAAGGAAGATGAAGTGATCATCAATAACATCTGAATAGACACCTTCTTCTCTTAAATCTTTCGCTAAAGTTTTGACATATTCACTAGTTCTAGCAACGTGACCACCAGTTTCAGTATCTCTAGATTCAATTAAGTTAGCGAGTCGAGCGGTAATTTGAGTTTGTAATTCAGATATCTTTTGTTGGTTTTGAATTAAATCCGCACTTGTATCTTGTTGAACCAAATCATTGTAATAGACATAGCATAGACAGGCTGCCATACCAACTGCGATATAAGCGATATGGAGTTGATAGATGGTCATAGGAATGATACCTGCTGCTAAAACAACAAGAACCATAATAATAGTACCGATATCTCTACTACGGAATTTCTTTCCAACAACAATCAAAGAAACAACAATATAAACTAAGCTTGCAACATAAGTTATTTCATAAATCAAGAACACTGGTCCGCGGCTATATCCGTTTTCAGTAAATGTAAAAATTAAATTAAATGGAGCGCAAACAACTCCGATAATAAAGCAAATTCCAAAAAATATAATTGCAATTCTTCCTTGATATCTAAGTCCTAAAGCACCGGCAAAAAACATTGCAAAGCAAGGTGCTAAAGCGAATTGGAATATTGTGAGAATTGTCAATACCACTCTAAAACGAGGATCATAAGGAACTCCATGTAGCATAAATTCCGCAAATGCACAGAAAGTAATCGCTCCAAAGGTCAACACGAACCATGTCTTTTGAACTTTATTAAATCCGGAGTAATTTAAAACATGGATGGTCATCGCGACCATAAGTACGACCAATAAAATAGTCGCAAACATGTAAAATAGAGTGAGTGGCTCCATAAAAATGTCCTTTTTGTGATTATATCATATCAAACGACAAATTCATCCTAATATTTTATTTATAAATATTGGCATTTGGTAATTCCAACTCGACCAGTCATGGACACTATTTATTGCTAACGGATTATCTATTAATTCACTGCTATCCAATGAGCATAAATTGTTATATTATCGCTATAACTCCAAGGTAATGTGTCATCAATTTTGTTACCATTCTCATCAAACCAACCAGCAAAAACGTATCCTTCTTTCTTTGGTGTTGGTAAATAGAATTCTGACGACCCATAAGTGACAATAAAGGAATCAATAATCTCTGTATAATCACCGGTAACATGACTATTAATTGTACTATTTCCAGAAATAGAGATATTACACTCACCATTTATCATGGCTTGGTTAGCTTTGTACGCAATATAATAAATACTTCCTGGTAGAAGAGTAACTGTAATTGAGAAATCAAGATTCTCATCAGAGATATCATCGCAAGAAGAAACAACATTCCAATTTGAGTCATAAACTTCTCCATAAAGATCTAAACCGGAACTTGATGTTATTGTAATTGTTTGTTTTATTTGAGAAACAATCGCAATGTATTGGAATTCATTGCCATTAATTTGTACGTTAACATTATTTCCAAGCGGAGAATATTGATAGTTTGAAACATCAATCCATTTTGCATAAAGATTTAAGTTTGAATTCACAAGGCCATTGAACGAATACAAATTATTGTACGATGAGTCGGTATACCATCCGCCGAATTTTAAATTATCTCTAGGAGATTCAGGCACAAAATAATCTAGAGTCGAATCCTTATATAAATTAACAGATTTAATTAAATTACCTTGGCTATAAAAATTAACAGTTGGACAATTTTGGCCACCATCGTAATCAAGCGTTGCTGTGTAATTATTCGGTGTCCACTTAGCATATAATGTATAATCTTTATTTGAAGAACCATTTATTATAGTTATTTTGCTAACATAATTAGATTCTAAATACCAACCAGCAAAAGTATAACCTTCTCTTGTTGGATCAAAAAGAGTGACTGTGTCATTCATTGTATATGAAGATGGATTGTTTTCGTTATTTGTGCCACCATTCAAAACGTAATTAATATTATATTTATGTATGTCCCATTTTGCATGGAATGATTGTGCGCTTGAATAATTCCAATTATCAGTAATCAAATTATCATTTTCGTCATACCAACCTAAGAAATCATAACCATCATAAGCACATGCTGGAGCTGATGTTTTGGAATCATATGTTTGGGTAACAAGATAATCATTGGCACTTGTAGAAAACTCAAGTCCACCATAATTCATGTCGCGTGGATATCCACCACAATAACCTTTCTTATAGAATGTTAAAAGTTCACCAGGTTCAAAATATATTCTTTGTTCCACGCCGTACTTTGCTCCAGTCTTTTGGAAAATAACTGTACCTTTTGAATTAGTAACTCTCATAGTAGTGCTGCTTGAATCGTTTGCAAAGAAATAAATGTCAAGCCATCCATTAGAATAAAGTGGAGCTCTTAATACTTTGGTAACTTCACCAGTGGTAGTTGTAGAAGAATTAGAACTTAATGAATAACTAATTCCGTAAAGGCCATTAGGATGAATATCTGGATAATCAGAATTCCATTTGACGTACAAAGTTATATCAGAATCAAAACTACCAGTTTTTTTAACAGGAGTTTTGAAAGCTGAATCATAATAAAATCCACCAAAACTTCTATTGTAAGAATATTCTGAGTAATAATAATTCTCTGGCCCACCAACTTTATATAAGTCAATGGTTTTTCCTCGAGGAACAGCGACCGTTGTAGCGGGTCTACCATTATTCCAATTGATAGTCACATTGATTTTTTCGGAGCTTAAATAACCTCCGTTAGCATCAAAATGAGATTCAAAAGTATATGGAATGAATTTTGCATACAAAACTAAATCACCATATAATCCGTTGATGCTAGTAACTTGATTAACGAACTCTGGATCAGTATACCATCCATCAAAAGTATAATATTCCTTCGATGGATTCTTTAATGTAATTGTGTCTTCAGTAGTATATGATGAAGGATTCTTAGAATGATTTGTGCCACCATATAGCACATAAGTTATAGAATAGACGCCCAAAGTCCAATTAGCTACATATTCCTTATTGCCAGTGCTTCCACTTTTAATGATAACATTTGTTGATGGCTCATCACCATTTGATCCTGTCCAACCATTAAATAAATAACCATTTTTAGTTGGGGTACTTATAGCAATATCTTCAGATTCTATTGTGTATGATGATGGATTTGATGAATTGTTTGTTCCACCGTTTAGGTTGTAAGTTATTGAGTATCTAATTACACTCCATTTTGCATTAAGATTGTCAATATTATCATGACTCCATACACCATCATTTAGCACCTTAGTCGAGCCATTATACCATCCAATAAATGTGTAGCCTTCGCGTTCTGGAATTGGCAAACAATATGAACAGTCGTATTGAACGTTTACTGTTGTTTCCGAAACCACACCACCATTAGGATTAAGTGAAATTTCATAAGAATTTCCTTCGTTCCATTTTGCATTCAAGACTATGTCACCAGTAGTGCCAACGCTTATTGAAGTTATTTGATTGTTGCTGTTGTCAAACCATCCAATAAATGTGTAACCCACTTTTGTTGGATTTTCAAAAATAACACTGCTTTCAATAGTATATGATGATGGATTTGATGAATTGTTTGTTCCACCGTTTAGGTTGTAAGTTATTGAATATGTCGGTATTTGAGGTGTTGTTATCGTTAATACTCTACTAGTAATACCAAATGTTTTACTATTGGTAGATGCAACGCGTTCGTAAAAACTATATGTCGTATTACAGGATAAGTTTTCAAATATAGGACTGCTTTGCCATTCACAATTATCAACTTTGTATTCGTACCCTGCCTTTCCTTGCAAGATAACCGAATTATACGTCATGCTTTGTAGAACAGGAGAAGATGGAATGAGTAAACCATCACCACAGCATGTACTACACGTTGTAGTGCGGGTTATTTTGCCTGTTCCATTGCAACTGGAACATCGCTGTGTTGAGCTATCCTCAACATAATATCCGCCTTGTCCCGAACACACCGTGCAAAGTGAGTAAGATTGAGTTTTAATTGTGCCAGTTCCACTACAATTAGGGCAAGTGGTCTTTTTTTGTCCGTTGACAATTTTGCCACAGTTTGCACATTTTCTTGTTTTTGCTTGATTAGCCCACCATCTATATCCACATGAACATTCACATAAAACATCGCCACCATATCCGTTACACTTAGAACAAATTTGAGTAGATGTTGTAGTTATTTTTCCACTACCAGAGCATCTACTGCAAGACACCCATCTTTTTGGATTCGTTGTAGTAATTGTTCCTTTACCACCGCAACTATTACACGTGCTCTCATGAGTGAAATGACCAATCCCATCACATTCATGGCATTGTTCACACCACATAGCATATAAAGTAATGTCTCCATCAATATCAAAAACATCACCCGGTTGATATGTTTTGCTTGAATACAGACAATTCCAGCCACAGAAGACATAGTGTTCTCTTTCTGGAACATCTTCCGACAATATAAGGCTTTCTTTTTTTGTCTTCAATTGATCCTCTGGCGCATCAATTCCACCATCGGCATCATAATGTATGACATATTGACGAGTGGAAGCATCAAACTGAGCAACATAAACAACATCTGAATCAACAGGTTTAATGGATGGATACCATCCAACAAAGGTATAAGAGAAATCATCATCGGAATTCTTTGTCGGAACACCATTATATGAAGGTATCTGCCCTTCAAAATACTCTTCGCTTTGTAATACTAATCCATCCCAATTAACCCATGTAATTGTATAAGGCAATTTGCCGGTTTCGCTATCTCTATATGTGTAACCACAAACAGTACATGTATGAATAGTGTAACCACCAGCAGAATGAGAAGGCGATACAACTTGCTCTTCAAAATTATGACACTCTTCATCCTTTGTAAGATATTCATAACCATCATCAATACAATCGTGCCAGTGTTTTGTTTCATTATTAGTCCAATCAGTTGAATAATTATGTTCTAAATGA
>JBGURM010000113.1:0-9875 GCA_045132035.1 Bacilli bacterium
TATATCTATGCAGTATTATTCTTAGCAACTGTTGTGGTTTTAATTGTATTTGGCACTCCAGTTTGTACCCAACTTCTTGTTGATGGACTTAAAAACGGATCAATCCACTCTTCTATTCAAGGAACACCAGAACAAGTTGCAGGTATTATTCAAGGCATCTTTATGATTGCCGGATGTTGCAGTATCCCATTTGTTATCTTTGCTTTCATTAGTGGAATCGTTTCTACATTAGGTGCTAAAAAAGAGACAGCAACTATCTATATTCTTAATATCATCTTCGGTGTATTAAGCGGAGTTATTCTTAATACAGTTGCAGGTGTGTTAGGCTTACTTGCACCAAAAAACGAATAGAGGTTAATAATAGTTTTATGAAGTAGATTCGACAGTCGATTGAATCTACTTTTTTTCTTCCACAATTCTATCAAATAATAATAAAATATTATTAACTATGGGGAATGAAAGACAATATATCGCTATTGATTTAAAGAGTTTTTATGCTTCTTGCGAGTGTGCTGAAAGAGGACTCGATCCTTTAACAACAAACTTAGTTGTAGCTGATGTTTCTCGTACTGAAAAAACAATATGTTTAGCGGTTTCTCCTTCTTTAAAACAATATGGTATTCCTGGAAGAGCACGACTATTTGAAGTTATTCAAGCAGTCAAAAAAATTAACCGAGAAAGATTAAAGAACGCTCCTAATCATGTTTTCACTGGAAAATCATTTGATGATACAGAACTAAAAAAGAATCCATCATTAGAATTAGATTTTATTGCCGCCACTCCTCAAATGGCGCATTACATACAAAAAAGTACAGAGATATATAAGATTTATCTTAAATATATAGATTCCGCTGACATTCATGTTTATTCAATTGATGAAATGTTTGCAGATGTTACTAAATATTTAAAAACATATAAAAAGAATGCTGAACAAATCGCGACAATGATGATTTTAGATGTCTATAAACAAACCGGAATCACCGCTACTGCAGGAATTGGAACAAATTTATATCTTGCTAAAGTTGCAATGGATATCATCGCTAAACATGTTAAAGAAAACGAAGAAGGTGTAAGAATTGGACATTTAGATGAAATTTCTTATAGAAAACTTCTTTGGGACCACACCCCTCTTACTGATTTCTGGAGAGTGGGAAGAGGTTTAACCGCTAGACTATTTAAACATGGTTTAATCACTATGGGAGATATTGCTAGACAATCTTTAATTAATGAAGATGTCTTGTATCAAGAATTTGGAATAAACGCTGAACTATTAATTGATCATGCCTGGGGGTATGAACCAGTAACAATTGATGATATTAAAGCATATAAACCTAAAAATAATAGCTTATCCATTGGCCAAGTTTTATCTTGCCCATACGACTACACTAAAGCAAAAGTTATTGTTAAAGAAATGGCGGATGCTTTGTCTTTAGATTTAACAAACAAAGAATTAGTGACCGATCAAATCGTCTTGTCTTTTGGCTATGATATATCTGATTTATCAGATATGATGAGTGAAAGCGAAGTTGAAAACGATTGGTATGGACGAAAAGTTCCAGCTGGAGAACATGGTTCATTTAATCTCACTCATTTCACCAGTTCCACTAAAGAGATTGTTAATGCAGCAGTCACTTTATATGAAAGATTGGTTAACAAAAAATTACATGTTAGAAGAGTGTATATTGGCTGTCGAGTAATTAATGAAAAAGATATAGATAAATACGCTCCAAAATATGAACAATTATCTCTTTTCGCTACATATGAAGAGCAAAGTTTAAACAAAGATTCAATCAAAGAAACTGAACAAGAAGAAAAAGAATTACAAAAAACTATTCTTAAAATAAAAAAGAAATATGGAAAAAATTCCATATTAAAAGGAACAGATTACGAGGAAGGAGGGACAACCATCGATAGAAACAAACAAATCGGTGGTCATAAAGCGTAATGGGTAAATATGATGACATTTTATATTTAAATCATCCAACCTCAAAAAATCACGCTCCAATGTCGATATATGATCGTAGCGCTCAGTTCGCTCCTTTTGCAGCGTTAGTAGGATACGATGAGTCTATCGATGAAGCTAGTAGAATAACTGATGCTCAAATCGAATTAAGCGAAGATAAAATTAATGAAATAGGCCACTCCCTACTTATTATTAGTCAAAATATACAAAATAATATCAAAGTATCTATCACCTATTTCAAAAAAGACAGAAGCAAAAACGGTGGAAAATATATATCTTCGATTTGTAATGTAAAAAAGATTGATGTTGATAAAAGGATTATTATTTTAGAAACAGAAAAAGTGTTTTTTGATTGTATCTTAGATATAAATATTATCAGTTGATAAATATTGTTAAATATTTCTCTCTATGATAGAGTTGTTATATGCAAAATCAACAAAAATACATATTTCCTGAATTGGATAATGTTGAAGTTAGAAAGACTGGTCTATGGTATCGTTTTGTTAAAAGAGCCTTTGACCTATTATTTTCTTTATTCTTGATTCTTGTTTTGAGTCCACTACTAATTATCGTTGCTATTGCAGTTATGATATCTTCACACGGAACTCCTTTTTATGGTGATGAAAGAGTGGGTCGTTGGGGCAAGAAATTATTAGTCTTTAAATTTAGAAGTATGTTTGTCGACGCAAATACTCATCCAGAAAAATATTTAAATAAAGAACAACTTGAACAATTCCGTAATGAAAGAAAAGTTGATAACGATCCAAGAATTACAAAAATTGGTAGATTCATTAGAAAAACATCAATTGATGAACTTCCACAATTATTCAACATTCTTCTTGGAAATATGACATTTATTGGTCCTAGACCAATCACACAAAATGAATTTGACATCCACTTTACTGAAAAGCAAGCTCAAATCTATCAAAGTGCAAAACCAGGCTTAACTGGATTATGGCAAACTTCAGGAAGAAATAATATTGAATTTAGAAATGGCGAACGTCAAAAAATTGAACTTGAATATTTCAAGATTAGAGGAATTAGAACTGACATCAAGATTATGTTTAAAACCATTCCTGCTGTTTTGAAACAGCATGGTGCTAAATAATTACTAATGAGTAAGAAAGCCAAGATAATAAATATCGTTTCGAATTCATTAGTTTTTTTGTTGGTCATTGTTGGAATGATTATGATGAATCTTTCTATTAGTGGAGGAGAAACTAAACTAGCGGCCTCTGGATTTGAAGCTCTTAAATATTTCACAGTTGAATCCAATCTATTTGTTGCTGGCACTTCACTACTATCAATTATCTTTATTGTTTTAAATAAAGAATATAAAGTATTTTCAATTATTAAATATGTCTCTGTTTGCTCAGTAACTGTTACGTTTTTAACTGTAGTGTTTTATCTAGGGCCAGTATTTGGAATGTTAGCGATGCTTGAAGGCGCTAATCTATTTTTTCATTTAATTGTTCCAGTTCTTTCTATACTTCATTTATTAATTCTTGAGCCAATAATAAAAGAATCAAACTTTAAATATACTTTATTTAGCATTCTTCCAGTTGGACTATATGGAATTGCTTATTTAGCTAATGTTGGAGCAAATAATGGATATGGTCAGCTCCAATACGATTGGTATTTCTTTGGCTCATATGGTTTAGGAATTGGCTTCTTATTATGCCTAATAATGCTCGTTCTTTCTTATGCCGCAGGAATTGGGCTATATTTTGGATTTACAAAAATAAAAAAGATTTCCTAGTGGAAACCTTTTTATTAATATTAGTAAGCTTTTGCAAACAAGACAACTTTTGTTGCTTTTTTGCCACACACTGGGCAAGTATCACCAATTGGCATTTGATTGAATGGTAAGCATCTAGCGGTCGCATTTGTGAGTTCTTTAATCTTATCTTCGCATTCTTGATTGCCACACCACATCATCTTTGAATATCCACCTTTATCAAGTGCAGCATAGAGTTCTTCTAAACTTCTTACCTCAGTAACGTGTTCAGCAAGATATTTACACGCTCTTTCATACATTTCTTGGTGAATAATCTTTAATAATTCACTAGCTTTATCAGTCATTTCAGACATTGGACAGAAGATCTTAGCGCCATCATTTCTTTTAACGAAAACAACTTGTTCTTTTTCAATATCTTTTGGTCCAACTTCCACTCTTAGTGGAACGCCTTTCATCTCGTATTCAGAGAATTTCCATCCAGCACTCTTATCGCTATCATCAACTTTGACTCTAAATCCACATGCTTTGAATTTATCTGCTACTTCTCTAGCAGCTGGAATGACTCCTGGTTTATTAGCGGCAACTGGAATAACAACGATTTGAATTGGAGCGACATATGGAGGAAGAACTAATCCGTTATCATCTCCATGAACCATAATAGTCGCGCCGATTAATCTAGTTGATACGCCCCATGATGTTTGATGTGGACTTTGAAGTCTTCCTTCTCTATTTTGGAATTGAATTCCAAAAGCCTTAGCAAATCCATCACCGAAATAGTGAGTGGTTCCTGATTGAAGAGCTTTTCCATCTGGCATTAAAGCTTCAATAGAATATGTTTCTAAAGCACCAGAGAATTTTTCTTTATCTGTTTTTCTTCCTTTTGAGAAAGGAATAGCAAGGATATCTCTTCCTAAATCATCATAGATCTCAAGCATCTTTAATGCTTCAGTTCTCGCTTCTTCTTCATTTTCGTGCATTGTGTGTCCTTCTTGCCAAAGGAATTCCGCACCTCTTAAAAATGGACGTGTGGTTTTTTCCCATCTAACAACTGAACACCATTGATTATAAAGTTTTGGTAAATCACGATATGAATTAATAATCTTTGCGTAGTGATCACAGAAAAGGACTTCACTAGTTGGTCTAATAATAAGTGGATCATCTAAGTTTTCACTTCCACCTTTAGTGGCAACTAAGCACTCTGGAGCAAATCCTTCAATATGTTCCTTTTCTTTTTGAAAGAGACTTGATTGAATGACCATTGGCATATAGACATTCTCATGCCCTGTTTCTTTAAATCTCTTATCAAGATAAGATTGAATTTGTTCCCATATGGCATAGCCATAAGGACGATAAATAATAAAGCCTTTAACAGATGAATAATCCATTAATTCAGCTTTCTTACATACATCAGTGTACCACTGAGCGAAATCGTCTTCTTGACGAGTAATCGCTGTGTTTTTGATTTGATTATTTTCCATGAACGTAAACTCCTATAAGTATTTGTCCGCCATTTGGACAACCTTTTCCATTTTCTTTTTATCAACTGGTAATAACATGTCATTACTTGGAGCAACAACATCACTAGAAATATAGCTAATACCAGATTTAAAAATTAACTCTACAGCTTGCCAACCTTCTAAGTCGGTAGCGATAATAGGTCGATTATATTTAAGAAGTGATTCAATTAAAGCGTATAAGGAAAGTCTTATACGGTTATTATGTTTAACTTCTTCCATCATCGCACTACCAACAACGAAGTAATGGAACAAGAAATAGACTTTATCATCAAGTAACAAGTTTTTGTCTTTTAAAGACAACGCTAATTCAAAGCCTTGATTTTTAAGGTTTGTTAAAGCATTTATAAGTAATTCAACATTATTAGAATTCTCATTGATTTCTTGCTCATCAAAAACAAGAACAATATTGACTTTACTGTGACTTGGAATTTGAGCAATAATCCTTGAAATATTATTAATATCCACCATTGAGACATTTAAGAACAAGGACATATGTGCAGATGGTCTTTCATTAGCAAATTTAGTAATAACACTCTTAGCAATTAAGGCAAATAATTCTAAGTTTTTATTAATACGAGCAGCGTATTTACTCATCTCAGAGAAATTAGAGAATGGAGAGTTATAAGCTTTAACATATTCAAAATATCCGATTGTTTGACCATTTTTTGAATTGATGATTGGTCGATACAAATATCGAAGTGTTCCATCAGCAAGAAGATGCTCAATTTGTTGAGCGTATTTAACCATATCACTATTCGCGTTAGCGTTTCTTTGATAGAAGACAACTTGATTTCCATTAGTTTGACCAGAAATACATGCTTCTTTAACTTTTTCTTCGATACTATCATAGTCTTGATAGAATTGACCGTTTTCCACAATGCCAATAGCAAAATCAATATATCCAGAGAAGCCATTAACTTCCATTTGTTTTTTAATTGATCGAGAAATAGAGTTCGCTAATTGTAAAGCAGCTTCTCTATTAGAAATTCTTAAATCAAAAACAAATAATTCTGGTTCACCATTATCAAGTATTTGCCTTGGTAATTTTGGATTACTTGCATAAGGATATATAGCGTTCTTTAAGTTCATGATCATGTATCTTTCTATCTTGTCATTTGAAATAACTTTTTGACGAGCATAGAAAAATCTAATACAGAATGTATATCCAGAAAGTGACTTATTATGGTTAATAATCGATAGGATCTGGCTTCTTTTTACAATTCCAGTAGGAGTCCTATTTTCATTTTTCTTCTTTGGAGCGTTCTTTGGAGTAATGTATTTAAGGATATGACTCTCTAAATGAATTAATCCTGTTTGAGCGTTATAATCCAATAATCTCAATAAGGTAAAACAAAGTTTCTTATTATTATTAAGAAGAATATCAGCTTCTAAATATTCATCGACTGATTTAGGATTAACACAAATTTGGAAGATCCAGTTTTTTACTCTTTCAGAATCATTTGGGTGGAATGATGTATAAAAAGAGAATAAATCATAAACAATTTTATTTCCCATATCACTCTTATTGAGTTGAATGATTTTATTCTTCTTTACATCAATAATATAAATACGAGTTGTGGTGCTTTCATAATCAACTTGTTTTTGGAACTTGTTATCGTTTTGAACCGAGATAATAAAAAAGGTAATCACAAGCGCAATAACGACTACAAGTAAGACTATTACTGAGAAGAAGATAATAAAGTTTTGATCCGAAAAATTACCAAATTCCATAATAAGAATTATAGTTTATTCTTATGAATTAAATCAATTCATAATTACTTGTTATAGAATTTTTATCAAATAATACTATATAATATTCGAGTTGGAGAAGTACCCAAGTGGCTGAAGGGGGCGGTTTCGAAAACCGCTAGGAGGTGCAAGCTTCGCAGGGGTTCAAATCCCTTCTTCTCCGCCAAAATAATTAATTAATCCCAATTATTGGGATTTTTATTATTATAAGAATTACTTTTGTTTCGTTTTGTACTATAATAACTAATTGCGACAGGAGGTTATGATATGTCAGAAATTAAAACAGTCCCAATTACATTAATTACTGGTTATTTAGGAAGCGGAAAAACAACATTAGTTAACCACATCTTAAAAAATAGTAATAATCATAAAATGGCGGTTATCGTTAATGACTTAGGCGAAGTCAATATCGACGCCGAATTAATTGAAAAAGGAGGCGTTGTATCTGGAAAAGATGACAACTTAGTCGCCTTACAAAATGGTTGCATTTGTTGCACACTTAAAAAAGATTTAATTGAACAACTCGCCGATTTAGTTCAATCTCAAAGATTTGATCACATCATCATTGAAGCATCAGGTATTTGTGAACCAGTCCCAATTGCTCAAACAATCTCATATATGGAAGAAGAATTCAATAGACAAAAACTTCCAAAATTCTACAAATTAGATGCAATTGTCTCTGTAGTAGATGTCCTTAGACTAAGAGATGAGTTTGGATGTGGTGAAGTCTTTAAAGAAACTGTTAGAGGAGAAGAAGATTTAGAAAATCTTGTCATCCAACAAATCGAATTCTGCGATGTCATCATCTTAAATAAAGTTAGTGATATCTCAAAGGTAGAGCTTGGTAGAGTTGAAGCCACAATTAAAGCAATTCAACCAAAAGCAAAAATCGTTCACGCAGACTATTGTGAAGTCAATATCGACGATATCATCGACACCAATTTATTCGATTTCGAACAAGCTGCTGGTTCAGCCGCTTGGATCCAAGAATTTGAAAACTGGGATAATGAAATTGATTCAGACTCAATTCATGAAGAACATCACCATGACGACGATGACGACGATGACGACGATGACGATGAACACGATCACGAGCATGAACATCATCATGAGCATGAAGAACATGAACACCACCATCACCATCATCACCACCATGAACATGGAGTGGGTGAAAACGATGATGAAGGAACCGCTGATGAATATAATGTAAATACATTTGTGTATTATCGTAGACGTCCATTTTCCAAAGAAAAATTCTTAAAGTGGGCTGAAAATGGTAAAAGAAACATCATTAGAAGTAAAGGCATTCTTTACTTCGAAGAAGAAATCAAAAACGTTTATGTTTATGAGCAAGTTGGAAAACAAAGAACATTAAATATGACCGGTAAATGGTATAGTGCTACTCTTTCAAAACAACAACTCAAAAACTTAGTGGAAACAGATAAAAACTTCGCTCATGATTGGGATGAACAATACCAAGATAAATTAATCAAACTTGTCTTCATTGGACAAAATCTCGATAAAGAGGGAATTAAAAAGGAATTAGACCAAATATAATTTAGACAAAAAAACAGGACCGTGATAGTAATTATCCGGTCCTTTTTTTATTACACTACTTATTCAATTGGTTTGATATAGAAATTTCCATATGCTTGAATCAATGAAGTGACACTGATAAATGAATGTGGATCGATCTTTCTTACAAGTGAAACAACATGCTTAACTTCGTTTGATGAGACAACCATATAAAGAACATTTTTATCTGATCTAGAATATCCGCCTTTACCTTTCATAATTGTAGCAGAATGTGGGAAATTCGCTATAAGAACGTTCTCAATTCCTTCAACACTAGTGACAATTTGAACTTGTACTTTCTTGTTTCTGGTATTGATAAAATCAACCACTAACATAACAACAAATAGATAGAGGACACCATACATAAAGTTAAGTAAAGCAACCTCAGCAAAATTGCCTTTATTAATAGCCAAAGTAAGGACTGAGAATGCAACAATAATCAAACTATTGATCGCTGTTGCGTATTTACCTACACTTGTAGATTTTCTGAGCGAGAAATAATAAGATAAAACATCAATACCACCACAAGAGATTTCGTTTTTAAATGCAAATGCAGAAGCAATGCCTATACATACGCCTCCAAACAAAACACGAGCGAGGTGTTGATTTTGTAATTCAGCAGCGACTTTACTTGGTAAATCAAAATCAAATTGAATGCCAAAGAAGCTACCACTAAAAAGTTGAATGAAAAGAGAAGATAAGCCAACGTTTAATAACGAAAGAAGAGCGAATCTCTTTCCGATTTTAAAATAAGCGAATGTCAAAATAGGAATATTAAATGCAAAATAGCAAATAGATTGCAAAACATATTGATCCACTACTTTTTGACCAGCAATTAAAGTAATTAATAAATAAAAGACTTGGGTAATACCGCCAACACCACCAGTAATAATTGATGAACCAGTTATTGATGAGTGATCTTCAACTGCAGGGGTAATAAAACAATAAAACGCAAACGCATAAAATATAGCAGTAAAGATTGCAACAAAGACACCTTTAGAGATATTTAAAGTTTCCTTTAAGATGATATGGTCATAAAAGTAATCATTGATTTTCTTTCTGATACGACTTAACTTTTTCATAATTTGTGCAAAATGTATTTTATACATCTAGAATATAAAACGCAACAAAGAGTTAATACTTTAGTGAGGTTTTTGAATTAATTTCTTTTAAAATTAAAATTCTCGCAAATTTCGTCATTATTTTATTGAAAATAACACTATCATTATGGTATTATCTTCGTGCTGTATCTTATATAGGAGGCAAATTCTATCATGAAAATACTTAGAGCTATAGGAGCATTCTTCGCCAAAATTGGTCGTTGGATTGCAAA
>JBGURM010000114.1:0-10847 GCA_045132035.1 Bacilli bacterium
ATTTGTTTTACTTTCTATTTATCAACAATATCATCTTAACGCTGGAGAATGGACTTTAGTAATTCTTGGTGCTCTTATTTTTGGAATGATGTTACCAACATTTGTCTTACTCTTCATTCTTCATTATTACGCGAAAGAAATTCCTCAAAATATCGATAAGAAAATGTTTTATGTTCTTATTTGTAGTGGAGTTATTTCTTTAATTGGATTATTGCTTTTAACTAATGGTATCGCTGATCATATCACATATCCTCTAGTTAATGGAATTAGTTTTACTAAAGGATTTGTTAATCCAACAATGGGAGAAAAACCAAATTTAGCGTGGTATGCGATTTGTATTCTTTCTGGTGCTGTTCTTGTTTATTTCATTTGTGACCATAGAATGTATGTTGAATATGGTAGGCACGGTATCTTAGAATCAACATTCTTTGTCGCTTTCCCTGCTGGAATTATTGGCGCGAGAATTGGTTACGTTATCGGAGAATGGGAACATGGTGGATTTGCTAGTAGAGTCGCTAATGGGGAATGGTGGTCAATCTTCGCTGTTTGGGAAGGTGGATTAACTGTTATCTCTGGTGCTTTAGTTGGTATCATTGTCGGTGTACTTTGGTTTTTATGGAGAAATAAAAAATACTCGATTTGGCTCGCTGTTGATGTTGTTGTTCCTTGTATTTTAGTAGCTCAAGCAATTGGAAGATGGGGCAACTGCTTTAACTGTGAAGTTCATGGAAATTTAGTGAATATGTCCGATTGGTGGTTTTTACCAAAAATCGTTATGAATAACGCGCAATATTCAGAAAGCGCTGGATGGGCTCCTTCTGGACAAATCTACGCTCCGCTTTTCTATGTTGAATTTTTATCTAATTTAACTGGCTATTTCTTATTAAGATTTGCTATTGGAAAAGGATTAAAGAAATATATTGAATTAGGTGATTTAGCGGCAGGGTATATTATTTGGTATGGCTTAACTCGTGTCGTGATGGAGCCAACTAGATATACAGCCTATAACATGGGTAATGATGGTTATTGGAGCTGGATGTGGTCAATCATCTTCGTTTTAGCGGGTAGCTTAGCGATTACAATTAATCATATTGTCCGTTATTTTATTCGAATCAAGAAAAATGAACCACTTATTGCAACTGTTAATAAGCCGTTTACTTTTACTATCGCAGGAGCGGTTACTGCGATTGGATTAGGTTTAACAATTTTAGGTTCAATCTTTATGCTTACAAGTGAACAATCTAATTTCTTAGGATTTAATAGATTTAATAATGGGTTTATCTTACTCACTGTTGGATTAAGCTTCTTATTAATCTTAGTGTGTATTGCGATTTATTTAGTCCAGGGATTTAAGAAAAGTGAGGTCACTAATGCTTAAAAGATATGACGTCATCCTTTTTGATATGGATGGGACAGTGCTTAATTCTGACCCAATGATTTTAGAGGCGATGAATATCCTATATGATAAATATCGTGATGGAGTAAGAACTGACCCTAGTAAAATTATTTATTTTTCTGGTCCACCAATAAGAGAAACACTAAAAAATGAATTTCCTAATTTGGACCAACAATTTATCTTTGATGAATTCCATAAGGTTTCATCAAGTTTATATGCGACTCATACATTCCCTTATGAACATAGTAAAGAAGTCCTTTTGAAACTTAAAAAAGAAGGATTTAGATTAGGGATTGTGACAAATAAATTACATCATCTAACTGAATACGCATTAGAATGTATTCACTTAGAAAATATATTTGAATATATTGTTGGCTTTGATGATGTGAGTAAAGGAAAACCAAATGAAGAAGGGATGAATAAAGCAATGGACTATTTTCATACTTCTAAAGAAAGAACAATATATATTGGCGACAACAAGAGCGACTTTATCACCGCGACTAACGCCGGAGTGGATTGTTGCTTGGTAAATTGGGGACCAAGGGTCCTTCCAAAAGATATTTCACCAAAATTTAAAATTAATTCTTATTTGGAATTGGAGGACATTTTATATGAATAAGGTATTTGAATGTTTAGTTATTGGCGCTGGTCCTAGTGGAATTGGGGCCGCCATTAAGCTTCATCAAGATGGAGTCGATGTTGCTATTATTGAAAGATCAACTCCAGGAGGAAAAATTAATATCGCTCCTAGAGTCGATAATTATCCTGGTCAACATGAAATTCCTGGACCAGATTTAGCAGTTATCTTCTTTGAAAAATTAACTAAATCAGGAGTGAATTTTATTGGTGATGATATTTCTTCCTTAACTAAAGAGAATGATTTATTTGTTCTTAAAGGAAATAATGATACTTACTATAGTAAAACTGTTTATATCGCAACTGGAACAGTTGAAAGAAAAATTGGTTTACCATTAGAAGATGAATTATTTGGTAAAGGCATTTCTTATTGCGCTTTATGTGATGGCCATTTCTTTAAAGGACAAGACGTCTTAGTTATTGGTGGCGGTAACGCTGCATTAAAAGAAGCTGTCCATTTAGCGGGTTTAGCAAAACATTTATATCTCATTCACCGTCGTAATGAATTTAGAGGTTCAAATAAAATTGTTGATGAACTCAAATCATTTGATAATGTGACAATTTTAACTCCATATGTTCCTTTAGAATTCATTAAAGAAAACGACCATTTAGCAGGAGTGAGAATTCAAAATAAAGAGACTTTAGAAGAAAAAGTTTTAACTGTTCAAGGATGTTTCCCTCTTGTTGGACAAAATCCAAATAGTCAATTTATTAATCTTGATATTAAAAATGAATGGGGCAATATCCCTGTTGAAAGAAATATGTCCACTCGTGTAAGTGGTGCTTTTGCCGGAGGAGATGTCCTTCCGCGTGATATCCGTCAAATCTATTTAGCGGAACATGATGGAATGGTGGCTGCAAAATCAATTGAAGAATATTTAGGTAAATAACTATGAAAAAAGGTAATTTCGTTATCATTACTGGTCCAGCGGGATGCGGACTATCAAGTGCTGAATACGTTTTTGAAGAACTTGGTTATATTGTTGTTAAAAACGTTCCTGGAGAAGCAGTGAACGCGATTATCGATAAATATAATCATCAAAAGAAAGCGATGAATATCTGTTTAGCAATTCACGCGGTTGGAATTAAAAGTGTTATTGAAGCATTTAAAAATAGAGACGATGTTTCTTGGAAATTAATCGTTTTAAACTGCGAACAAAATGAATTACTTAAACGATATGCATTAACTCGTAGAGTTCACCCTCGTAGTGTTATTCAAAAAATTTCTCCAACTGATGCGATTAAGCAAGACGTTGATGATGTTTTAAGTATTGTTAATGAGGCCAATTTATTTATTGACACAACTTCTTTAACAGTCAAGCAACTAAGAGCGAAGCTTTATAAGTTTTTAGCAAATGTTGAAGATGATAAGATGACTTCCATTAACTTCATTTCCTTTGGAATTAAAAATGGCATTCCTCAAGGAATTGACTGTTTCTTTGATGTCAGATTAATTCCTAACCCATATTGGGTCGAAGATTTAAGAGAATTAACTGGAGAAGACCAAAAAGTCATCGACTATATGCAAAGCTTCACTATTACTCAAGAAGTGATTGATAACATTGTTAATTATTTAACAAAATACCTCTATGAAACTCAAAAGAGTGGTAGAGGCAGTTATACGATTGGTATCGCTTGTAGTGGTGGTCAACACCGTTCGACTTATGTCGCTAATTATTTAGCGGATTATTTCGCTAAAGACTATAGAACTAGTGTCGTTCATAGAGATTCACCAAGTCTAAATAAAGAATAGAGATGGAAAAACAAATTACTTTCGCAACACAAGTAAAAGAAGAATTAGTGAGTATTGACTCTCTTTCAAAAGAAAGAATTAATGCTTTATTAAGTGCTTTTATTCGTATTAACGGAGTAATTTCTTTTTCTAATAAGAAAACTAATATCATTTTAAAAACTGAAAACGCGAAGATTATTAAATTTATTTATCAATCTTTAAAGGATAACTTTCCTACCTTTAATATCTTATTAATATATAAGAAGAAAAGCGGGACCAGAAAAAAGACAAGTTATCAATTAAAAATTGAAGAAGCAGATGATTTACTTGAAGAATTATCAGTCTCATATTTAGAAGGAAAGATTTCTAAAGAAGTTGTTTATGATGATGAAACCATTAGCGGTTATCTAGCGGGAGCGTTCCTCGCAAGTGGTTCGATTAATTCACCAGAAACAAGTAATTATCATTTGGAGATTTCAGTCGTTGATGAGAATTATGCGAAATGGTTATCAAAACTCTTTTACAAATATCACAAGATTGAGATGAATCCAAAAATCGCTAAAAGAAGAGATAAATATATTATTTATTTTAAAAAGAGTGACCAAATATCAAATTTCTTAATTATGATAGGGGCCACGAACTGCTGTATGGAGGTTGAAAATCAAAGAGCGTATCGTGATTTCTCAAATAACACGAATCGACTCATTAATCTCGATAGTGCGAATTTAAATAAAACGATGGAAATCGCTAATAGGCAAATTAAAGAAATCAAATATATCGATGATAAACTAGGCATTCATCAATTACATAATCCAAAAAAAGAATTACTTTGTTATCTTAGACTTGATAATGAAAGTGCATCGATGAGTGAACTAGCTTCTTTAATGAGCAAGGAATTTGGATTCATTATTACTAAAAGTAATGTCAATCATCTCTTTAGAGATTTACATCAATTATATTTAAGGTTGAATGGAATTAAGTCATGAATATAAACACTCAATTAGGGATGAGAATCCGATATTTAAGAAAAGAAAAAAAGATGTCTCAAGAAGATTTAGCGTTAGAAAGTGGAGTTAATAAAAATTATCTTTCTGATGTTGAAAGAGGAATGAGAAATCCAACGGTCGTCGTTATTGAAAAAATCGCGACTGCATTAGGAGTTGATTTATCAACTTTATTTAAAGGAATACAATCTTTTGAAGATTAAGATATACTAATAGAAGGAGAAAAATTAAAAATATTATGCAATTAGTAATTTTAGCAGCAGGTATGGGTAGCCGTTTCGGTGGACTCAAACAAATGGAAAAGATGGATGAAGCAGGTAATTTCTTACTTGATTATTCCGTATATGATGCGAAACGCGCTGGATTCGACAGTGTCGTCTTCATTATTAAAAAAGAATTTTTTGAAGCATTTAGAGATTCAATTGGTAAAAGAGTCGAAAAGATTATCAAAGTTGAATATGCTTTCCAAGAATTAGATGATCTTCCAAGTGGCTTTAAAGTTCCTGAAGGAAGAGAAAAACCATGGGGAACCGCTCATGCGATTTACGCCGCAAGAGATTTAATTAAAGATGATTTTATCATCATTAATGGTGATGACTTCTATGGCAAAGAGACATATGAAGTTGCTTATAAATATTTAGCAAGCTTACCAAAAGGTAGTGAAGGTAAATACGCAAATGTTGCCTTTAAAGTCGCTAATACAATGACAGAAAATGGCGCTGTTAAACGTGGTGTTGCTTTCCAAAAGAACGGTTATTTAACAAAATTAGTGGAATCCTCAATTGAAAGAAAAGGTGACAAGATTGTTGCTACTCCATTAGATGGAAGTGCGGAATTTGAAGTTAGACCTGATGATTTAGTGAGTATGAATTTATTTGCATTTAATAAAGACTTAATCGCTCGCTTAGCAGAAAGATTCCCTGCGTGGTTAGAAAAAAATATCAATGTTCCTAAGAGTGAATTCTTAATTCCAACAGTGGTCGATGAACTCGTTCATGAAGGTAAGGCAACCTTAAAGCTACTTGAGACAAGTAGTGTCTGGTTTGGCGTTACATATAAAGAAGATAAACCAGGAGTTGTTAAAGCTCTTAACGATTTAGTGGAAAAAGGCGTCTATAAAAAAGGTTTATATTAATATAATGAAAAATAACCACTACGAAGGAAAAGATTATCAATATTTAAAAAGTATTGCTGATAAAGGTGAAAGTCTTTTGAAAACTCATAGTGGTGACGCATTTAATTACATCCTTCATAATGTAAGAGAAGCGATATGTAGATTTGATCCTTCCTTTGGAAACAAACTATATAGCCAGATGACACAATTTGAGATTCAAAGTGATTACATTAAAGCTTTGAAGTGTTACAAAGAATTGATGGATGAATATTTCCAAGGTGTGATAGTGGATATCAACGAACATCATGGGTTTTAAAATAATGGGTCTAGTTTTAACAACTAGGCCTTTTAAAATCAAAAAATAAAAAATGTGTATCTTTCCTATTGAAAGAAAAAAATAATATAGTGTAAACTATATAATGCAGTGAAATAAAGGAGGCATTTATATAATGTCAGTAAAAGTTGCAATTAACGGATTCGGTCGTATCGGCCGTTTAGCCTTCAGACAAATGTTTGGCGCAGAAGGATATGAAATCGTTGCGATTAACGATTTAACTTCCCCAAAAATGTTGGCTAACTTATTAAAATATGACACCGCTCAAGGTGGCTACTGTGGAGTCTTCGGAGAAAACTTACATACAGTTTCTTCAAAAGAACCAGTCGTTGACGAAGAAACAAAAGCAGTCTTAGTCCCAGGTTCAATCACAGTCGATGGAAAAGAAATCACCATCTACGCAGAACCAAAAGCAGAAAAATTACCATGGGGTAAACTCGGTGTCGATGTCGTCTTAGAATGTACAGGTTTCTATACTTCTAAAGCAAAAGCACAAGCTCATATCGATGCAGGTGCAAGAAAAGTCGTCATTTCCGCTCCAGCTGGAAACGACTTACCAACCATCGTCTTCTCAGTCAATGAAAAGACCTTAAAACCAGAAGATACTATTATCTCTGCTGCTAGCTGTACAACAAACTGCTTAGCACCAATGGCCAAAGCTCTTAATGATGCATTCCCAATTCAATCTGGTATCATGACAACAGTCCATGCTTATACCGGTGACCAAATGATCCTTGATGGACCACACAGAAAAGGTGATTTAAGAAGAGCTCGTGCTGGTGCTGCTAACATCGTTCCAAATAGCACAGGTGCTGCTAAAGCTATCGGTTTAGTCATTCCTGAATTAAATGGCAAACTCATCGGTAGTGCACAACGTGTCCCAGTCCCAACTGGTTCCACAACAATTTTAGTCGCAGTTGTCAAAGGTGATGATGTCACAAAAGAAGCTATCAACGCTGCAATGAAAGCTCAAGCAAGTGCTTCCTTCGGTTATACAGAAGAACAATTAGTTTCATCCGATGTTATCGGTATGAGATTTGGTTCCTTATTCGATGCCACACAAACCATGGTTACAAAGATTGCTGATGGTTTATTCCAAGTCCAAGTCGTTTCTTGGTATGACAACGAAAACTCTTATACTTCCCAAATGGTTCGTACCATTAAATACTTTGCAGAATTAAAATAATTGGGCAATATAAGTTAAATTAATTTAAAAAGCGCCCATCAAAAGTGGGCGCTTTACATTTATAAGGAGAAAGTAAAATGTTATTAGTTAAGGACATGAAAGACCTTAAAGGTAAACGCGTTATTGTTAGAGTTGACTTCAACGTCCCTCAAAAAGGTGGAGTTATCTCTGATGACAATAGAATTGTCGCCGCTTTACCAACCATCAAGGAATTAATCGCTAAAGGCGCTCGTGTTGTTTTAATGTCTCACTTAGGCAAAGTAAAACACAAAGAAGCACCAGAAGTGGTTGAAGAACAAAAGAAAAAGAACAATATGGCCCCAGTCGCAGTTCGTTTAAGTGAATTACTTAATCAACCAGTTCATTTCTGCCCAGTTACTAGAGGCGCAGAACTTGCCAAAATGGTTAACGAACTCAAAGATGGTGAAGTCTTATTAATGCAAAATACCCGTTATGAAAAGGGTGAAGAAAAGAACGATCCAGAACTTTCAAAAGAATGGGCTGCTTTAGGTGATGCATTTGTTATGGACGCTTTTGGTAGCGCTCATAGAGCACACGCTTCTACATTTGGTATCCCAGAAATCTTAAAGGGTGAAGGCAAACAAGTCGCTATTGGCTATCTTGTTGAAAAAGAAGTCGTCTCTTTAAGAAGAGTGGTTGATGTTCCAGCTGAAAATCATCCATATATCGCCATCTTAGGTGGATTCAAAGTTTCTGATAAGATTAAAGTCATTGATTCTTTATTAAAGAAATGTGACAAAGTCATTATCGGTGGCGCGATGGCCTATACTTTCCAAGTCGCTTTAGGAAAGAAAGTTGGTAATTCTCCATTTGAAGCTGACCAATTAGAATATGCGAAGAGAATGTATGACACTGGTAAGATTCTTTTACCAATCGACGCCAAAGTCGCTAATGATTTCGATAACCCAACCGATATTAGAATCGTTGAAGGTGATATCCCAGAAGGATTCCAAGGTATGGATATCGGACCAAAGACCGCTGCTTTATATGCTTCTGAAATCGCTAAAGCTAGAACAGTTTTCTGGAATGGACCAATGGGTGTCTTTGAAAAAGATGAATTCACCGATGGTACAGTCGCAGTTTGTAAAGCTTGTGCAGAATTAAAAGATGCATTCACAGTTATTGGTGGTGGAGACAGTGCTTCCGCTGCTAAAAAACTTGGTTATAAAGAAAAATTCTCACACGTTTCTACAGGTGGAGGAGCATCTCTTGAAATGATCGAAAATGATGGTCATCTCCCAGGAATTGATGTTATTGGTTAATATGAGAAGAAAATTATTACTTGGCAACTGGAAAATGAACAAGCTTGCTAGCGAAGCAAGAGAATTTGCTTTAGCAAGTAAACCACTTGCCGAACTCGCAAAGAAAAATAATATCGATTTAGGTGTTGCTCCAACATATTTAAGCTTAGCCGCAACTAAAGAAGCTGCTAGTAAAGATATGATTGTTGCTGCCCAAAACGTTCATTTTAATCCAAGTGGAGCGTTCACTGGTGAAGTGAGCATTCCAATGTTACAAGAATTTGGCATTGATTGGGTTATTATCGGTCACTCTGAAAGAAGAGCATATGATAATGAAACCAACCAAAAATGTCATGACAAAATGAAAGCCTTATTTGCTAACAATATGGTACCAGTCTACTGTGTTGGTGAAACCTTAGCGGAATTTGAAGCAGGCAGAACTAAAGAAGTCGTTGGTAGACAAGTTAGAGAAGGCTTAGCAGATTTCACTGCTGAAGATGTTAAACATTTAGTTGTTGCTTATGAACCAGTTTGGTCCATTGGAACAGGCAAAAATGCATCAAGTGAAATCGCTCAAGATATTTGTAAATTCGTCCGTGATGTCATTAGAGAATTAGTTGGTGATGTCGCTGATGAAATCAGAGTCTTATATGGTGGCTCTGTTAAACCTGTCAACGTTAAAGAATATCTTTCTTGCCCAGATGTTGATGGTGCTTTAGTTGGCGGAGCTTCTCTCAAGATTGATTCATACGAAGAATTACTTAAAAACATTCTTTAATCTATTAGGAGTTCATTATTATGCCAGGATTTGAAGAAGATCGTGACTATTTTAATGGGCAATCCGGTTCAAAAGTCAAAAAATTAACAAAAGATAGAGAAGTAGACACTAGTGGAGTTCTTAGCTTTGCTAAGGTCTTCCTCTATATGTTTATGTATCTAGCAATTACCGCTGCGGTGGCATTTGGCTTAGGTGCACTTATCACCCATTTATATGCTGCTTCAGTCGCAGCTGGTGGAACTGGTGAAGAAGTACTTAGACCATTCTTAGGAGTGATGATTGGTAGTGCGGTCGCACTAATAATCATGATGCTAGTGGTTAACTTTGTTGTCTTAAGAGGCAAACATTCCGTTTTAGTTCCTTCTATTATTTATTCAATATTAGTTGGTGTCCTATTCTCCACATTTACAATCTTCATTGATTGGAGAATTATGGGAATGGCCTTTGGAATCACTTCAGGTATCTTCCTCCTTATGGGTTTAATTGCCTTAGTGAGTAAAGGAAATTTTGCTCCTTTAGGAATGTTAGGCCTTGGCTTATTACTTGGTAGTGGAATATTAGTACTTGCTAACTGGTTAATTGGTTCAACCACTATATGGTGGATTGTCTCATTCGTCATCTTCGCTGCAGTGATGTTCATTGCAATGTTTGATGTCTGGAATGTCAAAAAGATTACTGAACGTGGTGCAGCAGATCGAAATATTTCCTTCTACTACGCGTTCGTCATGTACACGGATTTCATTAATGTATTTATTAGGATTTTATATTTCTTATTAATCATTTTTGGAAATAAAAAATAGTTAGGATTAAAAAAATAAGTATTTGGTGGTGGGTTTATTCCCATCACCTTTACTTACGCGTATGCGTGTATATACGCGTGTATTTATATAAAAGAAATACATTCTAACTATATTAATTAAGTAATATATTTAGAAATAATCGAAAAAAATGAATAAAATTATAAATTTTAATAACAAAAAAGTTAGACCTAATCAAGAAAAAAATAAAACATATAAAAAAATAGAAAAAAAGTTAAAAAAGTGATTGACTCATTTTTATCAAAAGTGATATTATATTCAAGCGTGCAGTTCAGAGCACGAACTTATTACAAAGTAATATAAAGCACGCAACTGATCTTTGAAAACTAAACAGATGTACAAACAACAAACGTCAATTTTTTAAATTTACAAAACCAGATAATAATTTTGAACTAGAATACAAACATTGAGAGTTTGATCCTGGCTCAGGATGAACGCTGGCGGCGTGCCTAATACATGCAAGTCGAACGAGGTGGATGGGAGCTTGCTCCTTGATGCCTAGTGGCGAACGGGTGAGTAACACGTAGGTAACCTGCCCTTAAGCTTGGGATACCCAGAGGAAACTTTGGCTAATACCGGATAACAAC
>JBGURM010000115.1:0-8542 GCA_045132035.1 Bacilli bacterium
GTTAACTGAGGGACTTTTAATCCTCGGAGGCTCCACCATCAATTTCATGGAGCTGGTTGGCTTATCTAGTCTTAAGCTCATTAGACCTTATCTTCATGGAAGGTACCTAGAGTTTTGAGACCCTTCCATTAGTTCCACACAGTGAGTTGAGTAATGTGGATTAGGCTTTGTCTTTCGTTATTAGTCGATTGACATGATTTTCCTCTTCGTTCGTGTCAGGCGGTGGTTCTTACGCTGTTAAGCTCTAACTCAGCGACCACTGTAGCAGGGAGGGTTGCCTGTTTCTATCTCGCGGGGAGATAAGTCGTTTGCGATCATTAACCAGAAGATTTAATCCTGGAACCTTACATATCAACTTAGTAATGTTGGTTGATCGACTTATGCACGGCTGAACTCTATCGCCATCTGTTCAATGAAGCTTGCTACCAAATAGGATCTTCATTTATTTCACGTTTTGAGTTGACCTTAGCGTGAAGGGCGGGTTTCTTTGTTTCGCAGGAGATTGTCACTGCGATGTCCTCTTCGTAATTTTGCTTTATTCTGTAAGCATTCGTGTCAGGCGGTGGAATTACGCTGTTAAGTTCTAACTCAACAACCACTACAAGTAGGGAGGACTGACCTTAGGAAGCTCCGAAGAGCAACCCCACTAGAGCAATCATTAATCAAGAATTTTTGAATTCAGGAAGCCGCTGTATCAACTTCTTTTTGCGCGGTGATTGACTTACCTAGATTTGAGTTATCTAAGAACCTATCAGTTCTTAGGACTCATCCAACCCTTTCGAATTGGATTGGTAATAGTATGCGCCTATAAAAATATTAATGCAAGTGTTTTTTTAAAAATTTTTTATTTTTTTATTATATTTATGAAATTATCTCTAATATAGAGATAAAAAGTTGAAAAAAATTTTTTTGACTAACTTATCAACGTGCGCGTACGCGACCTATTTATATATTTTCAAACTTATTTTTATTACTTTTTTGGCAATGTACTTTTCACATCCAGAAAAAAACAATACTTTTCGGTACTGTAGTACTTTTTATAGTGAAAACGCTTTATTTGATTAAGCTCTTCAAATCTTTGATTATTTGTTTGTTTCTAATAGACATCTTCTCTGGCATCTTATCAAGATCAACGAAGAGAAGATTCTTAACTTCTTCTATTTGAGGTTTTAATTCACCATCATATTTCTTGCAGATATAAACAAGATCAACCCCATATATCTCATCTCCATTGAAATAGACATAATGAGTAATTTCACCACTATAAACTTTAAATAATTCTAACTCTTTAGCAACTAATCCAGTCTCTTCTAATAGTTCTCTTCTAGCCGCATCTTCCGCGCTTTCTTTTAAATCGATTCCTCCACCTGGAAAATCAAAATATCCATCATCACTTCTCTCTTCTAAAAGGACTTGTCCTTTTTCATTAAAAAGAATGACTACTGAATGCGGTAGCACTAAAGGCATATGATTTGTTCTTTTTCTTAATTCTTTTAAATAGTCCATATTAGTCATTATAGAAGAAAAGTGACGCCGCTCCAATCTTCCCTGAATCATATCCTAAGATTGCTTGTTTAACAGGAATGGCTGGAGAACCTTTAAAACCATAATTGTGGTCTTTTAAATATTTTTCAATTCGAGAAATTAGATAATCTCCTTCATTAGCAACTCCACCTGAAAGAACAAAGATGTCAGGTCTAAAGATATTGCAATAATCAAGTAATCCTTCAGAAAGATACATAATATATTCTTCGATAAGTTGATGAGCAACTTTATCTCCTTTTCTTTCAGCGTCAAAAGCCACTCTTGCGGAGACTTTTCCATATCCTTTTGCGATGTCATTCATCAAACTCTCTGGATGTTTTTCAATTGCTTTTTGTGTTTCTTTAATTAATGCGGTTGCAGAGGCATAAGCTTCTAAACATCCTCTTCTACCACATCCACATGGTCTTCCATTAAATTCAATTAAAGAGTGTCCGAGCTGCGCTCCTGTTCCACCTAATCCATCATATAGTTTTTTATCTAAAACGATCCCTCCACCAACACCGGTACCTAAGGTAATCATAATTAGATTTTGATAGTCTTTACCACTACCGTATCTTGCTTCCCCTAAAGCTGCCGCGGAAGCATCATTAACAATTTTTACTGGGAGACCTACATGTTTTTCAATGAATTTTGATACTTCAAAGTCTAACCAAGTAGGCATATTTGGGCTAGAGAAGATGATTCCTTTTTTCTTATCTAATAGGCCAGGAATACCTAAACCAACACCAGATATTTCTTCATCATAATGATGAGTGTTTTTAAATTCATTAATCGCCTTACTAAGTAAAAAGAACATATCTTCTGGAGATAATGACTTATCCGTAGGAATAGAAAAAGTATCAAGTACTTGTCCATTATCTCTAATTGCCCCACCTTTCATTGTGGTGCCACCGACATCAATTCCTAAAACAATCATTTTCTAACTTGGGAAATAACGATATCTCCCTCTCCTTTAATCACACATTTCTTTCCATATGGCAAAAAGAAAGTATCAAACTTCTTATATGGTATTTCATCAACTTTTCCACTTCCACTTAAGAAAGTAAAAGTGATGAAAGAATCATTAGACGCTGATAATTCTAATTCTTTATTAATAACTTTTTTATTCACGGTGAAATATTTACAGTCCATAAGTAAATCACTATTGATGATAGGTTTATGGTATTTATGATAATCAATAACATCTAAAGCTTTAGAAATATGTAATTCACGATAGTTACCATTCTTGTCTTTTCTTAAATAATCGTACAAACGATAAGTAAGATCACTATTTTGTTGAATTTCAATTAATCTAATTCCTTTACCAATCGCATGGATTGTTCCTGGAGTAATAACGAATGTATCTCCTGGTTTTGCTTTATAGAAATTCAAAGTATCCAAAATTGTTCCATTATTAAGTTTTTGTTCGATTTCTTCTTTTGAATAATCTTTATTAAAACCTACGTACACTCCCGAACCTTCGTCCGCATCAATAATGTGCCACATCTCACTTTTACCAAATGAGTGTTCTTTATTTAAGGCATATTCATCGCTAGGATGAACTTGAACTGACAGATTATCTTTTGCATCAATTAATTTAATTAATATTGGGAAATATGGAAAACAGTCATTAACAGGTCCAATATCACTAGAAGTAATAACTTCATCCAATCTTTTGCCTTTGTTTTCTCCTGAATCCACTAGTGAGGAGTTTTCTCCTCTAACAGAAAGTTCCCAAAGTTCTGAGATGACTTCTTGATCTCCCTTGCCATATTTTTGGAAATAGTTACCACCCCAAATATATGACTTAATACACGGTTTTAGTTTTGCAACGTTTTTCATAACAAAATTAATATATCACAAGACTTAACTATTATATAGTTTGTTTATCATTTTAATGAAAACAATAGATATTAAAAAACGCCAATTAAGGCGTTTAATATTCTCATTCACTTAGCGATGAAATTTATTCTATTTGAGAAGGAAAGATTGCTGGTATTGAAGAATTAACGAAGTCTTTAATATTTCTGGTTACAATATAGTCAATATTGTGTCTTAAGCAACTTTGAACCATTGTTGCATCTTCATAATCATTCATATTATCCGCTAAAGCGTTTGCAAGATCGTTACCATTTACATCTAAAATATTAAATAATTTTAATAGCGTAGATACGACCTCTTTGGCCTTGTCATTATCGTGATAATATTTATGAACTAGATAATAAATATCTTTAACTGAACACGCGGTAAGATATGATTCAATTTTGTTTTGGGCAGTCATTAAAAATATTCTTTTAGATTCTTCAACAAAATCAGCTCTATTTTCAATTACATCCAAAACAACACATGTATCAATTAACAGTTTCATGTCTTTTTAATCTTTCGTCTTTTCCTTCTTCAATCGAAGCACCTTCTGGCAAGATTCCCACTAAAGAATTAACTAAGGCAATCTTGTCTTCATATACAGTTGTTATTTTGCACATAACTCTTCCGTTTTTGGTGATAAAAACATCTTCAGATTCCGCTAAGTGAAGGTATTTGCTTAAATCGTTTTTGAGTTCTGTAGAAGTAATAGTCATTATATTATCCTCCTTACACACTCATTATTTCATATAATGTACATTTTGTTAATAATTTTGTACATTTTGTGAATTGTTTTGGTAATTTTATTTTGTTTATTTAAAAAGGTCTTAGAATGGAACTAAGACCCTATAAAATGGTTGTTTTAACTTTAACTGTTTTAAGCTTATCTCTAGAAGAAGGAGACGTGTCCTAAATAGAGGTAAGTTGTATCAGCGCTATTTGTTTCAACATATATAGAGAAGTTATAAAGTGTTATTTCTGAGAATCCAACACGATAGTTAACCCATACACCACCATCAACTGAATTTTTAACAAGTGGTTGAAGGTAATTACTACTAGGTATAACGTGATCTCCTGATGCTGTTGAAGCAGCTTTATAAGCAAAGATATTAAATGCTTTATAGATATTTCCATTTGGATTGTAGACCCAAACTGACACGCCACGAGCTTTAACTCCATTACCTTCGTTAATATCTTTTTTCAATAAGAAGGAAGTTTTTCCGTAGGAATTATTGGCAATTCTTAATCCCATTGAATGTTCTTCTTCCATATGATATGTGGAATTAGATGTAGTCCATTGTCCAGAACCACTATTGTATTGCCAACTTGTTGTCATATATCTTCTTTGCCACACTGCTTGAGATGCTGCATCAGTAGCATAGTCACATTTATTGCTCCAAGCTGCTTTACAAGTAATATTACCATTATTTGTAATGTAATCTTTAATAGAGCCATCAACAGAAATGTTTTCAATTGTATCAAAGGCGGCATTTACATTTACTTTACCTGTGATTGTGCCAACTGAGAAAGTGGAATTACCAATATTTCCGGTAGTGGCAATTGTTAAATTACCATTGGATTTATCATAGATATAATAAGTTGTAGTTAATTTACTTCCATCAACTTCAACAGTTACATGTTCTGCATCATCGCCAGAAAGAGTAATTAACACTGGAATATCTGCTTTGCCATAAGCTGTAGCTGCGGCATCGGCTAATGTTAAGCTTCCAAGGACTGTCATTGTAATGCCAGTATGAGCAATGACTGTAACTGTACAAGATGCTGTTTTACTACCATCAGTAGTTGTAACTGTGACTGTAGCTTCGCCAGCTTTAGCAGCGGTGACTTTACCATTATCAACTGTAACTGCATCACCAGTAACTGACCAAGAAACTGATTTATCATCTGCGTTTGCTGGTAAGACTGTTTCTGTAAGTGTTAATTCTTTACCGACGAGCATTGTTGCTTCGGATTTATCTAATGAAACACTTTCAACATGTACGACTGGGTTACTAACTGTAATTACACATGAGGCTTCTTTAGCGCCATCAACTGTAGTAACTTTAACTGTAGCTTCGCCAGCTTTTTCAGCAGTGACTTTACCATTTGCGACTGAAACTGCATCACCAGTAACAGACCATCTAACCGCTTTTTCTGTTGCGTTTGCTGGTAACACTGTTGGGGTAAGTGTTAATTCATCACCAACGACCATTGTTGCTGTAGCCTTATCCAACGAAACGCTTGTAACATGGACGACTGGGTTATTAACTTTAATTGTACAAGTTGCCTTGAATCCACCACTAACAGTTGTAGCGGTAACAGTTGCATCACCAGCTTTTAAAGCGGAAACATAACCATTTTCAACACTGACAATACTGGTATCACTTGCGGACCAAGTAACTGTTTTGTCGGTTGCGTTTTCTGGTAATACTGTAGCGTTTAATTGAAGGTGATCGCCAACCACCATTGTAGCTGAGGTCTTATCTAAAGAGACAGATTCAGCTTTGACTGTTGAGTCTTTTGGGCCACAGCCTGTTAGCATTAATGTGAATACAACACCTAATGCTAAGATTTTTGATTTCATTGAGTGTCCTCCTTAAATCTGAGAAATGAAATTCTATATATAAAGATTCGATAAAGAATCTAAATACCGATTTAATCGCGTCAAAACAATATGTTAAGACGAATAATGAAGTTATTTGTTTACACTTTTAGTTTCTTTTATTGCAAAGCAAATAACAATTCTGGTTTAGTGAACAACTCTCAAATCAAGTAAACAATTCGTAAACAAATCATAAAATATAGTAAACAAAAATACTTAGTTTTTACTATTTTTGGTCTTTAAATAAATATTTAATATGTTTTTATAATTTGGTAATTGAGTGAAAATATCTTGAATAGATGAAGTTATTATCAGTAAACAAAAAATAAAAACATCTATCTCTAGATGTCATTATTCTGTCAACCAGGCCAGCATAACCCTGGATCGCTATACACCAATACTAGTCTTTGGTGCGCCGTGGTCGTACGCTGACGTTACCTCACCGGTATTTCTAGCGGGAAAGGACGTACATCTCCACCCTTGACAGTAATATTATAACAACATTTTCTTGTTGTGATAATCATTTTAAGCTCTTTGTAATAAATATTGTTTTAACAATTGCGGTGTTTGATTGTTTGAAATCAAGCTCCACCGAAATTTTAATATATTCTCCACTATAACTGTTTCTTTTTATATATATGCTATATGTACCTGTTCTATCTTTATCTTTTCTTAAGATCGACTCATCTATACCTTTTTCTATTCGTTTGATATCACTTGGCAATAAGTTATGTCTTTTCAAAATTATATGTTCAAATCTGCTTTCGTTACTTCTTGCCCGATTATCTTCGAATACAATATTAATACGATGTTTGTTATCTCTAATCGGGTTAGGAAGCTTCTTCAAAGCGTTAATCATTTTTTCTTCATAAGATAAACCTTTAGTCTTCGCCATAAGTGAGAACATAGTAAAAGAAAAATATACATCTTTCAAACGTTATTTTTAGACTCAAAATTTATCCCTATATTTATATTAAGTTAGTACAAAGTATTAAATTAATAGAAATATATAATATAAATATTGGGATACTTTTTTCACAAAAAAACGATCATCGCTTAAGATAACCGCCTTTTTGATATTTTATTTCTTTAACTCAAAGCCATCTGCTGGCACTAAAAGTTTGAATTTTGGCATCTTGTAAACAGAGAAGTTGTTCTCCACTACGAATGTCACATATTCATCAAAGCCCTTAATTTGAGCAAAGACTGTATTGATTTTATGTTGAGGTTCTTCATCATAACATGAAGCAGTTAAGTATTTGCCGTTATCAACTTTAGTTAAGACGTTTTCCATCTTCTTAGCGGTTTTTCTATCAAAGACAACTTGGCATTTGTCTTGTTTTAAAACAAATTCATATTGTCCGTCTTCGACTTCACCAATCTCTTCTTTTGAATAGATGAGTTTTTCTCCTCCACTAATGTTAATGATGACGTTTCCGTTTTTGTCGTGACTGACATTCGCGTTAGCCTTATTTGGATATACGACTTCACGTGAATATAATGAATCATCATTTTCATCAAAGATGAACATCAGATCGAGTGGGAGATAAACACTGATTTCATCTCCTTCAGCGAATTTCTTATCTTTCGCTGCTCTAAAGGTTAAATATTGCTGCACTCCATCTAAAGAGACATAGATGATATTGTAGTTAGTTCTTTCTTCAATAAATTCAACCTTTGCGTCTAATTTACGGTTAGATTCATTTGGCTCTAATGAGACATGTTCTGGTTTAATCGCTAAGCAAATTGGATCAGTGTAGGCTCTCATTAAGATATGAGAAACATATTCGTCATCTAGTTCGATATCTTGACTACCAACAACTATCTTATTTCCTTCAAGCTTACAAGGAATCTTGTTATATGAAGGCATACCGATTAAAGAATGCTCACTATCTTTATCAAAGAGGTAGACTCTTTCTTTTAAGAAATCTAAATGGATATCATCATGAACATTGATATTAATTGTTAAAGGAGCCTTCACCACTACATGTTGCTTATGGTTTTCAATGGTTGTGTAGATGATTGTTTCATCTCCAAGTTGTTCTACTGCATCAACATGAGCAGGGATACCTTCTTTAGCAACTTTAATATGGTCAGGTCTAATTCCAAAGAGATATTTCTTTTCAAAATTAAGACCACTATTTTTGATTTGTTTAGCGGTGTTTTCTTTTAAATAAACGACATTAGAGTCGACACCTTCAAGTTTGACACCGATTTTTCCTTTATTTTCAACCAAATCACATTCGATAATATTCATTTGCGGTGAGCCTAAGAAGGTCGCAACAAATAAGTTAGTAGGATCTTCAAATAATGTAACAGGGGCATCCGCTTGTTGGATAAATCCTTTATTCATAACAACAATCGTATCACCCATTGTCATCGCTTCTGTTTGGTCATGAGTAACATAAATAAATGTTGTTTGAAGTTTTTCATGTAATTTAGTGATTTCGGTTCTCATTTGAACACGAAGTTTCGCGTCTAAGTTACTTAATGGTTCATCAAGAAGGAAGACATTTGGTTCACGAACAATCGCTCTACCAAGGGCCACTCTTT
>JBGURM010000116.1:0-7721 GCA_045132035.1 Bacilli bacterium
TTTTTGATAACTTTCTAAGTTGCCAATATCATATCTTGATCCAGGCATTTCCATCGCGTGTATTGTCTTTTTGTTACATAACCAACTAACAAAACTACCTGGTGCGTCAACATTGCATCCTTCTCCAATAGCTTTTTTAATGAGTTTTGCGTCTTCTTTTACATAGAAGTAAAAAGGTGGCGTACACCAATGTGATTCTGGATTAAGTGGTTTTTCAGCCATTTTCAAAATCTTATCATTCGCATCTATTGTTACTACTCCACTTTTACGAAGTTTATTATCTTCTTTTTCGTAATATCTCATTACACAAGATGTTCTTTTATTAATCGCATAATCAATAAATCTTGTTAAAGAAAAATCTAATAAATTATCTCCAGCAATGATTAATAAATCATCATTAATATTTAATTGATCGATTGCATACTGCATATCTTTAACAGCACCTAATCTTGTTTCATTAGTAGAAGTTAAATCATCCACTACTTTAATATCTTCTTTTCTACTATCAGCCCACTTTTCAAAATGATGAGCGAATTTATGATTTGAAATAACAACATATTCACTTATTCTTTTTGAAGATTCAATATCATCAATAAGCCAATCTAATATAGTTTTATTACCAACTTTTAAAAGTGGTTTAGGAAAATTCTCTGTTAGAGGATATAACCTAGTTGCGTATCCTGCTGCTAAAATTAAGCACTTCATAATTTAACTCCGTCTGCAGTGTGACAAATATGAGCGCTATATTTGTCTTTATGTTCTGGGAATGCTTTAATATATTCTTCTTTCACTTTTTCTAAAACACTATCCGCATAATCAGGATTAACGATAGCTAAACAGCATCCTTTAAACCCAGCGCCAGAAAAGCGTGTGCCATACACACCTTCGCAGCCTTTAATGATCTCACAGAGAGTTTTTAATTCGTCAGATCCGGTTTCATAATTATTAATTGAAGAAGCTCCTGATTCATTAATAAGTCTGCCAAATTCCACTATATCGCCTCTACGATATGCTTCTGCTCCTGCTTCCACTCTTTTATATTCATTAAACCAATGGTCAGCACGTTTTCTCCAATTTACTGGTAGTTTATCTTTATATTTTTCATATATCTCATATGGTACTTCTCTACAATTTGTTTCTTCAAATTTCCCATATTCCATACCAGCAAACGCTTTTAAAGCATATGCAGCGCTCCTTAATTCATCTGCCCTCATATTATATTTGCTAGATGCAAGGTTGTGTTCAAGTCCAGAAAAGAATATGCCAATAACAAAAGGAGGCATATTATTTGGGGTTGGAATAAGTTCATAACTATCATCTTTTGTATCTAAATAAAGCAAATTGTCTTTTCTACAATATACTTCACAAGATTGATCAAGTTTGCCACACGCTACTCCAACATATTTATTTTCTGCTTCTTTACTATAATTAATTAATTCACTTTCAGTGATTGATATGTTATTAACTCTTGCTAACGCTAACATAAACGCAATAATAACAGCCGCACTAGATGATAATCCTCCAATAGGGAGCTCTCCAGTAACAACCGCAGATAGTCCCACTCTTAAAGGATATCTTCTTCCTAAAGCAATAGTTGCACCACGTAAATGATCCGCCCAGTCTCCTTCTTTAACAGGAGGAACTTCCATCACATGCCACTGTGCTCTTTTTTCAAATTGTAAAGACGCTATTTCAACTATTCCATTCATTTTTGGCGAATACGCCATCCTTACACCCTTATCAATCGCAAAGCCAGTAATCTTTCCAAGATTATGGTCACTATGTGCTCCAATAGGACACACACGATAAGGAACATCAATCAAATAATCTGGATTCCTTTTATATTTAGACAGAAATGATTCGCTTACATTCATATTTAACACCTAATAATTTTAACAATATTTATAATACCATTTTTCCTTTTTGAGAGCATCAAGAAGAATACCTCTTTATATATAAAGCAACTTCGGTTTTTACCGAAGCTGCAATCATATTCACTCATCTTTAAGACTTAGTCTCTTTTAAATATATCCCTCGTATAAACTTTGTTAATAACATCATCTAATTCACTACTATATCTATTAGCAATAATTGCATTAGATTGTTTTTTAAATATATCTAAATCGTTAATAACTAAAGAGCCAAAGAATTCATCACCATCAGGTAATGTTGGTTCATAAATAATAACTTTAACGCCTTTAGCTTTAATACGTTTCATAACACCTTGAATGGAAGACGCTCTAAAGTTATCACTATTACTCTTCATAGTTAATCTATATAACCCAACAGTAATATTATTAGCGGTTTCAGGTGTATATCCTGCTACTTGAAGAACTCTATCTGCAACAAAATCTTTTCTTGTTCTATTTGATTCAACAATTGCAGATATTAAGTTCTCAGGAACATCAGCAAAGTTTGCTCTTAATTGTTTTGTATCTTTTGGTAAGCAATATCCACCATAGCCAAAAGATGGATTATTATAGAAATCACCAATACGTGGGTCTAAAGATACGCCTTTAATAATATCAGCGGTATCTAATCCTCTGGTTTCAGCATAAGTATCAAGTTCATTAAAATATGCCACTCTAAGAGCTAAATATGTATTAGCAAATAACTTAACAGCTTCTGCTTCGGTTAACCCCATAAATAAGACAGGAACATCTTCTTTGATTGCTCCTTCTTTTAATAAAACAGCAAATCTTTCCGCTGCTTCTCTTGTACTATCATCACATCCAACAATGATTCTTGATGGATAAAGATTATCATAAAGTGCTTTAGATTCTCTTAAAAACTCAGGACTAAACAAAATATTGTTAGTGTTATATTTCTTTCTAATAGAGGCCGTATATCCAACAGGAATGGTTGATTTAATAATCATCATTGCTTTTGGATTAACAGATAACACTAATTCAATGACTTGTTCAACGTATTTTGTGTCAAAGAAATTCTTAATCGGATCATAGTTAGTAGGCGCAGCAATAACAACAAAATCAGCATCTTTATATGCGCTAGCGCCATCTAGTGTTGCTATTAAATCCAATTTCTTTTCTTTAAAATATTTTTCAATATACTCATCTTGAATGGGGCTGATGCGTTTATTTACTTTATCAACCTTTTCAGAAACAACATCCACTAATTCAACATGATTATTTTGTGCAAGTAATGTCGCTATTGATAAACCAACATATCCTGCCCCTGCTACTGCTATTTTCATATTTTTATTTATTTCCTTTTTTTATATAAAACTCATAATACCAATCAGCAAACTTCCTTAATCCTTCTCTTAAAGAAGTATGTGGCTTAAATCCAAAATCTCTTTCTAACGCGCTTGTATCAGCATATGTAACAGGTACATCACCTGCTTGCATTGGTACTAATTTCTTGTGTGCTTCAAAATCAAAATCTGATGGTAATACTTTTGCTCTTACTAATTCTTCAGATAATATTTGCACAAAGTCTAATAAGTTCTCTGGATTGTTATTTCCAATGTTATATATTGCGTATGGTGGTAATGGTAATCCATCCCCACCATTAACTTTCTTAGGAGCTTTCTCCATCACTCTAATGATACCTTCAACAATATCATCTACATATGTGAAGTCTCTTTTGCAATTACCATAATTAAATATTTCAATTGTCTCACCTTTAATGAGTTTATTAGTAAAACCAAAATACGCCATATCAGGTCTACCAGCTGGTCCATATACTGTAAAGAATCTTAATCCAGTAGTAGGAATGTTATATAGCTTAGAATATGAGTGTGCTAATAATTCGTTTGATTTCTTTGTAGCAGCATATAAACTAACAGGGTTATCAACTTTATCATCAGTGCTAAATGGAACTTTTTTATTTCCTCCATACACAGAAGAACTTGAAGCATACACTAAATGTTCAACTGGATAATGTCTACATAATTCTAAAATATTGTAAAAGCCAATGATGTTAGAATTAATATATGCATCAGGGTTAGTGATTGAATATCTAACACCTGCTTGTGCCGCTAAATTAACAACAATATCAAAATGATATTTTTTAAATAATGAATCTAATAATGATTTATCAGTTAAATCTCCTTTAACAAAAACATATTCATTATTAGATTCAATTTTAGATAATTCTTTTAATCTATAGTCTTTTAAAGACACATCATAATAATCATTACAATTATCAAAACCAACAATAACACTATTATTGAGTTCTAATAATAATCGTTTAACTAAATTAGAACCAATAAATCCTGCTGATCCAGTAACTAATATTTTCATTTAGTTTACCTCGCACAACAATAATTACATACAAGTAATTAAAAATCAATCTATAAAGACAAGAATAGCCGCATTTATGCGGCTAATACTTAAATAATAAATGTAAACAATCTATTTCAATACTACTGTTTTAGCAAGTGGTAATTGATTAACTGATAAGTATTGAATTGCATCAAAGATATCCTTTTTAATAGTGACATCTTTTTGTGTTATCAAAATAACAGAATTAATAGCATCACTAATTAAAGATATTTCTTTATGATGCTTAATTGAAGGCATAATAACAATAAAGTAATCATATTTGTCTTTATTATCATCAATCAATCTTTGTACTGTTCCTTCTTTATATACAATACTTGGATATATTTCTTTATCCATACATATAGCATCAATCTTTTCACTAACTTTAGTTAATTTAAATGTTTTCTTAGATTTTTCATCATTAAATTCAACGTTGTCATCACCATTAATATAACTCGCTAATACTGGTTCATATAAATTAGCATCAATGATTAATGAAGAAAATCCATTTCTTGCGTATGCTTCAGCGTAGCTTCTAGCAAACGCTGTTGAAAGTTTATCATTATTTACGCCACATATAGCAGCCACTTTCATTTCAAAAGAAACACTTATTTCATTTTGCAATACTGTTAATTGATTTAGCATTGCTTCATTACTATTTGCATTAACTAAACCATTAATAATTTTTTCTTCTTTATTTGGATTTAAAAAACTCATAACTATTTTCCTCCTCCAAATCATTTAGATGCTGTTATTTCAAATGAAGGAGATCCCAAAAGTTCAACATCACTCTTATCATATACTTCATCAGAAATAATTTCGTCAATAAGAGCAAACCCAATAGCGACTATAATGCCAGATGCTATGCCAATAATAAGATAAGAATTGTTTTTGCTTGTCAGCAACGGTTCACTCGGCTGCTTTGTTATCACCATATTAAAACCGCTATCTTTAATAGCTAAAAGAGCGGTATTTGTTAACTCCACAATAATTGGTTTAACAATGCTTCTTTTCTCCGAAGAAAAGGAAAAGGAAACAGATCCTGGAGATGCGGATGAAAAAGCTACAAATGAAAGTCCGTTTTTAATAGTTTCGGAACTAACAACAATAGGAGTAGGAAGAGAAGCCAAATTGTCAACTGTTTTATTAATAGTTTCATCTTTTTCGATACAATACTTTATTGTACTATATCTTGTAGCATCCAAGTTTGTAGAGTTAAGAAGAATAACGTCACTTGTATACGTTTTTTTTATTATAAACTGTGTAGTAATTATGGTAGCAATAGATATTGGTAAAAAAATGGCAATAATAACTTTCCATCTTCTAATAAATGATTGCCATATCGTTTTAAAACCAAAATTCTTCTCGTAATCTTTCATAATTTTTAATTTTATATAAATAATTGCAATATGTCCAACTATATTAGCACAAAAAGAGTCTACAATTTATATTTATTTTTTGAAGGATAAACATCACATGTATCGAATACAATTTTATTCTTTAATTTATTAAAGTTTTCTCTTAAATGATTATGTTTGACCATGATTACAACCAAATCAACATCATTTAAAAATTTATCAAAATCATGGTATTGATTTTTGACGATATCTTTTTTTATCCACGGATCATAAACTTTAAGTGGTTCAGCAAGATGACTGGCTTGGTGCTCTAACATTTGCAACGTTGGAGATTCTCTATAATCATCAACATTTTCTTTGTATGTTAAGCCATAAAGGCCAACGCGTTTGAAATCAGTAATTCCTTTTTCTTTCATAATATCGGCAATCTTTGCCAAAACATACTCAGGCATAGAGTCATTAACTTTCATAGACTCTCCTATAACTTTGGTTAGTTGTGGGTAATCACCAACCAAAAACCACGGATCAACTGAAATACAGTGTCCTCCGACACCAGGGCCAGGCTGAAGAATATTTACTCTAGGGTGCATGTTACAAATTCTAATAACTTCATATACATCCATACCAGCTTTGTCGCAGATTTTAGTAAGCTCATTAGCAAACGCAATATTAACTGCTCTAAATGTGTTTTCAACAACTTTTGTCATTTCTGCAGTTTTTATATCGGTCAAAGCAATTTGTCCTTGGCAAAAAGATGAATAATATTTTGCAACTTTTTCTGCAATTTCTTTTTCGTCAGCACCAATTGTTCTGTTATTATGAAGAAGTTCGTACACCATATTACCAGGTATGATTCTTTCTGGACAGTGAACTAAATGAATGTCTTTTCCAATTACAAATCCTTTTTCTTCTATAATAGGCCTTACGAATTTATCAATTGTCCCAGGAGACACTGTGGATTCTATTACCACTATTGCTCCTTTTGGACAAACTTCCATAATAGATTTTACAGCCGAAACCACATAACAAGGATCAATAACCTTGCTAAATTTATCATAAGGCGTAGGAACAGAAACAATATATGTGTCTGTAACCTGATATTTATCTGAGAATTTAATACCTGCTTTAACAGCGTCATCAAATAATTCTTTTAAACCTTTTTCTTCGAAAGTAACTTCCCCACGATTTAAAGTAGCCACCAATTCTCTATTATAGTCAGTTCCAACTACTTCAACTCCGTGAGATGCCATCATCAAGGCTGTTGGCAAGCCTATATAACCTAATCCAATTATGTTAACCATATACGATTCCTCATTCTCTATATTTAATAACTCTAGCAGGGACCCCTACTGCAATTGCAAATGGCGGTATGTCGTGTGTAACAACTGCATTTGCGCCTATAACCGCTCCATTTCCAATTGTTACACCGGCCAAAATTTTTGCACCCGACCCAATCCAACAATCTTCTCCTATATCAACATTCTCGATTGATGACAGTTGATATTTTATCAAATTATTTCTTTTAATTGAATGATTATTGTCTGTTATTTGTACGAACGGCCCAATTAGCGTGAAATCTCCAATGCAACATTGTCCTTTTATTGAAACAATAGTATTTCTCCCGATTGTTACATTGCTTCCAATACACAATTTCGGCGATGGTTTGGTCAACAAAAAAACACATCTATTATCAAATGTACAATTACTACCTATCTCAAAATAACTACCAGGAGTTTTTTTTATTTCAACATGCCTAAAAACATTATCTTTACCATATTTATCAAAATACTTCTTATATTTAAACAAGAAAGATATTTTTTCAATTAACGATATTTTTCCTCGATTAGATGTTCCGGCGCTATCTTTTAGTTTTTCATTTTCGTTTTTTAAATTCAAATATTGTTCTTTCATTTTAAATCATATCCCACAATAAAATGGTATCTTCTTTCAAATCCATTTTTGCTGTTCTTCCTATAACAATATCAGCATAAATTGGTGGTATGCCAGTTCCTGGTCTTTTCGCCATCAAATCGCTTTCTTTTATGATTTCGCCTTTTTTTATATCTCTTGTCAAAAC